>RFFS01000061.1 GCA_003696775.1 Calditrichota bacterium
AGTTTCGCGCCCCGCCGGGTTAAACGCGGAGTGGGGGCGTAGCCGATATCCAGTAACCGTGAAGGGATGACATGCGTGGGCCCTGCCTTAGGTATAAAATCGTTATCTTCGTAGGAGGGAAGCGGTGTGTGGGACAGTTTCGGCGCGCCACAGGCCACCAGCATCATACTCAGTATAAGGATCAAACTATCGCGGCGCATCTTAAAAATCCCATCCGAAGAAAAATTGAGTGAACCCGCCCTGATCCCAATCGCGGAAATCCGTGCGGCGGCCAAAATCCCAGCGCAAAACAAGGAAGCCCAGTGGCAGACGCACACCCAGCCCGTAGCTGCCGCGCACGGAAGTCAGTGTATCGTTCCAGGCGTTACCCGCGTCCAGAAACACGGCGCCGCGTATGGAACGAAAGCCAAGTGATAAAAAGGGCAGTTTTACGCCCACGGCATCCACCAGCGGGAAACGGAATTCCTGACTGACAAGGAAAATACGTTGTCCATGTAAAGACCAACGAGGTACGCCGCGCAGGTCCCAACTGCCGCCAAAGTAAAATTGCCGCGCCTCTTTACCGGCGTTAAACAGGGTATAAAGCCTTACCGCGTAGGAGGTGCGCAGGGAAAGGCGTTGATAGTATCTGAAATCGAACAGACCCGTCAGGTAATTAACATTATTAAAAGCGAAATCATAGGTGTTGCCCAGTGTAACATTAAATCGCCAACCGTCGATGGGCCCGGTGGGTGTCCACAGGGCGTTATCGTGGACAAAGGAAAGAAAAGAGGCGTTCAGCCAGGCAAAGCGCCGCCGCCCGAAGCCCCAGTTTTTATCGGAATAGCTTAAACTCTGGCTGAAAGAAATACGCGAAAAGGTGGACAGGGGATAGAATATGCTGATGCTGCCGCCGGCCCGGTCTTCATAATAAAAGGCGTCTTCGGGATTAAAATATTCTCCCGCGAAACGAAAGACACCGTAAGCGTAATTGACCTTTTTTTCCAGGGAGATATGATTGACGGCAAAATTAAAACTGCTCAGAATATCCGAACTGGTACGGGCATTGTTATACACCAGAATATTATAGATGTCATTGCCGAGCACATCGGAAAAGGAAAAGGCGGCGCCACCGGTGGTGCCGAAAACAGGGTCCTGAGAAAGCTGGGATTGCGCGATATCGAGTGTGTATTCTTTTTCATAACGGCGTTTGGCGCGGATGCCTTTGGCGCTGATGGTCGGGTAGAGCCAGCCGTCTGCCGCGGGCGGTGCAAAGCGCAGCGGCTGAAAGGCGAGCGTATCCTGTTGACGCAGCACATTGTTCATACGGCGGATCTGAAAACGGCGGCTTTCAAAAGCGCTGAACAACAGATCGCCGTCGGGTGTCCAGGCCGGGTCAAACAAGGTCCCCACGGCCCGTGTGAGCCGCGCTGTTTGCGGCAGGCCGGCCTGAAACGGGCGGCGCATCAGATAGATGTTGGCCGTGCCTTCCCGGTCGGAGGTAAAGGCCAGCCATTGCCCGTCCGCGCTCACCGCCGGCGCGGCATCGTGTTGCCGGCCGTATGTCAGGTAGCGGATATCCGTGCCGTTGCTGTCGCAGCTAAATAAATTGGTGGCGCCTTCTCCGCCAAAGGCGCCCCGGTCGGAGCCAAAAATGATGCGTCCCCGTGGTGTAAATACAGGATCGAAATCGTCATAAACATCGCGGGTAAGCCGTTTCAGGCGCTTGCGCCGGTAATCAAACAGATAAAGGTCCTTGTAACCGGCCATGGATAAACCGCTAAAAACCAACCGCTCGCCGGTCGCATCCCAGGACGGGGAATAAATGCCGGCCAGTTGCGTGCCGTCGGTTGTTTCAAGCGGCATTTTGCCCAGAAGCCGACGTTCCGGCACGTTATAAATATAAAGCACATCGTGGGCACCGCTTTTGGCCGAAAAGGCCAGCAAACCTGCCCTGCTAACGCTGATTTTTGAATCGAAAATATGAAAAGATTCAAAATCGGATGTGGCCTCGCCACGTACCAATACCTCCGGCTCCGGCGGCTCTTCCTCATCCCCGATATCCGTATATTGCAAAAAAATGGAAGCGTAACCCGAGTGATTGCCGAGATAAAGCACCGCGTCACGATCCTTTTCACGATAATAGACCGGTTTAAAGTTAAAGCCTTCTTCCTGAAGCGCATCGCTTTTTTGGCTGATAAAGTCGGTACGGGCCATCAACGGATAGTATTTTTTCTTGAGATAATAGAGATATTCCTTGTCAAATTCTTCGTAATCCTTACCGATGGCTTCCTGAAAGGCGTCTTCAAATTTTTCATGCTTCCAGAGTGCTGTCATGATCAACAGCAGTTTGTCCGCTCCGTATTTTTGACTGATATAACCCAAAATATGCTGACCGATTTTATACATGGAGAAGGTGCCGTTGACCACATAGATATTTTTCAGACCCAGTTCGTAGTTGTTAAGCACGGCATCTTTAATGATCATTTCGCCACGGGCATCCCAATCGGTGGACCATAGCTCGGCCAGGCCTTCCGTGAACCATAGCGGCGGAAACGGGCCGTCCACTTTGTTATGATCACGCAGAACGGTGCTGACCTTGGCGTGCATAAACACATGTACCAGTTCATGGCGTATCACATGGCGAAAATTATGCAAATTGCCATTGGAAGGAATGACTACCCGGCCTTTAATGAATTCAAAAAAGCCACCCACGCCTTCCGGGATAAACCCCGGTGTGATATTGGTTTGTTGAAAATGCAAATGGGTGCTGTAAAAAATAAGCGGTATGCGCCGGTTGATATAATGATTGAAACGCGGTTGCAGATCGCGGAAGGCCTCTTCGGCCAATGCCGCGCCGCGGCGGGCCATGTCTTCCATTTCCGGATAGTAATAGATGTTAAAGTGTTCCGTTTCCATCACCTGCCAGTCGAAACGGGTATATTGTACTTTGTTCCGTCCGAAATAAAATCCCTGTGCCGTCAATAACGGAGCCAGCAACCAAACGATGACAAGTGTTTTTTTCATGAGTTTCCGGAATATGGAGAAAGTTCCTTATATGCTCGTCAATTCTTGCGATAAATTCAAATCAAATAGCCCGGAATATGTTCCGTCAGTGTAAAGAAAGAATGTCCTTTTCATCATTTTATCGTGTAAGTATTTAATTTTTATTTAATGATATCAAACGACGGTGGGCCGGTCTCGTACCTAAACCGATATAGAAACAAATGGAATAAATCATCTGGATGCCGGAAATTTGAATGAAAAAATTAGCGCTTTTATTTCTATATTTTTAAGTTGTCACTTCATTCGTGGCGATTTATTAACCGAAAGAGATTAAGCCGTGGCCCGTTCCAGGGAAGCTTGTATCAATCATCCGCAAAAGTTCACCGCACGCAAATGTTATTACTGCAAGGCGGCGGTGTGCAGTCAATGTCAATACACCCGTTTTCATCATATCTTTTGCGGGCCGCGCCACGCCTGGCTTTGGCGGGCGGGGGATCTATGGCAACGCTATAAACCCACCCGGGAACTGCTTTGGCTGGGCGCTTTTATTCTACTTAGTAACATCATCCTCTACTACTTTATGGCACCCGAAAGCAATTCGTCGGCCTCCCCCCCTCCCGGCGTTTCTTTTGCCGACTCGGTTTATGATCCGCGAACGGAAACCCCGTCCATGGACAGTGTCCGTCTGGACCTGGGGCGGAAGTTGCTTTTAAGCGTCAACGGTTTGCGCAACGGGAGCGTTAATCTGGTTATTAACGGAAAATTAACGTACGCCTCGTCCGCGGATGGAGACCTGCCGGCGCTTGTTCTTAACGATGGCGCCAACCATGTGGCTTTATGGACTTTAAACGCCGCCGGACAAAGCAGCCTGTTGGATTCCTTTACCATTCATTACAGCAGCGCCCGATTGCGCCGCCTCAGCCGGGCGATATATTACTTTAAGACCAGCGAAAAAGCCGTGGCGCTGACCTTTGACGGCGGCTCAAGCAATAAGGGAACCGAACAGATTCTTGATATCCTCAAAGAGAATCATATCCGCTGTACCATGTTTCTGACCGGCCGTTTTATGGAACATTACCCGGAACTGGTGCGGCGTATTCTGCGGGATGGTCATGAGATCGGTAATCATACCTATAATCATCCTCATTTTACCAATCTGGAAATTGACGGTACCAACAAAACACGCGCCTCGATGACCGAAGCGCGTTTTAAAAACCAACTGCTGCGAACCGACAGTATTTTTAGCCGGCGGTTCGGGGGGAAACTTAAGCCCTACTGGCGGGCGCCCTTCGGCGAAATCAACCCGCGGATTTTGCGCTGGGCAGCGGAAACCGGTTTCCGTCACATCGGCTGGTCGGCGCGCTGCGACTCCTGGGACTGGGTGCGCGACCCTTCTTCATCGCTGTACCGGAGCGCGGCGGAAATTCGCGATCATTTTCTGAAATTGGAAGCCCAAAAAGGCCTGGAAGGAAAAATTATCCTGATGCATCTCGGAAGTGAGCGTGAAAAGGATTTCCCCTATGAATCGCTGGACAGTCTGATCAGGGAATTGAAAAAACGCGGTTATCGTTTTGTAACCGTCAGCGCATTTATGAAACCTGTTAGTTAAGCCCGGAAAGGAATCGGATGTTTCGCCTGTTTTTTTTACTGTTGCTTTTGATTGAGCTGCTTACGGCCAAACCGTATGTGTTACTGATATCCTGGGATGGATGCCGTTGGGATTACCCGGCGCGCGGCTCTTTCCCGACCCTGAAAATGATGGAGGAAAACGGCGTGACCGCCACCTCCCTGCAACCTGTTTTCCCGAGTAAAACCTTACCCAATCATTATAGCCTGGTTACCGGCCTGTACCCGGTTCATCACGGCATAGTTTATAACATCTTCCTTAACCCTGCCAACGGGGAACAGCATGTTATCAAACGAAAAGCCCGCAGCCTTTTTCCCGCGCATTGGTATGGCGGGGAACCCCTGTGGGTAACCGCCCGGAAAAACGGCCTGAAAAGCGCCAGTATCTTCTGGGTCGGCTCCGAAGTGGATGATGCCGCCCGGCGTCCGGATTATTGGAGCTATTACGATCATCATTTGAGTCATGCCCGACGTATCGAAAAGCTAAAGGAATATCTGGCTCTGCCTATCGCACAACGTCCGCGTATGATTACCATGTATTTCAGTGATACGGATGACGCGGGTCATCAATATGGCCCGGAATCACCACACATAGCGGAAGTCATGGCCCGGTTGGATAAAGCCCTGGCAGGTATTTTCCAAACCATTCGCGCCGCCGGTTTACAGGACAGCGTGAATGTGATTCTGGTGTCCGATCATGGTATGACGGCCCTTTCCCCTCAGTGTGTCATCCCGATTAAGGAGCGGCTCGCGGGTCTGGATTATCAGGTGAACGGCAGGGGACCGGTTGCCGGTTTTTTTGCCGAAAAGTCGGTGTTGGACACCATACGCCAACGACTAAAGCCTTACGCACGGATGTGTGATATTTATACCCGGGAAAACCTACCGGCATATTATCATTTCAGGGATAACCCCATGATCGGCGACCTTGTGGTGGTTGCCCGTCCGGGTTGTTTTTTGCAATGGGATGCGCCGTTGCAAAGTAAGGGGAGCCATGGCTATGACAACCGTTTTCTCGATATGCACGGTGTGTTTCGCGCCGTGGGGCCGGCTTTTAAAAAGGGATACCACACCGGCATGGTGCGCAACATCGATGTGTATCCCCTGGTATGCCGTCTGTTGGATATGCAACCGGCGGAAGTGGACGGGGATGTGCTGCGCATCGAACATGTTTTGAAAAACAATTTCCAGGAATAAGACGAAAACCATCATTCATTTGATGAAAGGAAGCATACCGCAAAGGCACCTGCCATGTCAAACGGGCACGGCGAAGTATCCATTATCCAAAAGCATGTAAAAAAGCCGATGTAAAATGTAAATGGGGGATTTGTTTTGCCCACCATCTACCATGTCATGTCGAGCGGAGCGAGGTATCTTTTTTGCATGCTCCCCTTTGACATAAGGATTAAAACCGCAAAGGCACCAGGACGCTAAGAGTTTAATAATATATTATGTGAAAACCCTTGCCATTATCCAAAATGCCTCCGCTTGTGTCATACGGGGCGACTCTACATGCGTTTGTACTTCAAAAAGTCCGTTCAAGCATTCAAGTCCTTTTAAGAAACCGATATTCTGCTTTGCCTATTTACTTAAAATTATAAATCTACTCCCATTTACATATTAATATGTGTACTTTTACATATTTATATCCATGTAGTATTTAGTTTAAATCCTTGATAATAAGACGTTTACGAAAAAATTATTTTTTTGGCATAAAAAATGTATTAAACCTTTTTGTTATAGCTGCGGCCTGGCTAATAGTCGGATAACCCATATTTCCTAAATCCATAATCACAGGAGGCATCATGAAATTCATTTCCCTGGATAAATTTGAAGAGAAGATAGTCTTTCGTACGTCGCATATCTTCTTTCTTTCTTTGGTGGGAGTGGTGCTGCTGGCCATGGTCATCAGCGTCTTTTTGTTTTTATGGGGACTCACCCCATCCCTGAAGCCCACCGTGGAAAAAGCGGCCTATCCGCCGCCGGTAACCGTCTCACTGGATGAGATTAAACACGCGCTTAAGCCGGCAAAACAAATAAATACACAAACCCAAAATGCAACCGAATCCTCCTACTTAACCATTGCCGGGAATGATGACAATCCGCAACAAACGGACAGTTCGCGGGTAAAATATGACCAGCGCATAGCCCGTATGAAGGAATTATTGCCTCCTAAAAAATTTCTCTGGAAAAACAAAGGTCATTACGATTATTGGAGACGTTGGAAGATTGATACCTACGGCATTCAATCGCAACTCGATTTTCGATTTAACAGCGTGCATGCCGGGAGTTTTGTTGATAAAAAGCGTTTACTGGACAGTTATATCACCATCCTGGAAAAGTTCGATATGGGTAACCGTTATAAGGTCTTGCAAAGTTTATTGGCCTATACCCGCGGGACAACAGACCAGGCCGTGCAAAACATGAAGGTACTGGCCCGGGCGGTTCCTTATTTCAATAAAGAAGATGGGGCATTTTTATCGAAATTGTCTCGTTTTGGCCGTAAGAATCCACGGGACGGTCAGGCTTTTATTGCCCATGTCGCCACGGTTATATCACGATTTGATCCGTCGCAGCGTGAAAAGGCGTTGGATAATATGATCGCCGCCTATTACAACTTATATAACGACATCAATCGTCAAAAAGAAGCCACACAGCGCTTTATGCCGTTGTTATCCAAACTTGAAACCGGTGAGCAGGCCCGGGCCCTTACGCTGTTTTATAACACCTTTGAAAATAAAAACCGCGCCTGGCGTGATACCATCGCCCGGATCGACCGAGCGTATCAAAATGAACTGTTTGACGCGGAAAAGGCCCTGGCTATGAAAAAGCAAGCCAAATCCGAATATCGCAAAAATGCCTTAATCGGTTTGGGAGGGGGTATTGTCTTCATTGCCATTGTTGCCCTGATATTGAGCTTGTTGTCCATACAGCGCAACATTGCTGAATTAAAAAGCATGACGATCAAACCGGCGGATATTGTCGCGAAATCGCCTAAAGACAGCGCCATCAAAGTTCAAAAAACAATTTAAATCAATGATCAAAACATCTTTTACGCGGATGGGTCGGTTTATTGTATTAAGTTGCCTGGGGAGCGTTCTTTCCTGTGCTTCACCCACGGAAGGGGTCATTGTTGAGGCGGTTTCCCGCTCACTGGAAAAAAGAGTGCCCGTCACACTGGCCTCTTATCTGACCGGTGGGCAAAACGCTCTTGTTGAGGAAGTGCGCGTTTTGGAGATAAGTAAAGTGATCGGTAAAGGGAAACATACCTATTGGCGGGCACAAATATACGCCCGGGGCGTGTGCCGGGTGATGTTTGGTGGCCACAAAAGTTTTGAAGGGAAAGCGGTTTACCGGATTTATAAAGATGCCTTTGATAACTGGCGGGCGGCGCCGGATGAGTTTTAAATCCGCCGGGCCGGGTGATTGATTAAGCGGAGTGTCTGTTCCCCTCCTGTGTTGAGTCGCGGGAATAAAAAAAGGGAAGTCCCTTAAGGCTTCCCTTTTATGTTTATCCCTTGAGCGGCTATACAATCATACCCGCGCCAACGGTTACATTGGTGGCTTCGTCAATCAGTATCAGGCTGCCGGTGACCCGGTTTTTACGGTAGCTGTCGAAAAAGAGCGGCTTGGTGGTGCGGATTTTTATCCGTCCGATGTCGTTCATGCCGATATGTTTGTCTTCCGTATTACGATCCAAAGTATTTATGTCGATTTTATAAGTCACTTCTTTGATCATGCACCGTACGGCATTGGTAGTGTGCATCAGGGCATACTTGCCGCCTGGCGTCATAGCCTTTTCGTTCAGCCAGCAGATCATCAGGTCGATATCCTGACTCACCTGAGGCCGGTTGTTGGCGCGGACAATCATGTCTCCCCGGCTGATATCGATATCATCTTTCAGCGTAAGCGTTACGGATTGGGGCGCGAAGGCCATGTCCTGATGTTCCTTGTAAAAATCGATGCTTTTGATCCGGGATGAAAAGCCCGATGGCAGTACAACCACTTCGTCACCCACGCGCAGGGTGCCGCTGGCCAGGCGACCGGCATAACCGCGGTAATCGGGAAACTCGGCCGATTGGGGGCGGATGACAAACTGCACCGGAAAACGCGCGTCGATATGGTTGTTATCGCTGCCGATGTAAACGTTCTCCAACAGGTACATCAGGGTCGGGCCCTGATACCAGTCCATTTTGGTGGAACGCCTTACAACATTGTCGCCCTTCAGCGCGCTGATGGGTATAAAGTGGATATCCTTGATGGCCAGCTTAGCAGCAAAGCCCATAAAGGTGGTGCGTATCTCCTCAAACACATCTTCCTTATAATCCACCAGGTCCATTTTGTTAATGCAGATGATCACATGGGGGATTTGCAGCAAAGAAGCGATAAAAGCGTGACGCAGGGTTTGTTCAATCACGCCGTGACGCGCGTCCACTAATATCAGCGCGGCGTTGGCCGTGGAGGCGCCGGTAACCATGTTACGGGTATATTGCACATGGCCCGGTGTATCGGCAATGATGAATTTTCTTTTGGGCGTGGCAAAATAGCGATACGCCACATCAATGGTAATGCCTTGTTCGCGTTCAGCACGCAGACCGTCGGTAAGCAGGGCCAGGTTCACATCTTCGGCGCCGGTGCGCATACTGGCCTGTTCAATGGCTTCCATCTGGTCTTCGAAGATGGCTTTGCTGTCATACAGTAGGCGTCCGATGAGAGTGCTTTTCCCGTCATCCACGCTGCCGGCGGTGGTAAAACGCAGCAGTTCGCTGGTGTGATAATTTTGCAGCAGGGTTTGTGCATCCATTTTTAGAAATATCCTTCCTTTTTTCGGTCTTCCATGGCCGCTTCGGAACGTTTGTCGTCGGCGCGGGCGCCACGTTCTGTTATACGGCTCGAAGCCACCTCATTGATGATATCGGTCAGGGAATCGGCGCGTGATTCCACGGCGCCGGTACAGGTCATATCGCCGATGGTACGGAAACGTATGATTCGTTTTTCCCAGCTTTCGCCCTCGCGTAATTGGATGTAGGGCGATTTGGCCAGCAGAACGCCGTCGCGTTCCACCACTTCCCGCTCATGCGTGTAATAGAGGGACGGGATGTCGATGTTTTCCAGCGCGATGTATTGCCAAACATCGAGTTCGGTCCAATTGCTGATGGGGAAAACCCGAAAGTGTTCACCCATGTTTTTCCGTCCGTTAAACAGATTCCACAATTCCGGCCGTTGATTTTTGGGGTCCCACTGGCCGAATTCATCGCGATGGGAAAAGAACCGTTCCTTGGCGCGCGCTTTTTCCTCGTCGCGCCGACCGCCGCCCATGGCCGCGTCCACTTTCAGTTCCTCCAGTGCATCCAACAGGGTAACCGTCTGAGCGCGGTTCCGGCTGGCGTTGGGGCCGGTTTCCTCGGCCACTTTGCCCGCCTTGATGGAATCTTCCACATAGCGGACTTCCAGACGGGTGCCGGTTCTTTCCATCAGGGCGTCGCGGAATTCCAACGTTTCCCTGAAATTGTGGCCGGTATCGATATGCAGCAGGGGAAAAGGCAGCCGGGCCGGGTAAAAGGCTTTGATGGCCAGATGAAACATAACGATGGAATCCTTGCCACCGGAAAAGAGCATCACCGGACGCTCGAACTGGGCGGCCACTTCGCGAATCACATAAATGGATTCGGCTTCCAACTCACGTAAATGGTTCAGTCTGAAATTCTTCATTGTGTTTTCTTTCTGATTATGGGTAAGACAAATTCCAGCAACAGATGCAGAGAGGTCTGCAAATCCTGTTGTGCCGTATTGATTTCCAGATCGGGGTGGGTCGGCGCTTCGTATGGTTGATGTATCCCGGTAAAATTCGGGATTTCGCCACGTCGCGCCTTTTTGTACAAACCTTTAACGTCGCGTTCTTCACACACTTCAAGCGGGGCATTGACATATATTTCATAAAAGTCATCACCGATAATTTCCCGCGCCTGTTGCCGCATGGCCCGCGTGGGGCTGACAAAACTGTTGATGGTGATGACACCGCATTGCACGAAAAGCCGCGCCACTTCGGCGATGCGTCGGATATTTTCACGACGGTCGTCCTCGCTGAATCCCAAATTGTTATTGATACCGCTGCGGATATTGTCCCCGTCAAGAATCTGGGTCAGATAGCCCAACTCAAACAGGGCATTTTCCAAAGCAATGGCCAATGTGGATTTCCCCGAACCGGACAGGCCGGTCAGCCAGAATACGGCGGCGTGTTGACGCAGTTTTTCTTCTTTTGCCGCCCGACCCAGCATACGGTCAAAAACGGGATGGATATGTAACAGGTTGTCAGTCATGTGTTTTCCCGGGACAAACGGTTATTGTCGTATGAATCAGGGATGTGTTAAAGGTTTCACGATTAAAAATCGGCTTAAATTACAATTTTTTTTCGTACCGGACAAAAGAGGTTAATTTAGCTTTGTTTCGGATGTTCTTCGTGATATGTATCAAGCAAATTTACGTCATAAACATGAAGATGATTCTATTTGGCATGATGAATGTTTCTCTCAACTTAAAATAATTAACGGGCGCGGGGATGATAGGCGTGGTATTCCCTTTCAATCACCGAGCGATCCAGGTGGGTGTAAATTTGTGTGGTGCTGATATCCACATGGCCCAGCATTTCCTGCACGGCGCGCAGATCGGCGCCGTTTTCCACCAGGTGGGTGGCAAAGGAATGGCGCAGGGTATGGGGATGTATTTTTTTGGTGATGCCCGCTTGCCGTGCCGCTTTGTCCAGAATTTTCCAGTAACCCATGCGGCTCATGGGCTTTCCCAGTCGGTTCAGGTACAGCACATTGCCCGCCGAGGGGCTTTTGGCCAACAGCGGCCGGGCCTGGTCGAGATACCGCTTGATCCAACGCAGAGCGGTAGGGGAAATGGGCACCAGGCGTTCCTTGCTGCCTTTCCCAAAAACGCGTACAATGCCTTCCTCAAACCAGATATGCGGTATTTTTATGGTCAATATTTCGGAAACACGCAGACCACAGGCGTACATATGTTCGAACATGGCGCGGGTACGCAAGCCTAAAGGGGTATGGATTTCCGGCACGGCGCATAAACGGTCAATTTCCCCGGCGCTGAGCACCGAAGGCAGGCTACGCGGCAGGCGAGGACGGTCGATGTGGCGGGTCGGGTCGTTTTGTGTTTCGTTTTCACGAATTAAAAAATGATGAAATCCACGGATGGAAGAGAGATTGCGGGCCACGGTGGCCGGGGACAGTCCCAATTCGCTCAACATCTGAATCAACTGGCGTACCTGTTCCGGCCGGATATCATCCGCGTGGCGGATGTCCCGCTTTTCGAGATAGTCGATGTAACGTTCCAGGTCGCGGCGGTAAGCGTCCACGGAATGGGCGGACAGGTTTTGTTCAAAGGAAAGGTAACTGAGGTAGAGCTTAAGCAGGTAACGCACGGCCTGTTCCGCGGTCAGGATGCCGGGTCATTACCAAGCAGGGGCTCGGTGAGGGACAAGGCGATGCCGGAAAGCATCACTTCCGGCGCCAACTGACTGAAATCACCGGAAAGCAGTTGACGATCCACATTGGTGAAAATGGAACAGCCGGCCTGACGTTCCACAATAATGCCCGACAGACGTCCGCTGAATTCGGCAAAAAAGGTGACTTCTTCCAGCACTTCGCTGGCCACGTAACCGGTACAAAAATGCAGCTGTGAATGGGTGTAGGGGGTAAAAATGGATATCAGGATGCCTTTTTTATCACCGATCATCAATTCTGGGTAAATTTCGATGGTCAGCCGTCGGCCTTCTTCCGGGTTTTCCAAAACGGCGCGGAATTGATCCCCGCGTTTTTTAAACCGGGTTTTAAGTACGTCTTCGATCTTTTTCAGGTCATCGTCTGTAAATTTGAATGCCATGCCTTATCCTTCATCTCTTTGGCGAAAGTTACGTAAATTGTTTCAAAAGGTTGTTTACCCGGACAGGTGATTTTACGAAAAAAGGTTCACCATATTCAACACCAATCTGGAAACCGTACCAGGCGGCGCGGGTTTCCACGTTTTTAAGGAAGGCGGGATCGCTGATATATGTGGCCGGTTCCTTTGAGTCGGGGTTATGAAACTGGCTGCCATAGGCGCGGACGGCCTCCATCTTTTGAGCAAATTCATCGCTGATATCGACAATGAAAGACGGCTTTTCCTGATGATGCATAAAATAGTAAATAATCTGCCGGGGGCGCCAGGGCGGCTGGCCGGTATCCCATTTGGGCAAACCGCTGAAAAACACCGCTTCGCTGATCAGACGCGAGGTATGGACATGATCCGGGTGACGGTCTTCATGAAAGGGCGCCAGTATGATGGCCGGCCGCCAGTCACGCAGCAAACGGATCACCTTTTCCTTATTGGCTTCGTTTACCGTTACCCGTCCGTCGTCGATATTCAGATTGACACGTTGGTCCACCTGTAAAATCGCGGACGCTTTTTGCGCTTCGCGGGCGCGTTGTTCCGCCGACCCGCGTGTTCCCAGTTCTCCGCGGGTCATATCGGCTATGGCGGTTCGATAGCCCTGTTTTTTCAGTTTAAGCAACACGCCGCCGCAAAACAGTTCGGCGTCGTCCGGGTGTGGCGCGCATACGGCTACATCAATCTTGGTCATCGTCGGTGGCTTCCTTTTTATCTAAAAAACTCATTTGCCGGGAAGGGTTATTCTGAACCGATTCAATAAAACGGTTGATTTGTTGCTCAATATCGAACAGGGTGCCTTTTTCACCCACATAATCCCGGGTTTTAATATTTAAAGAGCGTACCAGATCGCTTAAACTAACCAGCACGGCCTGGATGCGCTTAATCTGAAAACGGGTGATCTCATTGAATTTATCCTGATATTTTTTGTCCATACTCACCAGCTGCGCCATGCCGCTGATGCTGGCGATGGCGTTGTTGATGTAATGGGACAGTGTGGCCAGCAAGCGGTTCAGGGCTTCGATGCCGGCCAGCAGGCGTTCCCGGTTGATACGGTCTTCCAGGTCCCGGTTGTGCTCGCTGAAATCTTCCATGTTCAGGTTGATTAGTGACACATTGCCTTTTTTATCCTTCAGGGCGGTGGCGGAGGCCACCAGTTCCACTATTCGGCCGTCACTGCTTTTTTTGCGCAGTTCTAACATGCGTATCACATCATTTTGTGCGGCCTTTCGGATGATTTTTTCAAAGGGCCACGCATCCTCCGGGCTGTCCAGAACGTCTATGGATTTATGAAGAATGTGGGATTTCGGGTAGTTAAAAACTTCTTCCGCCCGCTTATTCCAGGTGATGATGCGGCCTTTCATATCCACCGTGATCAGCATATGGCCGGAGTGTTCCACGATATTGGCCAGCAACGCGCCGGTCAGCTCCAGTTCCCTTGTGCTCTGGCTGATTTTTTCCTGTAAAGCCCGGTTCACGGCGGCGATTTGATGCGCCTTGTATCTAAAATACCAGATGAAGGGCAGGGTGACCAGAACGATCATAATAAAGATAAACCACCAGGAAAGCCAGAATGGCTGACGCACGGTAAACGGAAAGTCGAGTTGGGGGAAATGAAACACGGTTTCACCGACCCGGGCCCGGAGTTGCAGGGTGTAAGCCCCCGGCGCCAGACTGTTGTAGCGGATACGGCTGCCAGGCGGCAGTTCAATCCAGTTGTTATCCAGGTTGTTAAGACGGTATTCCAGAATCAGCGCTTCGGGATTGTAATAATACAATCCCTGTACGTCAAACAGGATGCCCGGATGCAGGCGGGTAAAGGAATCGCCTCTTTTCAAAGGCTCGGCGGTCCGGGAGCGGCCCGTCAACCGGCTGGCTTTATGGATGATGATTTTGGGCTGCGGCATGGGACGGAAAACCCAATCGGATTCCAATACCGTTAAACCGCCGAATAGTCCAAGCCATAATCGACCGGATGTATCCAGCATACTGGCATTTTGAGTGGTGAATTCATTGCCTACCAGTCCGTCGGTTTTGGTTACGGAGAGACCGGCCTTGCCGTTCCGGAAATATTGCAGGCCCTCGTCGGAGCATATCCATATCCCGCCGCGTTTGGGGTCGGGCAATATCTGGGCGATGATGGTGCCGTTTAGTCCGTTTGACCGACCGTATAGCCGGAATTGATCGCCGTTCATTTTGATGATCCCGCGGTCCGCGCCCAGCCAGATGATACCCTGTGTGTCCCGCGTTATGGTATATATCGCCCGGTCCGGCAGTCCGTCTTGTTGTTGTATAAATTGGAATGCGCCGTTTTTATAACGCACCAGACCGTTGTCGGTGCCGATCAGCAGTTCCTTTTTATCCTTTAACGGCGTGATATCCCACACGCTGCGTATATTGTGTCCGGCAATCTCCGGATAGGTTTTGTCTTCCTTTTTGTTTAGCGAAAAAAGCCCTACGGTTGTGGCAAACCAGTAGATGCCCTCATGGTCTTCGGCCATGTCGATGAAGGTACTCTCCACCTGGAGAGATTGTAACCGTATCCGCTTCAATTCGCCCTTATCATACCGCGCCAGGATGTCTTCGCCGCCAAACCAGAGACGGCCTTCGCGATCCGGATAAATAAACCAGATGATTTCATCATCCAGAGCCCTGAAGCGCGGATCACGGGATAAACGGCCGTTGACAATACGGTAAATCCCTTTGTCCGTGGCCAGGAGTCGTCCCCGGATGGCGGGATCATACGCGATGCCGTTTACCACAGGGCTGGCGAGACCGTCTTTTTCCGTGTAGCTGTATATCCGGCGGTTATTAAAGCTGAACAAACCACGGTTGTAACTGCCCAGCCATAAATTGTCTTCCTGATCAAACAACATGGCGCGTATATCCACGCCGGGCATGCCGTTTGTACGGTTCCAGCCTTGCAACGATCCGTTATTCAAACGGTACAGTCCTTTGTCCGCGGCTATCCACAGGGAGGCGTGATGCAGGGTCAGCCGGTTGATGTCCGCTTTTAACAGGCGTTTGGCGGGAAATAAACGGCCATCCGGGTGACGCTGTAATTTGTATAGGCCGCTGGATGCACCCAGCCAGATTTGTTGCGGTGTAAATAAAAACGTTTTCAGACGGCCTTTAATTTTTAATGTATAATGGGCGATGTGTTTGCCCTTCGGATCAAATTGGGAAAGTCCCGTGTCATCCAATACCCAGATGTTACCCTGAACATCCGCTTTGATTTCCTTAACGGAAACCTTTTCACGCAGGGTTGTTATGTTGATGCTGTCTGAGTGGGGCAGGAAATATAAACCGTTACGCCGCGTGCCCACCCATAAACCCCGGGGAGTGTGCCATAAGGCGGAAATGGAAAAACGTTTGAAAAAAGACTGGGTGGACATAACGGGCTGGTTTTGATTGTAATCCCATTTCATGGAAGCCAAACCGAGGGCGGTACCTATCCAGATGGTGTTGCTGTCCCCGGGAGTCAACACCAGTACTTCATTGGCGGGCAGTCCGTTTTCCACGGAAAAGGGACGGAATTCACGCGCGTCATAACGAACAACGCCGACACCGGTACCAATCCAGATATAACCGGTTTTATCCTGATACAGGGCAAAAATCTGATTAGCGTTAAAGCCTTTATCCGCATAGGTTTTAAACGGATATGTCTGACTGCCCGCAGGATAAACGACCATGAAAAGAATTAACAGAGTCAGGTATCGCATAAATGGAATATAGTGTTTTACCGGGTTGAATAATAGTTTTTTAAAAGAGCGCGGCAGGATGTTTCAGACCGCCGGCGGTTTTTTCCCTGCATTATAGATGGCGCCGCCGCCGCGCGCATACTGTTGTAAAACCGCCCGCGCCCGGTCACGGTGGATGTCTGTTATTACGGCGATCCGGCGTGATTCCAGCGCCCGTACCCAATTGTCGGGTTTGGGGCCCTCGTCAAAACCGATTGCCCGGGCGTCCTCTTCCCGTGCGCCGGAAACCACATAACGTACTCCGGACCAGGGGATGGCGCCCAAACACATGGCGCAGGGCTCGGTGCTGGTCACCAGTTCATAAGCGGGCCGATACGCCGCGCTCAGGTCATAGGTGGCGCATTGGCGTTGGGCTAAACTGATGGCTACGATTTCGGCATGTAAAACGGAAAGTTTTTCACTGGTTACAAGATTAACGCCCAGGGCAATTAACCGGCCGCTGTCGTGTTCAAAAACAGCCGCGGCAAACGGGCCGCCGGTACCGGCTTCCACATTGCGTTGCGACGCTTCGATTACAAACCGCATCCGTTCTTCGGTTTGGGGTGTTGCCGTATAACCGTGGCAAAATGCCGCGATCCATTCCGGTAAGTGAAATGTTACCGAGTCAGGTTGCCTGCACATGCCTCATTCTCCTCAGGGTATTTCATCCAAAAAAGCCGTGGAACCGGTATGACAGAAATATGTCCGGTCTGCATTCCATATTCGGTTAATTATGTCGTGAATTTGGTTTTAATTTTAAAAACAGCTTCTAATCGGGACTTAAGCGCGGATAACCGTCCATGGTTTTAAAAGGGCTTTTTCCTTAAAACAAATTTGGATACTTTGTTGACCTGAGTTTGTTCATATCACATAAAGCGAGGCAATGTATGTCATTATTAAAGGATAAAACTGTATTCATCACCGGTGCCAGCAGTGGCATTGGTGCCGCCTGCGCGCGCGCCTTTGCCGCCGAAGGCTGCCGATTGATTTTACTGGCCCGGCGCGGAGAGCGGCTGGCGGCTTTAGAGGCGGAACTCAAGGTGCCGGTGCGTACCATTACGGCGGATGTGCGTGACCGGAAAGCGCTGGAAACAGCCCTGAAAAGTGTCGATGAAGTGGATGTGTTGGTCAATAACGCCGGACTGGCTCTCGGTACGGATAAACTGCACGAAGCCGCTCCCGAAGACCATGATACGATGATCGATACCAATGTGAAAGGAGTCTTGAATATCAATCGCATCCTGACACCGCGTATGATCCGGCGCGGACACGGCGATATCATTCATATCGGGTCCATCGCCGGCCATGAGGTGTATCCCGGCGGGTCGGTTTACTGTGCTTCCAAGCACGCCGTGGATGCCCTTGTTAAGGGTTTACGCATGGATGTGGTGGATACGCCGCTGCGGGTGTCATCCATCGATCCGGGGTTGGTGGAAACGGAATTCAGCGTGGTGCGTTTTCACGGGGATGCGCATCGGGCCGACCAGGTCTATCGGGGGCTGGAACCGTTGATTGGTGATGATATAGCGGCGATCGCTGTGTTCATCGCTTCACGACCGCCTCATGTTCAGATTGCCGATGTGGTGGTTTTCCCTACGGCGCAGGCCTCGGCCACGGTGGTCCATCGTTCCGAATAAGCCTTCTCAGCAAAGGGTGTCCAATATCAGGTTCACCGATTCGATAATCCGTTGGTCACGCGGGCGGATATCCGGCTCAAAGGGCAGACCGGTCAGATGTTGCAGGCCGAGTATGTAGCGAACGGCGATTTCACGGGCTTGTTCGGGGCTGAACTGCATGTTTTTGTTTTTCACCATGCCGCGGGCAAATTCCTTGGAAAAGCTCACCGGTTGGCCTTCGCGTTTGAGTACGGCGCCGTTATCATCCAAACGCCAAAAACGGGATGAATCCATGGTATAAACTTCATCGGCCACCACAATCTGTCCGGCGCTGTTCACGCCGTGTTCGGTTTTGGTATCCACAAGGATCATCCCTTTTTCCCGTACATACTGACTGATGATACCGAAGGCCATCAGCGAGGCGTTGCGTATTTGGATATGCTGGTCACGGGTACATATATGATGTTCAAATAAATAATCCGGAGAAACAGTCATATCGTTTTTATCCTTGGTGGAGGGTGTGTCCAGCGGATAGGGCAGGGGGCCGTTTTCTTGCAGCGTGGATACTTCCAGCACATGTCCCGCGTACTTCATGGTTTCCAAACCGCGTTCCCGTGCCTTGAGCCAATGTTGATAAAGGGAAGTGGAGGTGCTGCTTTGGGCCATGTACATACGGATCACGTTTTCATACATCACCAGTTTAAGATTTTCCGCCGGAATAACGGTGGAAGTGGGGTGCAGGCCGTCCACTTCAAATTGGGAAGTGCCCAACACCTCGCGAACCAACTTCAGCATGTGGTCATGATTGATGGCCAACACCTGATCCTTAAAGGGAATGGCGCCCCGGTTCACGTCGTGTGTACTGATGCGGTTGTTGCGAAACATCAGCCGCAAGGGGCGTCCGTCTTTTGTTTTCAGGTCCGGGGCAAAGACGGAATCGGACACTTTGCCTTCCAATACTTTGGCGCCTTTCAGCCGGGGTAGTTCGTTGTCTTCTATCATTTGGCGAATGGGGCGACCTTCATTAACACGGTCACCATAGGTTGTCACAAGGTCGCGTGCTTCGGCCTCGGTTAACAAACTCATTAACTAACTCCGTTTTTATTAAGAATTATTTGACAATGGCGCCTTTACGTTGTTTTTGCCGCATCAGCTCCATCAGTTTTTGATGCACCTTTAGTGTGCGTTGTTCCAGATCCTCAAGCGTCCCGTTGTTGTCGATTACAAAATCGGCCCAGGCGGTTTTATCCTCGAGTGGAATTTGTTTGCCGACACGATCCAGAAATTGTTGGCGGGACATGCCGTCGCGTTCCATAACCCTTTTTTCGCGGCGACTCATGGAAGCGGTGACCACAATGATCACATCGAAATTACGTTCGATACTGATTTCATAAATCAGAGCGGCGTCGATAACTATCAATGGATATCGGCCGGAAAAACGCGCTTTTTCCATTTCTTCTATGATGTTTTCCACCATGCGCGGGTGCACCAGTTGGTTCAGCCGACGGGTCTGGGTAATGTCCTTAAAGGCGCGTTCGGCCAGCAGGGCCCGGTTTAGCCGGCCACCGGCATCAAAAATATCATTGCCAAAAACTTTTTTCAGATCGCGTTGCAGGGATTTGTTTTTGGCGATGGCTTTTTTGGCCATCTCATCGGCGTTGATGACCTTGGCGCCGCGTTTTTCCAGGATGGCGGCCACGGTGGATTGTCCGCTGCCGATGCCGCCGGTGATGCCCACGATCAGGGGATTATTATATTTTGCCATATTACCTCATAATTACACATTTTCCGGAACGACGTTGGCCGCCGATTTCCAGAATATACAAATAAACGCCCGCGCTGACCGGCGCGCCGTTATCATCTTTCTTATCCCATGCCACGCCGCCAAAGTTTACCGTCTCGCGCAGCGTTCGTACCACTTTTCCCCGCAGACTGTATATCACGATTTGTGCCTCTCCGGCGGGTAAACGGGAAAAGTAGATGGTCGTATTTTCCGGTTTATCCGGTTGCGGATAAACCCTTAATTTGTCCAGACTTGTAACGGCCTGAAACAAACTGATTTTTGAATTTTCGCGGATCGGGCGTCCCTGTGTGTCGTGCAGGTTGTTCAATTCGATCCAGGAAGCCTGTCCGCTGGCGCCGGAAAATGTCCGGGCATCCAGCGTCAACCGGACGCGGGTGGAATCCCCCTCCGGCAGGGTCGCTTCGCTGACCGAACCCGATGGCTGTACGGTATAACGGCTTACATCCGTTAATTCCGCGCCCCGCATCAACCCGCTGAATACAATTTCCACGCTTCGGTTATCCACGGAATGACTCAAAACAAACGGCGCCCGGCCCGGCGTCCGGTATTGATAAACGACGCGACGCGCCCGGGAAGCCAGTAACATGCCGTCTTCGGCGCGGAATTCCTCCAGGAGCAGTGTGTCCGGCTGCTCCGTGGAAAAAGATTGTTCAAATGTAACCAAAATTTCATTGTCGTGCCCGCTCAAAACGACGGAACTTGCACTGTGGGCCCTGCTATTGAGATAAACACGGAAGTCAGCGGCATTTTGCGTCCGAAGCGGTTTGTCAAATTCGATGCGCACGCTGCGTTGATCCACATCCCTGAGGCGTATAATGCGCAACGGCGCGCGGATACGCAAAGAATCACTCAGGCCATAATAACTTTCCGGTATCGTTCGATTACGGTTCACCGCGGTTACGGCATATTGATATAAGGAGTCGCGTTGCAGCAGACTGTCTTTAAATACGGGCTGTGTAACGCTGTCGGTTACCGTCCATTCTCCGTTATTCATTTTTCGATATATTTTGAAATAATCAGCCTGCATGGTGATCCAGCCAAGGGTGACGGCCGCGCTGTCGGTCATGTTTAATGTAACAAACGCCGGCGTGGCGGGACGATCGGCGGCATGCGCACTGTATCCGACGAGGGCATTGCCGGTATTAAAGTAGAAACCTTCGCTGCCCGTCCCGCTTAGATCGCTTATCAAAACGGTATTGGAACGCGCCGTTTCACTCAGCCATACCGCCTGCCAGTGGTTATCCACGCGTTCGAACAGATAGAGCCGGGGGAAAAAAGCGCAGAACAGGGTGGCGCGGCCGTTCAGGGAACGCACGGTCATGCCGCTGTCGAAATCGCGGGTATCGCTAAATCCGTAGAGAGCCAGGGTGTCGGTGCGCGTCAGCTTGCCGCCGGACATGCGGAATGTTTCCACCTGCCAGTAGCGGGCGTCGAATTCGTGCTCATAGTTGACATTCTCACTGGTATGGGATGCCACAACCAGCAGGCTGTCATCGGCGCTGATCATTTCCGTGGCATTGGGAAAGCGGCTATGGGTTACGTCTTTCAACTTATAGGCATTGTCGCCAGTGTTGCCGAAAACCAACACATCCCCGTCATAATCGCCATAAATGATTTCCGTGCGACCGTCTCCATCCAGATCGGCAAGGGCCACGCGGGGCACGCCCAGACGGTTGGCGCCTTCGGATGTGTTTTCCAAAAAGGTGCTTTCCGTAAAGCTGTTGTCACCGACGCTTTCGAGTAATCGGTAACCCGCGTCGCCGTCTCGCACGATGATTTCCATGCGGCCGTCCCGGTCCGTATCCGCATAGCCCGCGCCCCAATAGTTGCTGGTATCCTGCCATATGAGCGTGGAGGGGAACGCGCCCGGTGTGTCGGCTTCAAATATCCAACTTAGCCGACCATAGCCCAATAAGATATCCGACCGGCCGTCGCCGTCCACATCCCCGCCATCGCGGGGGATGGCTGAAAAGGAAGTTTTAAGGCGGAGTTCAAATTGACCGTTTTCAAATTCATAAATTTCCACCGGACCAAAGGCATTCTCCTCATCATAGCGGCTTAACATTACCTCCGGTTTGCCATCCCTATCCAGGTCGAGGGTATGATCCAGATAATAACCGGCAGGCAGTGTCTCTTGCAGGGATTCAAAAGCACGCCATTGGTACGGATCCCCCATAGACAAAGTATCGGAGCCCATCACCGGACGGGCACGCAATCCCGCCCGATTTACGGCGGATACCTTAAAAGTATAACGTCCCGGATAACTTGTGCCGTCCAGCTTGATGCGCTGTATGGTGCTCTCATAGGGCGAGGTAACACGCGTGGAATCGCCATTGGCGTGGAACAGGGTTACATCACCCACCGCCACGTCGGAAGTGTTGAAGGTGATCAGCGTGGCTTCCGATCGACCGTCAAGCAGCGGTGTAACGGCAATCCGGTTGATAACCGGCGCGGTGCGATCCAGATGAAAAAATCCATGACGCTCCAATAGGGAACCGTCTTGCAATTGTACCCTGAGGCGCAAACCGTACGTGGTATCGGCAAGCGTGTGCGCGGGGAGCCGGGCGATGGTGTCCTGCCAGGCCTGGCGTCCGGTAACCTCGACGATATCCTGCCAGTTTTCCGGCGTTTCGCCGATACCGTAGGATAAGACATAGGAAGATAAGTCCGGATGCAGGATGGTGGCGGTAATGGCGATGGTGTCTTCCGCCACGGCGCTGTTAATGGCCGGGGACTCGATACGCAACGTGGCGGCATAAGGTACCCGCAGTGCTTTACCGGCATTCAGGCGACCGGCGCCGCTGTAGGCATCCCAGCCATTGAACAAGATATCGTCGCTGGCGGAGGTGATGATATGGCGGATTTCCTCCGGGGTTAAAGTGGGATGGATGCTGTATATAAGAGCCGCCGTGGCGCTGACCAGAGGCGCGCTGAAGGATGTACCGTTAAGCGTGTTGTAACCACCACCGGGCGCGGTGCTGATCAGATCGGTTCCCGGGGCCAGCAGGTCAACGGAGGTTCCGTAATTGGAAAAACCGGCCAGTCCGTCCTGAGGGGTGGAAGCGCCCACGGAAATAACTTCCGGCAGGCCCGATGGGAAATGTATCTGATCCGTGGCGCTGTTTCCCGCCGAGGCGATGCAGATTACGCCCCGGGCGCTGACATAACGGATCACATCTCTCAAAAAACGAGACAGGGCGGTGTCGCCAAAGGACATGTTTACCACCCGGGCACCGTTGTTAAGCGCGTAAAAGAGCGCGCGGGCCACATCATCTTCCTCGAGATAACCGGAAGCGGTACCGGCGCGCAGCGGCATGATGCGCACGCCCGGCGCCAGGCCGCTGATCCCCCTGCCGTTATTCGCCGTGGCGGCAATCAAACCGGCGACTTCAGTGCCGTGGCCGCCGCTGAATTCATCCATGGGTCGGTTGTCGGGGGTGGTGTAATCCCCGCCGTCCGGAAAGCGCGGCGCGTCGGTAAAATCCCAGCCGATCACATCATCCACAAAGCCATTGCCGTCATCATCCTTGTCGTTGATGTCACCCGGGTCAAAACGGCCGTTCCCGTTGATATCCTCGGCGATGTTGATCCATAAGGCGTCTTGCACATCGGGGTGCTCATAATCCACGCCCGTATCGATAATACCCACCACCACATCCGGGCTGCCGGTGGTTACCTGCCAGGCCGAAGGCGCGTTGACCTTTTCCAAATACCATTGTTGTGCGCTGAGGGAGTCCGCGCTATACGGCTCCACCTTAAAATGCCCCACCTGTTCGCTGTAATCGCTCCAGCCGGCGGCATCCAGAGCGTTGATCAGACCACCGGGCGCCCGCTCTATGATCAGCCAATGATCAAACGGCGTGTCGCCCCTGTAACGTAAATGCGTTTCGGAAACACGCATGGCCTCAACGGCCTGCGCGGATACCGGCCATGCGAGCTGAGCAAAATCTTTTTGCAGGAGGGCACGCTTGTTTTTATAGCCGTCTGGTGTCAGGTGCACAAAACGGGCCTGTCCCCAAATTACCGTGATGCTGAATAATAATGCTGTAAATAAACGTGACATGAGCCCGTAAACAGGTAAATGGTTGTTGATGACGGCGATGATCTTCCGTTTTTGGATCAGCTTTGAATTTGTAAAAATTTATCCAGGAATGCGATTTTCTTTTTAAAACGCGGATTATCGGGTTCGCGATTGCACAGTTCCCCGAAAACATGGCGCGCCTCGTTGAATTTTTTTTGGGCGATAAGTATTTCACCGAATGTGGGGGTTATCAGGCTGGGATTGGTCATGAGCTTTTCAATGGTCACCTCTTCTTCCTCGTCGTCGGCCGGGGCCATTTCGGACATGGCCGGAGGGGGCATGGTTTCAACCGGGATGGCGGGAGCTTCCGCCGCCGCTGTTTCGGGCAGGGATTCGGGCTCTTCATCGGCGCTCAACAACAGGTCATCTTCCGGCGATTCTTTTTGCAGTTCGTTGAGCAGCATTTCGGTCTCATCTACGGGAGGTGTCGGGGCCTCTTCAGGCGTTGCGGTTGCCTCTTCCGATATTTCGACGGTTTCATCGAGAATCAGATCATCCACTTCCAACCAGTCGCCTTCATCGTCCGCCGCGTTCTGTTCCTCTTCCCCGGGAACAAACATGTCATCCATCAGCAGGGCGAAATCCTGGTCGGTTTTATCGAATCCGCTTAAATCCGGCTTTTGCTCCTTAGCGGGGTTTACTTCCAATAAGGGCTCATCGGCCAGCGGGTCCAGCAGATCGCTGTCGCTTAAATCAAGGATTTCCGTTTCATCCGGTTTGTCCGGCGTGGTTTCGGCGGCGGCAAGCGGTGTTTCTTCTTCCGGAATAAGAAGTGTATCATCCGTGTTTAAAAGCTCATCATCGGTTTCATCGACGGGGGCAACAGGTTCGGGTGCCGTGGGCTCCGTGGCGGCCAGTTGTTCCTGCAGGTCGTCATCATAGGGATAAAACATGCGTGCTTTTTTCAGCCAGTCCGTACTGAGTTGGCGCAGGCCTTCTTCCTTAAAAAACAGAGCGAGTTCCTTCATGGCGCGCAGATTGTTGGGGGCGTAGTTAAGCGCCCGCTCAAATTCGGCCCGGGCGTCGTCTTTTTTGTCCGATGCTTTGTAGCATAAGCCCAATACAAGATGGCCGTCGGCATAGCCTGGAAAACGCCGTACACCGGCCTCACACAGATAAAGAGCGTTTTTCACTTTGCCTTCTTCCAGCATTTTGGACGCGCGGGAGGCAAATAAAATAAAATCTTTTTCCATCACATCGGACATGGGTAAATACTCCTCGGATTACCAACCACTTAATGTTGTATTAACTATATCCTCGACGATAATTTCCAGGGCTTCATCCACGGCGGCGTCTATTTCATCCTGCCCGGCGTCGGCGGATAACAAAGCGTAGGCCGAAAATGTTTTATCGTAAAGCTTTTTGGACATGCGCACATCGTCCGCGCGCACCTTGATGTTTACCGTCAGACGGTATTCGGCCACGGTTTCACCCGGTTCGATGGCCTGTTCCGTGCGTTGGACGGATTGCACGCTGCCTTTGAGGATGATGTCGGCGCGACCGGCATCGGTAACAGCCAGGGTGTTGTCTTCCACAAAACCGTTTAAGATGCTGTCGGTCACCTTTTCGCGGATGCCGGGCCAGGCGCTGCGGTCGTCAAACAGGGGCACGGCCACCGTTTTAAGGTGCGATGGCAGGGCGCCTTTAAAGGAATAAAAGCCGCAGGCCTGCCATAATACGCCGATCAGGATCAGGAAAAGGAATTTTCTCATAATCCGTATTCTTTGATTTTACGATAAAGGGTGCGCTCGCTAATTTGTAGGGCGCGGGCGGTTTTACGACGGCTGCCGCCAAATCGGTTCAGGGTTTCCTTAATCAGTTCGCGTTCCATGCCGGCCAGTGTGGTCGGTTTTACCGCGTTGTCGTCGGCTTTAAAAGAAGAGGCGTCCTGTTCCGACATAAATCCGAGTGGCTGTGGCGGTGCCGCGGGCAAATTGCGGTTCATCTGACTTTGCATAAAGGCGCTGAACATCTGCTTCAGTTCGGAAATATCCAGTTTCAAAGCGATCAACGTGCGGTAGATCAGTTCACGCTCCACCTGTTCCGGTGTTTTGTTAACCGGCATGGGCAATTGATCACCGGTTCCGGCGCTGAAGCCGTTATTCATTTGCAGTGTGCTGCGTACATAATCCGGGCGGATCACCCCGCCGTGATTGAGAATGATGGCGGTTTCCACAAAATTACGCAATTCCCGCACATTGCCCGGCCAGTCAAAACGCACCATCAGCTCCACCGCTTCCGGGGAAAAACCTTTAAAATTGATTCGGTTTTTATCCGCGAACTGACGGGCGAACAGTTCTATCAATCCCGGTATATCTTCCCGGCGTTCGCGCAGGGGCGGTATATATAAAGTGATGGCCTTCAGCCGGTAGTAGAGGTCCCGGCGGAACTGGTTTTCCTGAACAGCCTGTTCCAGATTGCGGTTGGTGGCGGCAATCACGCGTACATCCACTTTTTGAATTTCCGTGCCGCCCACGCGCATAAATTCCGATGTTTCCAGCACGCGTAGCAACTTAACCTGAGTGTTCAACGGCATCTCACCAATTTCGTCGAGAAAAATGGTGCCTTTGTCGGCCATCTCAAAATAGCCTTTTTTGCGGCCGATGGCGCCGGTAAACGATCCTTTTTCATGGCCAAATAATTCGGACTCTAAAATGCCTTCCGGTATGGCGCCGCAGTTCACGGATACCAATGAACGGTTTTTACGCCCGCTCAATCGATGGATGGCGTTGGCCACCACTTCCTTCCCCGTGCCGCTTTCGCCGATAATCAATACGGATAGCTCCGTGGGCGCCACCATGGCGATGGTTTGCAGCAATTCTTCCACCTTGGGGTGTCTGCCGTAAAAACCGGTGATCTTTTGAAGTTCTTCTATGGAAATGTTATGCATGGATGGTTACGTATCCGATTGTTTGCGCTCTGTTATAACAGTAAAATGAAATGTAGGGATTAATTAAACGCAATTCAACGCGGGAAAAAATGTTTCGTTGCATCGGGCATGGCATGGATATGGCTTTGAAAAGTCCGGTTACGGGTCTTTCGGTTCAAAATTGTTTGTCATCCGTAAAATAGACTTTTTATGTATCGTATTTATGGTTAAAATAACCGTTTTTATAAAGGAAAATAAGATGAAAAACTTTGCACTGATCGGCGCGGCGGGTTATGTGGCCCCGCGGCATATGCAGGCCATCCGCGATACGGGTAACCGTTTGGTTTGCGCGCTGGATAAAAGTGATTCGGTCGGTATTCTGGACCGTTATTTCGACGATGTGGATTTTTTCACGGAATTTGAACGCTTTGACCGCCATGTGGAACGGCTGCGTATTCAGGAACCGGAAAAAGCGCTGGATTATGTGAGTATCTGTTCGCCCAATTACATCCATGACGCGCATATACGTTTTGCCCTGCGCGTGGGCGCCGATGCCTTGTGTGAAAAACCGTTGGTGCTCAATCCGTGGAATCTGGACGCGCTGGAGGAACTGGAACAACGCAGCGGTCAACGTGTCTGGAATGTGTTGCAACTGCGCGTACATCCTTCATTACTGGCGCTTAAGGAACGGTTGGCGCAAACCCCTTCCCGCGAAAAGCATGAAATCGATCTGACCTATATCACCTCACGCGGTAAGTGGTATGATTTTTCCTGGAAAGGGGAACTGCCCAAGTCCGGCGGTATCGCTACCAATATCGGTATTCATTTTTTTGATATGCTGATCTGGTTGTTTGGCGCAG
Organism: Calditrichota bacterium; assembly: GCA_003696775.1. Taxonomy (GTDB): domain Bacteria; phylum Calditrichota; class Calditrichia; order Calditrichales; family J004; genus J004. Next base: position 27,523 of record RFFS01000061.1, read on the forward strand.
TTCAGGATGTGAAGGTCTATCGCTCGGAAGCGCGGCGTAACAGCGGTTTTCTGGAACTGGAGCGCGCCCGCGTGCGCTGGTTTTTGAGTCTGGAAAAAAGCGACCTGCCCGAAGCGATTCGCGCAGCGGGACAACCCACCTATCGTTCCATCACACTGGATGGCGGTGAAATAGAATTTTCAGGCGGTTTTACGGATTTGCATACGGTGATTTATGAGAATATGCTGGCGGGTCGCGGCTTCGGCCTGCGCGACGCCCGGCCGTCCATTGAGGTAGCGCACAGGATACGCCATGCCTTGCCCGCCACACCTTCCTCCGGACAGCAACACCCTTTTTTGGAGAAAATCAATGCGTGAACGGAATTTTTTTGTTCATCCCTCCGCCTATGTGGATGAGGATGTGGTCATTGGAGCAGGAACGAAAATCTGGCATTTTTCCCATATTCAAAAAGGCGCACGAATCGGAGAAAATTGCGTGTTTGGTCAGAATGTAAATGTTGGCAATAACGTGCATATCGGCAACGGTTGTAAGGTGCAAAACAATGTTTCCATTTACGAGGGCGTGGAACTGGAAGATTTTGTTTTTTGCGGCCCGTCGATGGTGTTTACCAACATACTGGAACCGCGCTGCGAATTTCCCCAGCGTGGCGGCGCCTTTTATCTAAAAACGCGCGTGGGGCGGGGCGCCAGCATCGGGGCCAATGCCACTATTGTATGCGGACATGACATCGGGCGGTATGCCTTTATCGCCGCCGGCGCGGTGGTTACCCAATCGGTACCGGATTATGCCCTGATGGCCGGCGTCCCCGCGCGGCAAATAGGTTGGATGAGTCGTCACGGCGCGCGCCTTACCCAACAGGCGGACGGCATCTGGCTGTGTTCCAAAAGCGGATGGCGCTATCAATTGCAAGAGGGTGTGATGCGTTGCCTGGATAAAGACGAAGCCGAAACGGTATAATTGTTTATTAGCCGCCCCGGCAGGGTTGTATAATCCGGGCTGCGGCTCTTTTTTGTTGAAAATATCAAAAAATATTGCATTATTTCCAATTACATGTAAAACCCAACTACCGCGATATTTTGTGAAATCGCCCTTCAATAATATTCCTCAAATGTGAACTGTTTGTTAAAAACCAGCCGGATACTTGTACCATACGCAAGTTTAATCTAACCGGAGGGCATTTTTATGTCTATTTATCGTTTTATGATCGTAGCCGCCGTTGCGGCCCTGGCCTGGTCTTGTCAGCAGGGGGATACCATAAATTCCGCGGATGCGCCGGACGCGCGTTTCGGACGTTCCGCCGATCGCGTGGACACACATGGTCTGTATATGCTTTACGATATCACCATAGAGAATATGACCCCGGCCACCGCACCGGGCGCCAGTCAGCCCATGTCGCCGGCTGTTGTGGCTTCCCACAATTTGCATACGGCCGTTTTCAAAACAGGCCGCCTGGCTTCCGATGAACTGGCTCAACTGGCGGAAGATGCCGTCAGCGCGCCGCTGGTGGAATCCTTAAACGACAACCCGCTGGTTTACGATGTGCAACAGGGCGATGGCGTTATTTTTCCGGGCGCTTCCACCACCATCCGTATTAAGGCGCGTCCCGGTTTTCAAAAACTGTCCATCGTTTCCATGCTGGTGAATACCAACGACGCTTTTATGGGGGTGGACGGTTTGTTGATGCCGTTGAAAGGTTCCAAAACCGTTTATGCTTATGCCTATGACGCGGGCAGTGAAAAAAACACGGAATCCATGGATCACATCCCCGGGCCCTGCTGCGGCAGTCCGCATGTGCGCGTTCCCACCTCGGAACCGATCCATTTACACGGCGGCATACAAGGCGTTGGCGATCTCGATCCGGCGATTTACGGCTGGGACGGCCCTGCTGCCCGCATTACGGTAACCCGCGTGCAATAATATTTGGCGCCGTTTAATTCATGGTCTATTTTACAGAATCCGCCTGGGGCGGGTTCTGTTTTTTATTAAGGGAATGTATAAATGAACGAAAAAACAGTTTTGATGATTGAGGACGATGTCAATATCGTTGATCTGGTGGAGATTCATCTGAAGGATATCGGCTTGCGACTGGACAAGGCTTACGATGGGCTTTCCGGACTGGAAAAAGCCCTCAGCGGCGATTACGCCCTGATCATACTCGACCTGATGCTGCCCCACATGGACGGATTGGAAGTATGCCGTCGCTACAAACAAAACGATCCCTACACTCCCATATTGATGCTCACGGCCAAATCGGAAGAACTGGACAAGGTGATCGGGCTGGAGTCCGGCGCGGATGATTATCTCACCAAACCGTTCGGCGTAAGGGAATTAACCGCGCGCGTCAAGGCTATTTTGCGTCGCATTGACCTGGAGGACGCCAGGAACGAAGCCGCGCAGAGCGGACCGCTGTTATGTTTTGACGGCCTGACCATCGACCGCGATAAGCACAAGGTGATTGTCAACGGCCGTCGCGTGGAATTGACGGCCAAGGAGTTTGATCTTCTGACCCTGTTCGCATCGCATCCCGGCAATACATATAGTCGGGAGCGCCTGCTCTCCCTGATCTGGGGCGATCATTATGAGGGCTATGAGCACACGGTGAGTTCCCATATCAACCGATTGCGAAACAAAATTGAAAGTGATCCCACCAAACCGAAATTTATTAAAACATTATGGGGCGTCGGTTACCGTTTTGATGCACCCGGGGAGTCGGACGAATGAAATGGTTTCAATCCTTTTACGGGCGTTTGTCGCTCATCTTTTTGATATTGCTATTTATTCTTGGCGCGGTGCAAAGCTATCTTACCATGCATTCCTGGCAAAATTATTATTATGAGGCGGATCAGAAATTAAACCGGCGTCTGGCTGCCGACATGTCGCGTGAATTCGCCCCCTTTTTAAAAGATAGTCTCGATCTTTCCCAAGTGGAACATGCCATTCATTATATGATGGTCATCAATCCCAAAATCGAAATTTATGTTTTGGATGAGCAGGGAAAGATTTTGGCCTTTTTCGCGGAGCCGGGTAAAAAGGTGGCCGTTTCCCATGTGGCACTGGAACCGATACGTCGTTTTTTGGAAAATGATGCTGAACAGACGCTGATCACCGGCAGCGATCCGCGCCATCCGGAAGAACGCAAACCATTTTCGGCGGCGGCGCTCAACATAGGGCCGGATCAAAAAGGCTACCTGTATATTGTGTTGGGCGGCGAACTGTTTGAGGAAGCGCTGGCTTCCAGTCGCGAGGGCTATGTGGCGCAAACCATTGTGAAAGGATTGTTGCTCACCGTCTTTTTTACGGCGGTGATTGGTTTGATACTCTTTGCCGTGCTCACCGGACGGTTAAGGCGCATAAGCAACGGTATGAGCCTTTTTGAAAAAGGGGCTTACCAGACCCGTTTACCGGAAAACAGCAACGATGAACTGGGCCGCGTGGCGCATACTTTCAACCGCATGGCCGAAACCATCGAGGCCAACATCGAAGAACTTAAAAAGACCGACACGCTGCGCCGTGAGCTGATCGCCAATGTCTCGCACGATTTACGCAGTCCGTTGGCATCCATACGGGGCTATCTGGAAACACTGCACATTAAAAAAGGGCACCTCAGCGACGAAGAACAGGATAAATATATGCGCATCATTTTGGATGCCACCCGGAGCCTGGAACAACTGGTATCGCAGTTGTTTGAGCTTTCCAAACTGGACGCTAATCAGATTGAACCGCACATGGAGCCGTTTTTGATAAAGGAACTGGCCTTTGAAGTTAAGATGAAATTAACACCGCAGGCCGAAATGGCAGGGGTATCGCTGGAAGTAGCCATACCGGAAGAACTGCCGCAGGTATATGGCGATATCGCTTTAATCGAACGTGTTTTAACCAATCTGATCGAAAATGCCATACGCTATTCCCCCAGGGGCAGCCGGGTGGTTATAAGCACCGATCTGGAAGGGGAAAGCCTGCGCGTGCGGGTAATGGATAACGGCCCCGGTATCGATGAAGAAAAATTGCCCTTTATTTTCGACCGTTTTTACCGCGTGGAGGGCAGCCGTTCCGGAAAAACGGGTGGCAGCGGTTTGGGCCTGGCCATCGCCAAAAAGATCATGGAAGTGCATCAAAGCGCATTAACCGTGGCCAGTAAAAAAGGCGAAGGCAGCGCGTTCAGTTTTAAGCTGCCCACCTGGAAAACGGCCTGAATGTCTATTTGTTGACCGCAAATTGAAACACATCGGGACGCGCGTAATGTCCGGCCACATCAAACATCCGTTTGGCATCCTGTATGAGTTTGAAATCCAGTTCCGCGTAAAGAATGGTTTCTTCCGCGCGCGCCGGACCGGCCAGATAGTTGCCTTTCGGGTCGATGATGCAACTATTGCCCTGATTGATCCATTCCCGTCCTTCCGGATACAATTGCTTAAACTCCCAACCATCGGGTATGTTGTCCACACGCATGGCCGTACAACAATTGATGACAAACATGCCGCCTTCGCGGGCGATGTATCGCATTGCGTCCAACCAGGAAGCACCGGAGTCCCAGGTGGGGGCAACATAAATCTGCACACCCTGGTTGTACATGGCCTGGCGGGCAAGCGGCATATAATTTTCCCAGCAGATGAGTCCGCCCAGTTTCCCTATGGATGTGTCATGGGCGTCAAATGTGCTTCCGTCCCCGCCGGCCCATATCATGCGTTCGCCGCCGGTGGGAATTAATTTGCGGTGCTTTCCGAGAAGGTTGCCGTTGGAATCGATATAAACCAGAGTGTTGTACAGGCTGGCGTTACTGGCTTCGGTATTGCGTTCATGGACGCCGATGACCACATTGATCCCGGCGGAACGGGCCGCCCGGCAAAGAATTTGGGTCGTATCATCGGGGATGGCAACCGCGTTATCCAGCAGGGCGGCGTATAAGTCGTTAAGTATGGCCCCTTTGCTGTTGGGCACCAACCACACCCAATCCGGATATCCCGAAATAAACACTTCGGGGAATACAGCCAATTGCGCGCCGTTTTGCGCCGCTTCGGATATTAAATCGCACACTTTTTCCACGGTTTGTTTTTTATTTAAGAAAACCGGCGCCGCCTGTACGGTTGCGACTTTCACTGCGTTGTGAGATGATGGCATGATTTTTCTCCTATGTTAAAGATGTGTGTGTAATGACTGAACGGGCCGGTCCAAAGGTATTATTTTATAAACCTGTGTAAGCGACTTATAACAGTCCGATTATCAAATAGGGCAGTACCGATCTCTAACGCAACATTCTTTTAAATATTCCTGCAACGGGCGATGCGAAATTACACAGGAATCTCAACCATACATTTTTACACCCGTTTAGATTTTTTCGACCACGCAAATTTTGTAACTTCACAGGCTTTGAATGTGCACAAGGAGTTTTATCATGCCTTTGGTTCCCGACCATATAAAAAATTTGGTACCGTACAAAGCCGGTAAAGGAATTGCCGAAATCGAACGGGATTACAAACCGGAACGTATTGTCAAGCTGGCCTCGAACGAAAATCCTCTGGGTCCGTCGCCACGCGCCCTGCAGGCCATAGAAGCTTCCCTTGCCGGGTTGCATCGTTATCCCAATCCGGCCAGCATGGGTTTGCGACAGGCGTTGGCCCGTCGTTTTGACGTGCTGGAGGAAAATGTGATCAGCGGACACGGATCGGAGGGTATCATGTCCGTTATTATGCGTACCTTTCTGTTGGATGACGAAGAAGCACTTACCTCGGAAGGTACGTTTATCGGTTTTCGTGTGTTGGCACAGTCACGCGGCATTCGTCTGCGTACCGTTCCCTTAAAAGACTATCGTCTCGATCTGGAAGCCATCGCCGGTGCTATTAACGATAAAACCAAGATCGTTTATCTGGCCAATCCAAACAATCCCACCGGCACCATATTCACGGTTAAGGAATTCCTTGCCTTCATGGAACATGTTCCATCCCATGTATTGATTATCATGGACGAGGCTTATTTTGAGTTTTGTTTTGAAGAACCGGTCTATCCCGATTCCATGAAATACCGCCTGGATAATGTGATTACTCTGCGCACCTTCAGCAAGGCCTATGGTCTGGCCGGCATCCGAATCGGCTATGGTTTTGCCCGCGCGGAAGTGATTAACAATCTGATGAAGGTGAAACTGCCGTTTGAGCCGAGTATCCCGGCTCAGGAAGCGGGATTGGCGGCCATGGATGATGAAGAGTGGTTAAAAAAATACATCGATCTGAACAAAGAAGGAAAACGCTTCTTTTATGAGACGTTTGAACAACTGGGCCTGCGGTATATCGAATCTCACGCCAATTTTGTCACACTGGTGTTTGATACGGAAAAACAGGTGGCACGTCTGAATGAGCGGTTGTTGAAAAAAGGCGTAATTGTACGACCGCTGGCGGCTTTTGGTCTGCCCCATTGCCTGCGTGTCAACACCGGGTTGCCCGATGAAAACGCCTATTTCGCCGATATGTTGAAGGCTTCCTTATAAAATCGTAACGCGGGGGTAAGAAAAAAAAGACTTTGCTTGACATAATTTTTGGAAATACCGTATATTGCTTACATAAATCGTGCCAAAATTAACAGAGACCGTATGAATAATATCTATCTCGGACAAAGCCTGCGCATGGAGCAGAAGTTGACACCCCAGCAAATCTTGCTGTCAACTTTGCTGCAACTTCCCCTGTTGAGTCTGGAACAGCGTATAAAAAGCGAGCTGGAACAAAATCCCGTTCTGGAAGAAGGCGATGATGAAGAGACCGCGGATGACGTGGTAAGCGAGGATCAGGCCGAGGAAAAGGAAATCCGTACCGAACTGGAAGAGCTGGATAAAAACAGCTCATCGGAGGAATATGACGTTAAGGAACTGGAAAAAGCTCAGGACGAAACTGAAATAGAAGACCTGTTTAAGGATGAAGACACCTTCGAAATTCGTATTCCCAAGGATAAAAATGTGGAAGAATACGAACGTCCGGAAATCAACCGTTCCACCCTGACGGAGCATTTGCGGGAGCAACTGCATGAGCTGAACCTTTCCGAACAGGATTTGGAAATAGGTGAGGAACTGATCTGGTATATCCGGGATGACGGTTATCTTGATCCGCAACTGGACCTGAATGACCTTGCCGAAAAATACGAGACGACCCCGGCCCATGTGGAAGAGATTCTGTTCAAAATACAAAAGCTGGACCCCACGGGCGTCGGCGCGCGTAATTTACGGGAATGTTTACTGGCGCAATTGGAAGACCAGTCCCTGCCCGATCCGGTGGCCGTGGATATCATTAAAAATCATTTTACGGATTTTAAGAATAAACGCTTCGATAAACTGCTCAACGCGTTGGAAATCGATAAGGAACGTCTGCAGGAAGCGATTGAGGAAATCATCCGTCTCAACCCCAAACCGGGTGAAGGGTTGTTTGACAGCCGCACCAATTACATCATTCCGGATTTTATCGTGGAAAAGGTGGATGGTAAATTTGTGGTTACTCTGAACGACTGGAATATTCCTCCTTTGCGGATCAGCCCGACATACAAAAACATGTTGTTGGATAAAAAGAACACCGACAGTGAAACGCGCAATTATATCCGTAAAAAGGTGGAAAACGCCCGCTGGTTCATCAATTCCATACATCAACGCAAAATAACCATGTTAAAAGTGATGGAGGCCATCATTCAAAAACAGTATGATTTTTTTGAAAAAGGGCCGGATTATATCAAACCGTTGATCATGCGTGAAATCGCCGAGATGATCGAAATGGACATCTCGACGGTCAGCCGGGTGTGCAACGGCAAGTATGTGCAAACGGATTATGGTGTTTTTGAGTTGAAGTATTTCTTTAACGAACGCATCGAAAACGAAGACGGCGAGGAAATCGCCACGCCGCGCATCAAAAAACGGATTAAGGAAATTGTAGAAGCCGAGGATTCAAAAAAACCGTTAAGCGATGATAAAATATCGGCATTATTAAAAAAAGAAGGATTCCCCATCGCCCGTCGTACGGTTGCCAAATACCGGGAACAACTCGGTATCCCCGTGGCGCGCCTGCGTAGGGGGTTATAACGCCCACATTAAACGGAATGGTTGAAAGTACCGGAATATGATTCATTTACGCTCCCCCGAAGAAATCGAAAAAATACGAAAAAGCGCCCGGTTGGTCAGCAAAACCCTGGGAGAAATCGCCGCGCGCATTGAGCCGGGTGTAACCACTCTGGAACTGGACCGGCTGGCGGAAACCTATATCCGCGATCACGGCGCCGCGCCGGCGTTTAAAGGATATAACGGCTTCCCCTATACACTGTGCATGTCGCGCAATGAGGAAATTGTGCATGGTTTTCCCTCCAACAAACCGTTGCGGGAAGGCGATATCATATCCGTGGATTGCGGCGTGAAATGGGACGGCTATCATGGGGATCATGCCTACACTTTTGTTGTAGGGCATGTACCCTTGCCGGTTCTGAAGTTATTACAGGTGACCAAGGCCTGTCTGGACGCGGGCATCAGGGAAATGCGCACGGGGAATAAGATCGGTGATGTATCGCATCGCATACAGGAAATGGCCGAAGCCCACGGCTACGGTGTGGTGCGCGAACTGGTGGGGCACGGTGTGGGCCGTGACCTGCACGAAGAGCCGCAGGTTCCCAATTACGGGCGGCCGGGCAAGGGGCCGCGTATTCAAAACGGTATGGTGTTGGCCATCGAACCGATGATTAACATGGGCACGGCCCGGGTGTTGCAATTGGATGACGGCTGGACCGTGATCACCGCTGATCGGCAACCTTCGGCCCACTTCGAACATGATGTGGCCGTGGTCAACGGGCAACCCGAGGTACTCTCTACATTTGAATATGTGGAAGAAGCCTTACGCAAAAAAGGCGCGGTCATTATTTAACCCTGGAAAAACAATATGAAAATTGCTGTGGATTTTGACGGCACTATTGTGGAACATAAATACCCGGAAATCGGCAAACCCATTCTGTTTGCCTTTGAAGCCCTAAAAGAACTGAATCGCAGGGGGCATAAGCTGATATTGTGGACCTATCGCAGTGGCAGGGAACTGGATGAAGCCGTGGCTTTTTGCCGGGAAAAGGGCGTCGAATTTTATGCCGTCAATAAAAGTCATCCGGATGAGGTGTTTGACCCGGAAGAAATGAGCCGTAAAATTGACGCCGAATTGTTTATAGATGACCGTAACCTTGGCGGCTTCCCGGGATGGGCGGCCATCCTGCATGAATTACATCCGGAAGATTTTGCCGTGGATACTGGCGCATCCGAAGGGGTGTTGGGGCGGCTGAAACAAGCCTGGCGGGAAATCACCCGCCCGTAGGCCCGTTTAGGGCAAAGGCCTCCAGCGCGCTTTCACTGCTGTTGTGTATTTCAATGATTTCATTGAGTTTGGTGATGTCGAAGACCTTGCGGACACTGGCGTTTACCGATGTGAGTTTCACATCGCCCTTTTTCTCGCGCACCAAGCGCATGGCCCGTATAATCCCGCCAATCCCAAGGCTGCTTATCATGCTGACGTTTTTAAGATCAAGGATGATTTTGGGGCCGTTCTTTTCCACAACCGACATCACATAGCTGTTCAGTTTATCCATATCTTCCTTATGGGCCAGGTTGCCCTTTACAGACAGAATGGTCACATCTCCTTTTTGATTTTCAACAAAATGCACGGTCTTCTCCCGCAGGTTTTAATGGTGTATCAAATTGTAGTTGAGGAATAAAATATCTTTCGTCCATTTTTGTGAAAGATCGAGCATTAAAAACGGAATTCTTTAAAAAGAGACGGCTTTCTGAAAAAGTGTTAAATGACTGATGTACAATCAAACCATTTCATAACACGGCTTAATCCCTGCCGGGGACTCAAAACATCCTGAGGGCCCTCAATTGTTGCCGGGCAGGTCTAACCAGCCGTGGATCAGATTCCGGACCACGGAGATGTAGGCTGCTTCCAGACGGAGAAAATCCCGGCTCTGTACGTGTTTCATCCAGGGTTCCTTTTCTTTCCAAAGGTCAAACAGCGTCCGGGTCATTTCCGGATGTCCCTGAAAACCGTACGCCCGAGCGCCGACTCGGATAATCTGCACGCGACAGGAAGTGCCTTCTCCCAAAACACGGATATTCTCATTTGGCAGAACGGTTTCGCCGTGTAAATGAAAAATGGGAAACGAAGCGTCCAAACGGCTTGTAACGGGGTCTTCCCGTCCATCAGCGTTTAAATGAACACGCCAGGGGGCGCCCTGCTCATCCAGGCAGCCGGTCTCTTTTTGGGGGGCGCGTATTACCTGCCCGCCCGCCGCCCGGCCCAGTAATTGCATGCCCAGGCAAATACCGAGGTACGGTTTGCCTGCTTCGAGCACCGTTTCGGTAAAAGCACGCATGCGGCGCATTTTCGGGGTATCGTCATTGGCGCTGTCCGGGCCGCCCATAACAATGCATCCATCAAAGCTGTCGGGTTCAGGCGTCTCCAACAATTTGCTCAAATCGTAAAAAGAAAGACGGCAGCCCGCTTCCCGCAAGAGGTGTAAAAAACGCCCCGGGCCTTCATGAGGCACGTGTTGTATGATCGCAATGTGCTTATTCATCGGATTTCACCTTTTGCCAAATACGCTGATCGTGCGCCGGGACAATCTGTAATGCCGGGTCCTGTTGCAGCCATTGATGCATCACATCGATCATCCGCCGCACCTGTTCGGGGTCTTCATCCGCCAACATGCGGGACAACCATGCCTTTTCATGGTTTTGAGTAATCTGGTCATAATTCCAGACCACATCGCCGGGGAAAAAATAACGCCGGCCGTTCTCCGCGCGTACATACATCCCCACGGAGCCGGGCGTGTGACCGCCCATCCATACCCATACCACGCTGCTGTCGCCATATAGGTCGTAACTGGAATGGAAACCGTGAAAGTCTTTTTGTTCAAAAGGGATGAACCGCCAGCGGGTCGAGGCCAGGCCTGTTTGTGACTTAAAAACCCTGGGTGGTCCGGAATGGAGAATGAAATTTCTTTCTTCCCTGGCAACCCAAACTTCCAAATCGGGGAAATCCGGCAAGCCGGAAGCATGATCCCAGTGGCTGTGGCTTAAATAGATACGGTTCGGGCGGGGCAGGGTGCTGTCGGCCTTCAACTGATCAAAAACACTGACTCCTTTTTCATATCGAAAAAGAGGAGCGGCCCACCAGGGCATTTCCGCGTCAAATTGTTCGTCGATCTGCCTGCCCAGTCCGCTATCGAATAAAAAGGCATCCCGGCCGTGTTGCACCAAAACGGCGCCATAAATCAGGTGATATGTTTGTATTAACGACCCGCCTTCGATAGTAAAAGCCTCGCGGGTTGTGCCCCGGCCGGTTTCCAGCAACCATAAACGTACGGCGCTGCCATCACCCGCGTAAAGGGGTAGGGAAAGCGGGATGAGTATAAACAGGAAAATGATAAATTGATAAACAGGCATGATGAGTTTCCGGTTAGAATTGCGCAAACCAAAAAGTAATCATAATCTGCCCGTGATAAAAGTGATTTTGCCCCGGGCGGCTAAATTCCCTAAATTCAACGCCCTTGTATAATCGGAAAAGAAAATGTTTAGATTATCTACGCAAAAAATGATATCGGCCTCGCATATACTGCGCGAATATGACGGTCCCTGCGGACGTTTACATGGCCATAACTGGTATGTTAAAATGGATGTAACAGCCGGTGAAACCGATGCAATCGGTCTGGCTATTGACTTTAAGGAAATGGACGATCTGCTATGGGAAGTGATCGGCCCCATGGATCATGCCCATTTGAATGATATCCCGCCCTTTGATCGTATCAACCCGAGTGCGGAAAACCTGGCCCGGGAGATTTACCGCCGCCTGAAACCGCGCCTGCCCGTGTCGGTGCGACTGGAAAAGATTACGATCTGGGAAACCGATCAGTATTGGGTGGAATACTATGAATGAAATGAAAAAGGGCCGCTTACGCGTCAATGAAATTTTCCATAGCATCCAGGGGGAGTCACGCCATGCCGGTCGTCCCTGTGTGTTTATCCGTCTGACCTATTGCAATTTACGTTGCAGCTGGTGCGATACGCCTTATTCCTTTTATGAAGGGGAATGGATGACGCCGGAAAGCATTATGGAACAGGTGGCGGCCTTTCATTGTCCGTTGGTGGAAGTGACCGGTGGTGAACCGTTGATGCAGAAAGAAACGGGAGCGCTGCTGGCCCGTCTGTGTGACGCGGGTTACGAAGTGTTGCTGGAAACCGGCGGCCACATGGATATTTCCCGGGTTGATGAACGGGTGAAACGCATTGTGGATGTTAAATGCCCCGGTAGCGGTGAATCCGGGAAAGTACATTGGGCAAATCTGGCCTGTCTCCGTCCGGATGATGAAGTGAAATTCGTCATCGCCAGTGATGAAGACTACGACTGGGCGCGTCGTGTTTTGGAAAAATACCGTCCGCAGGAGCGCTGCACCGTGCTTTTTTCCCCTGCCTTCGGCATTATGGATCATCAGCACCTCGCCACGCGCATTCTGGAAGACGGACTACCGGTTCGTTTTCAGTTACAAATGCATAAATACATCTGGGCGCCGGAAACCCGCGGCGTGTAACAATAAATAAAAGGAATCATCATGGCTCAAATAGACGTTTTTGAAAATGCTTATCCCGAGCGCATATATAATATTGTGCATGTAAATGAAGAATTCACTTCGGTATGTCCCAAAACCGGCTTGCCGGATTTCGGTACTATCACCATCGATTATATTCCAGGAAAACTTTGTCTGGAACTGAAATCGCTCAAATATTACTTCCTGGAATACCGTAATAAAGGCGTTTTCTATGAAAAATTGGTGAACGATATTCTGGACGATCTGGTGAAAGCCTGCCAACCGCGTTCCATGACCGTAATCGGCGAATTTACCACACGCGGCGGGATGCATTCCACCGTCACGGCGGTTTATAAGCCGGAGGATAAGCGTGAAGACTAAAGCGGTTGTGCTGGTATCCGGCGGTATGGATAGTTGCGTGACCGCCGCCATCGCCGCGGAAAAGCATACACTGGCATTTTTGCATCTCAATTACGGACAACGCACCGAAAAAAGAGAAGCACAGGCTTTCCACGCCATCGCCGATCATTATCAGGTAAAGGAACGCCTTGAGGTGGATGCCCGCTTTTTCAACACCATCGGCGGCAGCAGTTTAACCGACCCTAACATACCTGTCAAACAGGCCGATCTGGAATTTGAGGGCATACCGGACAGCTATGTGCCGTTCCGTAACGCCAATATTTTAGCCATAGCCACCAGTTATGCCGAAGTGATCGGCGCGGCGCATATTTACATCGGTGCCGTGGAAGAAGATTCGTCAGGTTATCCCGATTGCCGGGAAGCTTTTTACGAGGCATACAACAAGGTGATCGATATCGGTACCCGTCCCGAAACCCGGATACGTATCGAAACACCGCTTATTCATATGAAAAAGGCGGAGATTATTCAAAAAGGTATGGCGCTGGAGGCTCCGTTGCATCTTTCCTGGTCCTGCTATCAGGACAGTGAAATTGCCTGCGGTGTATGCGACAGTTGTGCCCTGCGCTTACGGGGATTTGCCGCCGCCGGTCTGGAAGACCCCATTCCGTACCGCATCCGCCCGGATTATGACTCTTCCGGCGGGTGAAAGAGGTATTCCAGGTTAGCCAGACTCGTTTCTATGGAAAAGGGGAGTTCCTTGGCGAAGACGTCGAGAACAACCAGGGCGTTGAGATTGGCGTCTTTATCCACCACGCACCGCATGCGCGCCGCCAGGCCGTTGTTCACCTGCTGAATTTCTTTATATCCCGCCATCAGTCCTTCCAGTTGCAAATCGGGCATCTTACCTTTTTTATATTCAAAATATTGCCCCAGTAAATAGGTGCTTACGGAACGGAATACCGTCTCTTCCACGGAAGCAAAAGGCAAATGAAAACGCACCATGGGACGCAGGCGATCCAGTACCGGGCAACCGCTGGTCACCATAAAAATTCCCAGCATGGAACTCAATCCGCTTTGCAGGGTGGTGTCCTTGCTGTAGGTACGTTGTTCGGTTTCCACCAGCACATTTACTTTTTGGAAAGAAAACATTTCCGAAAAGCGGGGGATCACCGTGCTGAGTTTAAGGGCCAGCGGGCATTCGGTGTGTTCGGCGGGGTCCAGAGGGCAATTGGTACATTGATGATGCTCCAGCTTGGTCCAGTCCGATGGTTTAACCTGATCGGTTTCCAACATAAGAGTGTCGCGATTCAGGCGAATGGTGTAGGTTGCGCGTGTTCCGTCGTCAAACATAAAATAATAGGTGATGATGAATGCCTTATCGCTCATAAACACTCCGTTATTAATGATTTTTAAACAAGCATAGGGTATATAGTCGTTCAACAGTTTTAAAAAAAAAGTTTTGAAGCCGAAAATCAGGCCACCGCTTCCAATTCCTTAATCGAGTCGATCAGTTTACGTATATCCACCGGTTTACCAAGGATGGGCGTGTTGTCTCCGGCGATATGGCGGAGCTGATCTTCCACTTCGTAACCGGTTAAAAAGATAAAAGGGGTTTCAATACCCATAGCCCGGACTTGCTCATAAAATTGCGGTCCGCTTAATTCCGGCATGGACACATCGCTGATGATATGACTGAAGGTATGGGTTTTAAGCAGTTCAAGGGCGCGCAGCGGATTGGTCACGGCGGTATTGGGTATATCGCTTACCCGCAGCATTTCGGAAATGGTTTCCACGATGATCTGTTCATCATCCACCAACAGGATGTTGAGCGCCGCTTCGCGTGCCGGTTTATTTTGTTTTTGGATTTCCAGTATGTGGGTATCGAGGTAGCTTTTTTTAGATAGACCGGTTATGTCGCGCAGGTTGTCCGTTAGTTGCGCTATGCGTTGCACCATGTCATCCATTTTATCAAGATATTTTTCCGCGGAGATGCCGGATCGAACCAGTTCCATGTAATTGGATAAGGCCTGCAGAGGCTGCGAAAATTCATGTGCTACCGCGCCGGCCAATTCACGGACACTTTTCAGGTTTTCCACTTCAATCAGCTTTTTTTGGTTGGCCCGTATTTCCTTCAATGCCAGTGTCAGTTCATCCTGTAGGTCCATCAACTGTTGCTGGTTCTTTTTACGTTCTATGGCGTAACGCAGGGAGCGTTCCAGCAGCGAGCCGTTGATCTGCCCTTTTACCATATAATCGGAGGCGCCGGCGGCCATTACCTGCAGGTCGGTTTCACGATCGGCGGTACGGGTGAGAACAATCACCGGTGTCATGCAAAATTTGGCGGCGGATTCCTCCAAAAAGTTGATGGCGGTATGGTCGGTATCAATCTGAAAATCGAGCAGACATAAATCATATTGTTGATCCTGGTACGCTTCCAGCCCCTTCTGATAGTCCGTTACCCGTTTCAGTTCAAAGGTTACATCCAGGTCTTGCAGGATATCCTTGGTGATAATAAAATCGCTTTTCTTATTTTCAATCAGCAGTGCGTAATAGGTATGCGTGGACATAACTTCCCTGTTATTTAATGTAAAATGATAATCGGCGAAGGGGGGAACGGCCTTACCCGTTCGGTGAAAAATGGCCGGGATCAGGCCGATATGGGGGTTAATGTAACATCTTTTTAAACAGGGATTTCGGCTTGCCTCCGTCTTTGTAAAAAGTGTTGAGGAACAAATGCTCACTTTCCACGGTGCCGATTAAAATTATTTCCTTGTCTTTATGCAGCCGCGTATCCGCCGGCGGGTTGATCTCAATTTTACCGTTATCTTCAATGCCTATAACGGAAAGTCCGTAATCCTTTCGAAGAGTGGTTTGGGCCAAAGTACGTCCGTGCAGAGCTTCCGGTGTTTTAATGCGGAATACATCCACCCCTTCGGTGATCATCATGATATTGCCGCTTTTGAGGTAGTTGAAAATGGATGTGGCGCCGGTGGATGCGTAAGAGATGACAAAGTCGGCGCCGGCGCGGTGCAGCAAGGGGGTGGCCTGGTCGTGTGTGGCGCGGGCGATGATCTGTATGTCGGGATTGATGGCGCGTGCCAGCGTGGTGATGTAAATATTGCGTTCATCGCTATGGGTGGTGATCACCACGGAAGGCGCTTCCTGAAGGCCCAACTTTTTCAGGGTTTCCGGGTCGCGGGCATCGCCGTGAAAAGACGGGTTGCAGCGGGTGATGCGTTCGTCAATATCCAGCAGGGCATAACGGATACGCCGGCTGTCCAGGAAATGGGCCGTGGCCCGACCGACAACTCCGGCGCCGATAATCAATACCGGTTTGTTAATGCTGTTATATATGCAAAAAATTTCGTTGTATTGTTGAATTTGCTCGCGACTGCCGGCCAGAACCAGAGCGGATTGTTCGGTGATGCGTGTTTCGGCCCGGGCAATCTGAAAACGACCTTTTTCCCAAACCCCCACAACGGTTAGACCGGTTAATGCGCGCAGGTTGGCTTCGCGTACGGTTTTACCGGCCAGTGGCGTTCCGGAAGCGGTGGCCTCGGCGATGAGCAAATTGTCCATCCGTCCCACCAGATGCGCCAGGGCATCGCCGCCGGAAACACGACGGGCCATGGTTTCTCCCAGAATTTTTTCCGCTATCAGCACATGGTCGGCGCCGGCCTCTTTTAACAATCTGCCCGCATGCTGGTGTGTGGCGGTGGTTATGACCGGCGTATGTGTATCGGCCAGACGGATCGCGTGCAACAAGGCCGCGTTGCGTTCATCATGGGCGGTTAAGACCACCAGAGCGGCATGGGCAATGTTGGCGTTTTGGTAGGTGGCCGGGGCCAATAATGGGCTATGAATCACTTTATAACCCTCATCCACCAGATGCTGGGACTGTTCCATATCCTCGCTAAGGATACAGAAACGCTGGTTGTATGGCGTAAGCATTTTAATCAGCAAGGCGGTAATTTCATCCATATGGGTAATGATGACATGATTGTCAAAGCTGCGGGCTACTTCCCGGGGGATGCGCGCGGTGGACTGAAACATCTGTAAAAAAACGAATGGAATGACCACTAAAATGAATCCAATGCCGGTAAGCAGGACGATAACGGTAAATATTTGCCCCGGGAGAGAACGGAAGATAATGTCGCCCGTGCCGAGTGTGCTCATAATTTCAAATGTCCAGTAAATGCCGGTAAACCAGTTGTGGCGCATCCCTTCGTATTCGGCAATGATGTGGAAGATTAAGGCGTAGAGGCCGATCAGTAAAATGGTTATGCCGACCAGGTTGAGCAGCAATAAGGCGTTTCGGCGGCTGGTTTTTTGTAGCAAAAGATTGACGGGCGTTTCCGGAAGGAATTTAAATAATTTGGATTCCATAACACCAATATTCGGTCGCTCCCGTGGGAACGTCAATTTTTATGTGGGCAAATGGAGCGGCAGGGCTTCCCGGCGGTTCAGCCATTGGGGGGGCAGCGTTTCCGTTGCCAGGGCGCACAGTCCGCCCACAATGGCGCCTATGGTATCGGCATCGCCCTGCGCGGTGGCCACCGTCCACAGGGCTTCTTCAAAATCCTTCAGATAATGGGCCGTGATCCAGAGCGCCAGAGGTACCGTGTCCAAAGCCGCGGCTTTATCCCCGTTACCCAGTACCATAATGGCTAACGGTAAATCATCGGGTGAAAGGTTTTGTGCTTGTTCGAGCCTTTGTTTTAACAGGGAATCGGGGATGTTTTCGATGACGGTCTTAAGCAACGCTTCCGGTGTAATGCCGGGTTGTGTGATGATGGCATGCGCAGCCAGCGCGGTGGCCAGCGCACCGCAACGCGCTTCTTTATGAAAATGGGTTATGATGGCGCTTTTTTCCGCTTCCTTTCGCAGCTGATTGATATGGCCCGCGAAATAGGCGCCCACGCATACGGCGCGCACGGCGGCTTCATTTCCGTAAGATCCTCCGTTGGCAAAGCCGGGTGAAATATAGCGCCAGTCCTGCCCCTGACTTAACAGATTTAATATCTGAAACATACCGTTTCCGTAACCGCGGAAGGTGTCGTCCTGAAAAGCGCGGACAAAAAAAGCCGCCAGGCTGTCTTCGTCTATGGATTTGTGATCTTCCAGGATTTGACATACCGAGACGGCCATGGAAGTGTCCGCCGTCCACGGCCAGGGGCCGTCGGGCAGGGCGCGCCGCGTAATGCCTTTGCGCGCGGAGGCTTTATAAAAGAGATTGCCGAAGGCGTTTCCCAAGGCCAGGCCTTCCAGGGCTTTATACATATTTTTAAGGGATATTTCCACGGTTGCGGCCTTTCGTTTTGGGGTGGTAAGATCGTTAATTCTAAAATACATCCGAAGGCGAAAGGTTGCAATGCGTCATAAAAAAAAGCCGGGCGTTTTGCCCGGCCGGGATAAAATTATTTTGTTGTCATGACAAACACCCCATCCCATCCCGGTTCCGGCGGATTTTGCTTGTACATACGGCAGCGTTGCACATACCTTCTGGAGGGACCGTCGTTCTCATCTATGGCCAAGGCCTGCTCAAAATAGTTGATGGCCATATCCCAGCTTTGGGCCAGGTAGGCTTCAAAGCCGCCGCGGAAGAGTTCCAGCACGCGGGCTTTATCTTCGGATATGCCTTTTTCGCGCGTGCCGACCAGTTCATACACTTTAACCGGTTCCTTTTTACCCACCACGCGCAGCAGGTCCAATTGGCGGGCGATGATCAGATCCCCCGCGGCCTTGTAGGTTTCCTCACCGATCATGATGAAGGTACCGTATTGTTTGTTGGCCGGTTCAAGGCGGGCACCCAGGTTGACGGCATCACCCATAACGGTGTAGTCAAAACGGGTTTCCGAACCCATGTTCCCCACGACCATGGGCCCGGTATTTATCCCCATGCGCGCATGCAATTCATCACGTCCCTGCTTGCGCCACAATTCACGCATGCGGGCCAGGGTTTCCTGCATTTCCAGGGCGGCGGCGCAGGCGTTGTAGGCGTCGTTGCCATGCGAAACCGGCGCGCCGAACACCGCCATGATGGCGTCCCCTTCGTATTTATCCAACATCCCGTTGTATTTAAAAACGATGTTGGTCATCTCCGTAAGGTAGTCGTTCAACAGGGAAACCAATGCTTCGGGAGTCAGGCGCTCCGATATGGAAGTGAAACCGGCCACATCACTGAAAAAAACGGTGCATATTTTTTTCTCGCCACCCAGTTTGATTTTATCCGGATTGGCCAGCAATTCGTCCACTACGGATTTTGTAACAAAATGGGAAAACGTGGAGCGGATAAACCGTTTATTGCGCTCCTCCGTGGCAAAGCGGTACACATACACCAGGCTGAAGGTAAAAATGATGGTTAATATCGGGGCGACGATATCGATCCATAAATTGTTGTCAAAAAAGAGGAACGAAGCGGTGAACACATATACCGTTCCCGTCAATACGACTACAACAATACTCCATACCGGCGACAGAAAGCTGATGATGATACCCAACACGGCGCCCAATGCCAATAAAATGATGAACATGGTATGCCGGTCCAAACGATGCACAAAATCACCATTAAGCAGGGTGTTCAGGATGTTGGCGTGAATTTCCACACCGGGAAAAGCCTGAAGAATGGGGGTGCTTCGTAAGTCGAATAATCCCGCCAGGCTGGTGCCCACAAGCATTATTTTATCCTTGAAATATTCCGCCGGAATGTTATGGGAAAGGATATCATAAAAACTGATATAGCGGAAAGTTTTAAACGTACCGTAATAATTGATGAGCATATTCCCGCGTTCATCAATGGGAATTTCATAAACTTTTTGCCCCCCGCTCCATAAAGACAAGCTTTCCGGATGATCCACAGCGATGGAATCGGCTTCCAATTTGTCCATGAACATGCGTAAGGCCAATGAGGGATAAAGATGTCCGTTAAAATCGGTGAACAGATGTATGGAACGCACCACGCCGTCATTATCGGCGGTGAAGTTGACATGCCCCAGTCCTCTGCTGGCATTAAGCAGTTCAAAGAATTCATTTTCCAGGCGTTGTTCTTTATGAAAGGAAGGACGGTAGGGGCTTTTGAGACGATAATAAAACCTTTCCGCGTCAAAAGCCGGGGGCTCCCTGTCCATGGCATAGCGAAAATTTAGACTGTCGGCGCCGCCGAAATAGAGGGCGTTATAAACATTGCCTGAATTCTTTACGGCATTTACAAAGTCCATGTCTTCGGCGGGGCGCCATATATCGCGGTCAAAGATGATATCCAGACCTATGGCCCCGGCGCCGCCGCTGTTAATATACTTGATGATTTCGGGATAATAGCGGCGAGGCCACTGGGCAAATTTGCCGAGTTCCGAAACACTGCGACCGTCGATATCGACAATGACGATATTTTCAATACTCTGATCCCGGACATCGGCCACTTTCTGGCGCACTCGCCAGTCGTATGTACGCGCTTCGTATTCATACATCAGGCCGGGGGCCAGAACGCTTTCCAACAACCATACGGTTAAGGCGGCCACCGCGCCCCATAAAGCGCCATACAACATTTTGATTACATATTTTTTCATTCTTACCCCGTTGGTTAGGATTGATTATAACAGACTTAAAGCCTTGTCGCAGGTGTCTAGTAATTCCACTATATCTTCCCGGGAATTATAAAAATGCGGCGCGATGCGTATGGCGCCTTCGCGTAGAGAAGTGAATATCCGCCGTTCTCGCAAAAAAGTATAAACTTTTTCGGCTTGTTCATGCCGGAAACTATATATGCCGGACCAATGGGCCGGATCGGCGCTGCCAAGAAAGGTAAAGCCGAGATCGGTCATGCCGTCAACGATTTGCTGCCCGAGGATAAGCACATGTTGCTCGATGGAAGGCACGCCGGCACGTAGTAAAAGATCAATGGCAGCGCCCAGGCCGGCGATCCCCAAAAAATTTTGCGTGCCGTATTCAAAACGTCGGGCGTCATCTTCCCAGTCCAGTTTGTAATCGAAAAAGTCCCAGGCGTTTTTAACGCTTAGCCAGCCGGCAAAAACCGGTTTAAGTTGTTTGAGCAGGCCGGGGGCTATATACATAAATCCCGCGCCCATCGGGCCCATCAGCCATTTATGGCCGCCACAGGAAAGGAAATCGACCGGCCAGGCCGACACATCAAGTGGTATAACGCCCATTCCCTGGATGGCATCCACGCTAAAGAGCACATCGTGTTCCCGGCACAGGGCGCTGATCGCGGCAAGATCATTGCGAAAACCGTTCAAAAATTCCACAAAACTTACGGAAACCAGTCGTGTTCGGGGGGTGATGGCCCGACGGATGTCTTCCGGATCAATCATGCCGTTGCGGTTTTTTATAAAAAGAACTTTCACTCCGCGACTTTCCAGATTTAAAAAGGGATAGACATTAGCCGGGAATTCCATATCGGTCAGGATGATTTCGTCCCCTTCCCGCCATTCCAGGCCGTTCACCAGCCAGTTAAATCCTTCGGATGTGTTGCCGGTGAAGGCGATGTTTTGCGCCTCCGCGTGGATCAGACGGGCGATACTGGCGCGGGTTTGTTCGCGCATGTTCAGTACATCCTCATAAAATTCAATTTCACCGAAACAGCGTTCATTGACAAACCAGTCCATCCGGTCGCGCACATCGGTGGAAAGAGGCGAAACCGCCGCATGGTTAAAATAGAGCTTATTGACTAAAAAGGGGAAAAGGGGTCTGAATTTATTAAAAGCCATGGCCAGGTCCTGTTTTATTCAAAAATAACGCCGGGATAGTGAGTTATGTCAGCCGGGTAGCGACTGAAGTCTATGATAAAAATATCTATTCGAACATTATAATCCTTAAATTGAGAATTTTCAGCTAAAAAGGCGTCGATGCCCAGGTAAAGGGCCTGCTGTTTTTTACGGTTTATACGCATTTCCGCCGTTCCCAACGGCCGGGCGTGAAAACTCTTTACCTCGGCCACCACAAGGGTGTCTTCCCTAACCGCCAGCACATCCAGCTCCCAGGGGCCGTGGCGGTAATTGCGCGCCACAATCCGATAGCCCTGTTCTTGCAGAAAACGGGCACACAGTTCTTCACCTTTTTGCCCCAGTTGCCGACGGGTAAGCGACATAGGCCCTCGCATGGTTGTGTTCCTGTTGTATGGATTTATGAAAAAACAGGGAAAGATTCAATGCCCCCGGGACAGTTTGCTCATCAGGTCGTCCTGCGATAACTTTAATAATACCGTGCGTTCCTCATCATTTATCCGATTCACGGCCGCGCGGGCTTTTTCTAAATTATAATCGGAATAAACCGGCCCGGGTGTCGTGGGTATGGTGTCCGGCAAGACACCCTCTTCCGGGAGACGGACCCCGAGAAACCGGAAAATATCCTGTAACACCATTTGCGTGTTGTTCACAAGCTCTTCATGTAAGATGACTTTAAAACGATGCGGGCCATGCTTGTATGCTTCCAAAAAACCACCTATATAGGCGGCATATCGATTGACAAAATCCGCCAGTGATATGTTTCTTTTTTTATAGGATGTGTATTGATAGAGGATGGGTTTGTAAATAACAATGATCGGCGCGCTTACTTTTTTTAGGATATCTTTCAGAATAGGCATGTAAGCAGGTGTTTTATCCAGCAAAAAGGGTGTTTGCGCATCGAATAAAGGGGAACTTTCCATGATGCGTGCATACATGGTGTCCCAGTCCGGTGCCGCGATGACCCGGGCCATTTTATCCGGTGTAACAGCCCAATGGCTGGGATTTTTGGCCTTGAGCATCCATTCGTAAAAAGGATGGATTTGGGGAAAATCGGCAGGTGATGCACCCAGTAAGACACCACATTCAAATCCGCTGTTAATGTTGGGGTGACCGCGGATCAGATCGGCCAGCCAGGTGGTGCCGGAGTGTTCCATTCCGGTTACAATTCCAATGAGGGGCATAAGTTCTCTGTATGTTTAACCTGTACCGGCTTTCGGATGTTTTAAACAAGGGTTGAATAAGAGAGCGGGTAAAAAAACGGGGCATCAGGTTGTCCCCACGACCTAATGCCCCTAACGTTGCATCATCTGTTCAGAGAAAAGAAGATGCACGCTTAAAAGAGTGTTTTCACGAATTTTTTTACAAAACTGTGGGAGCAGCCGGTCTTCCCAGTCTGTTCCTCTTTCGGGTTCCATGAATGACCCGTTTTAAGATAGCACCCTATTAATAGCAAACGGTATGCCAGAAATGCATGAACAATCCTATCCTATCAATCCGGGAATGTGGGGAGGCGGTTTGGCACGGGGATGCCCTTATGTCGGGTGATATCACCGGGCATGGGTGATATGCCCGACGACCGGCTGTTTTTTCGATAATGGCGGTGTCATGGGTTCATCGATCGATGTTGTATTTTTCAAGACGGTAACGCAGCGTATCCCGGGTAAGATTGAGAAGTCGGGCGGCCCGGCTTTTATTGCCGCCGGCTTTTTCCAAAGCCTCGAGAAGCAGTTTCTTTTCCAGTTCCTGCAAATCGATCCCGTTTTCCGGCAGGAGGATGTGTTCCTTTGCCCGGGGCGGGTGGTGAAAAACCAGATCATCGGTTTCGATGCATCCCTCATCCTTAAAAATCATGGCGCGCTCGATGCAGTTGCTTAACTCGCGTATATTACCGGGCCACGTATAGCGGGTGATTGCTTTATAGGCCCCGGAGGTAAAACCCTTAATGGATTTGTTGAAGCGGCGATTAAAAAAAGCGACAAAATGATCCGCTAATAAGATGATATCGTTATCCAGTTCGCGTAAAGCGGGTAAGCGAACAGGCACCACATTCAGCCGGTAAAACAAATCCTCGCGGAAGGTGCCGTTTTCCGTTAGTTTTTGCAAATCCTTGTTGCTGGCGGCAATCAGGCGTGTTTCGACGGTTTTTTCGGAATTGCTGCCCAGCGGGCGAAAACGGCGCGTTTCCAAAAACGTAAGCAGTTTGGTTTGCAAGGGAAGGGACAGCTCG
Source organism: Calditrichota bacterium (assembly GCA_003696775.1). Taxonomy (GTDB): domain Bacteria; phylum Calditrichota; class Calditrichia; order Calditrichales; family J004; genus J004. Next base: position 51,427 of record RFFS01000061.1, read on the forward strand.
CTGATTTCATCCAAAAAAAGAGTGCCGCCGTGGGCTTCTTCCACCAACCCTTTGCGGTCATGTACGGCGTGTGTATATGCGCCTTTAACGGAACCGAATAATTCCGCTTCCAACAAATTTTCCGGCAGGGCGGCGCAATTGATTTCCACAAAGGGCGCCGTGCTGCCGTGGGCGGCCTGATGTATCACCCGTGCGATGGTGCTTTTGCCCGTCCCCGTTTCGCCCTGCAATAAAACGGATGTGGGCCGTACCTGCGCCAGTCGTGTGATCATCTGTTTCAGCTTTTGCATGGCCGGGCTTTCCCCGATAAGGTCGCCGCCGGCGATGTGTCCGCGGGTATCCAGCCGGGCTTGTAAAATGCGGATTTCATTTTTTTTCTGTTGAATTTCTTCGGTCTGCTTCGCCAGGGCGGTCACATCCCTGAATACGATCCAAAGTCCCGAAACAGGATGACCCGCCGGAAAAATCTGACAGGTGAAAGTGGCGTTTTGTTTGTTGATGAAAGGCAATTCAAAGGATGTTTTTCCTTTGAGTACCGCGCGCCACACGCTTTCCATGCCTAAAAGTTCCGGTACGGCCTCGCACAATGGTTCGCCGCGTAAATCACTGTAACCGGGCGTAAAGTGCAAAAAGGAAGAGTGGTAGTCCCTTATAATGCCTTTTTTATCCGCGTAGGCAAAAGTAAACCTCAATAAATCGGGTAATTGATCACGCCAGGGCATTAGCACGTCTCTTTCCGCATGGCGGTTGTCAGATGTTGAAACACTTTTTCCACATTTTGTCCGTTTTTTGCGCTGGTGGTGTAATAAGGCAACCCCAGGCCGCGGCTGATGCCCAAAAACGATTGATAGCCCGGATGCGCCGTGTTGACAAGGTCTGTTTTATTGCCCACCAAAATGCTTTCGGCGTTTGGCGCGGTTTTTTTTATGGCTTTTAACATCGAAGGGATCATCTCTATGGAGGCCAGACGGGTCAGGTCGGCAACCATTATGACACCGGCAGCGCCCGTATAATAATTGACGCTGACGGCATCCCGCGGATGAAAACCTTCCACATCCCATATCAGAAGTAAAACACTCTGTCCGTTTTCGCATCTTATTTTTTTTTGAGATATGTTGACGCCGATGGTCGTCAGATAATCATCCGCGAACAAATTTTCCACATAGCGACGTATCAGACTGGTTTTTCCCACACCGATATCGCCGGCCAGACATATCTTTTTTTTAATAAGAGACATAAACACGCTTACCTGATTGTAAATGTGACCTTACGATTTTTCCCCTTCCGGTTTTGGGGTAATACTCTGTATGATGTTTGAATGCTGTGTTCCGGGATGCCGTTACGGGTTAAATACTGTTTAACCGTACGGGCGCGCTCCTTGGCCAATTGTTCATTTGTCGTTTGTCGGCCGGAATTATCGGCATAACCATGAATATATAATGTGTCGTAGGAGTGCATGGCCAGATAGGTTTTGAGTCGATCCAGAATCCCCCGATTTACGGAATCCGGTGTGGAAGAAGCTGTCGGAAAATAAACCGTAAAAGCGTCAAGAGACCGCGGTTCCTTTGTTGAAGGCGCGACGGTTAAGGCATTCCACACCAACGGAAGACCGCTGTAACGGGCAAATAAACGCGCTGCTTTTTGCCGGAGAGCCTCGTCCGGCACC
>RFFS01000062.1 GCA_003696775.1 Calditrichota bacterium
CATGGCAACGGTAACCACCGTGGAGATGTAAAACCAGATGGCCACATACATGTGTCGTTCGCGACGCTTGGCAATCGTCCCAAACATGTTGATGCCAAAAACAACCCAGACGACGGCAATTAAAATGTCGATGGGCCATTCCAGTTCGGCGTATTCCTTGCTGGTGGTAATACCGAGCACCAGGGTGAGGGCGGCCAGAACTATAATCAATTGCCAGCCCCAGAAATGGATTTTGCTCAGTGTGTCACTGAACATGCGCGCCTTAAGCAGGCGTTGCAGTGAATAATAGGCTCCGGTAAAGATTGCGTTACCGGCAAAAGCAAAAATGACCGCATTGGTATGCAGCGGACGTAAACGACCGAATGTCAAATACGGAATACCGCCGTTCAATGCCGGCCAGTAGAGCTCTATGGCTACGGTTAATCCCACCAGCATCCCCACGACGCCCCACAATAATGTGGCGATCGCGAAGTTGCGAACGATGCGATTGTCATAGTAATATGTCTCAACCGCCATATACTACTCCTCCTTTTTGTTATGGTGATGTTGTGATGTGTCGTCGAATAACATGCGCATCCCCGGTGTAACCGGGTCGTCAAATTGCCCCGATTTTACGGAACGTATAAAAGCAATCAAAAACCCCCCGGCCAATAAAAGACTGAAGGCGATGAGAATGAAAAGAACTTCCATAAACTACAAACTTTGTTTCCTTGCGCTTAAACGGGTGGCGCCGGTGGCAAAGGCGACCACGGTTATGGATGATAACGGCATGAGTATGGCGGAAACGAGGGGCGAAAGCATGCCGCTCATGGCAAACCCCATGCCTATTATGTTATACATAAAGGACAGGGCAAAACTGATCAGCACAATTTGATACCCCAGGCGGCCAAACCGTAAAAATCGTGGAAAAAGGGTAAAGTGTGCCGCGTCTAAAATTGCATCGCAGGCCGGCGAAAACGCATTGATATCCTCCGAAATGGAGATCCCTAAATCACTCTGCTTCAGAGCGCCCGCATCATTTAGGCCATCCCCTATCATCAACGGTTTGTCGCCGGCAGCCTGCAAATGCAATATGTAATTTCGTTTGTCATGTGGCGATTGATGAAATAACATCGTTGCCTTGATATTCAGTTTTTTAAACAATGTGGCGAGATAATCCTTTTCGGAAGCATTATCCCCCGTTATCAAAGATATTTTGTAGTCCCGGGCCAATAGAGTCAGAAATTTTTCCAGTCCGGGGCGGTATTTATGACGGATGGTTAGGTAGCCCCGGTAGTGATGATCGATGGAAATAAACACCACGGAACTGTTTTCCGGGAAAACCACATCCACGCCGGACGCGGCAAAATCCCTGTTGCCCATGCGAATCAGATGTCCGTCGATAACCGCCTCGATGCCCATGCCCGGTTGTTCCTTAAAGTCACGGATCGTTTCATGTGGCCTGGTGGCCATGTAATCGGCGATGAAACGGCTTAATGGATGAAGGGATTGAGAAGCAAGGGTGTAAATCAATCGCTGTTCTTCGGGAGTGGGATTAAAAGACAGATTGATGTCCGGCTTGCTTTGCCAGGTAAGGGTACCGGTTTTATCCAAAACAATATGGTTAATATCGTGCATTTTTTCGATGGCGGCGGTATTCTTTAAATAAAAACCGTTGCGGCCAAAAATACGCATCACATTGCCAAAGGTAAAAGGAATGCTCAATGCCAGGGCGCAGGGACAGGCGACAATCAACACCGCGGAAATCACATCGATGGCCTTATGCCAGCCAACGCCCCACCAATACCAACCGGCGAGCAGGGCCAGCGCCAAGACCACCAGCGTGAAATATTGGGCGACGCGATCCGACAGATCCGATAAGGTCAGATGGCCCTCTTTTTGAAACGTATCGCTGTTCCAGAGTTTGGTTAAATAGCTTTGCGAAACGTTTTTAATGATGCGTACTTCCGCCGTGGCGCCCACCAGCTTTCCGCCGGCATAGACGATTTCATTCCGGTATTTTTCCACCGGTGTGGACTCACCGGTAACAAAGCTGTAATCAATGGCGGCGTGATCGGCCATGAGGATGGCGTCCGCCGGAATCAATTCCTGATTGCGCAACCTTACCACATCGCCGATGGCCAGTTTGGACAGGGGGATGGTTTGCAGGGTTGTCCCTTTTTTAACCGTAACCGAAACAGGGAAGTAGGATTTGTAATCCCGTTCGAAAGAGAGTGTGGCATAGGTTTTATCCTGAAATACCCGACCGATAAGCAGGAAAAAGACCAATCCGTTAAACGAATCCAGATAGCCCGCCCCGCTTTGGGTAATGATTTCGAAAACACTGCGCGCCAGCAATGCGGTGATACCGAGGGCAATGGGCACATCGATATTGAGAACCCGACGACGCAGGCCCTTATATGCGGAAATAAAATAATCCGAAGCGCTGTAAAAGAGCACCGGAATGGATAGTAAAATATTCAAATAACCAAACAGGTAACGGAAGTGGGGTGTGAGGGCGTTGCCCACGTCAAGGTATTCCGGAAAATTGAGCAGCATGGAATTACCAAAGGCAAAGCCGGCGACGCCCAGCTTTATATATAAGGAGTGGTTGGCCTTTTGGGTGCGTTTGGTTTCCAGGTCTTGCAAATTGATTTGCGGCTCATAACCGATGGAGGCCAGTAATTCCACAACTTCGCGCAGGGAAATTTCGCTATCCTTATATGTAAAGCTTGCTTCCTTTTTAACAAAATTAACGCGCGCGTTCACTATGGCCGGATTGAGTTTGTAAATTTTTTCCAACAACCAGATGCAGGAAGAGCAATGCATGGATGGGATGAAAAACGTTACACGGGATATACCGCCATCGGAAAAATCGGTGAGTTGTTGAATAATCGAAGGGTCGTCAAGATAGCTGAATTTATCGCGGAACAGCGGCGCGCGCATGGTAACGCCGGGAGCGTTGTCCAGGTCGTAATAGGTGCACAGGTTGTTTTCTTCCAACATCTCGTACACCAGCTTACAGCCGCTGCAACAAAAAACTTTATCGTTGAGATGAATGCTTTCATCACGGCAAGGTTCACCGCAATGGTAGCATTTGACATCTTTGTTAATCAGCGTATCCGACATAGAATTTCTTTAATTGTTTTTGGGCAAACTATACCAAAATCGTGCCAAAAAACCCAAAAGGCATCCGACCCGTATCCATAAGGCAAATGGCTTGTTTCTTTCCCGGGAAATTCTCATTAATTGGAAAAATAAAGATGGAATAAAAGAAAAAAAATAAGATAAAAATAGCTTTTAATCGAAAAAATAAAAGAGTCTTATGTTTTCTATTATTTAAGAAAACATCCTTAATGCACTGAAATATTTAGGAAAAACAACATCAAAGCAATCATTACTTAAATGTTTGGTGCCCCTTGCATGGTCAAGTTAAGGGTTATTCTTATTTTTGAAATGCCGGAGGGGAGCATTCTCAATAATGAGAAGAAAAAAAGCGGTTTTTGGGGCGAAACGGCGATATATCAATGTTCCGGGCACGTAAATTATTTGGCATTATTATTGTACGTTTTGCGTCAAACCAACGGAGTGAATGTGAAGCACGAAAGTCAAAAACACATCATCTTGCTTGAACCGGACAGGGCCTTTCGCAATTCCCTGGCCCGGGTTTTGATAAAACGCGGTTATGATATCCTGATGGTTACGGACTATAACGAAGCGCTTGAATATCTTAAAAAGCGAAAGACGGATATTTTTATCCTAGGACTAGATAAACCGGAACAGAAACGCCTGTCAGAGCTACATTCCATTATGGATGATTTTCCCGATGTTCCAGTCATCCTAATTTCCAGTTTTGATGTGTCGGAACTTCAAAAACGTTTGGAAGCCCGGGCGACATTACATATCCTCAGCAAGCCTGTTAAAAAAGATTATTTGATAAAAACCCTCGATACGCTTACTATAGTTCAAAGCTGATACATTCATTTTATTATCCGATGACATGTTGTTATTTGCGCGTATTTTTAAAGGCGTGTTAGGGCTTTTTATAGCATTGGCGGTTCTTCTCGCTCTGCGTTATTATGCCGCCTCGGGTTGGGGAAACGATTACCCCTCGGGGCGATTGACCCCTGACCAGCATCAATTTCGTATCACTTCCTACCGGCTTGATATTCATGTGAATCCACAGCGCAGGCGATTGAAGGTGCGATGCCTTATGGGGCTGCGTTTCCGTGACGGGGCGGATACGGTGCGTCTGAATTTTGTGGAGGGCTACCATATTAAACGCCTGCGTGTGGATGGCAGGGAGGTGGATGCTCATTATGCTAACGATTATGTGTGGTGGACGCGCCAAACGAAAACGAATCCCTTTCAGCGTGTGGAACTCATTTATGAAGGCGCCCCGTTGCAGGCCAGGCGGGCGCCGTGGCGTGGTGGATTTGTGTGGCGCAAAGATGAACAGGGAATGCCCTGGATGGGGCTGGCCTGTCAGGGTGAAGGTGGGAAAATCTGGTTGCCTGCCCGCGATGGCGCCGGCATTAAGAGTGACACATTGATGATGTGCATTAAGGTGCCCCGTCCTTTGTTTGCCGCCGCAAGCGGTCATTTACTAAAGGTCGATTCCCTGCGTGACAGTCTGATTTTTCATTGGCGTAGTTTTTATCCCATTCTTCATTATAACATCAATTTTACTATTGGTCATTACGTGGTAATTAAAGATACGCTGCACAGTGTAAACGGTCGGGATGTGGCGGTGCGGTTATACGCGTTAAAGGGCGACAGCGCGCGTTTCGCCACCTTGTTGAAGCCCTTAAAGAAGGCCGTCCATTTTATGGAACAACGCCTGGGCGCCTATCCCTGGCCGGATGATAAAATAGGTCTGGCTCAAACGCCTTATGGCGGCATGGAAAACCAAACTCTTATTGCATATGGCAGCCGAATTCAGTTTATCCGTGTGGCGGGATACCGTATCAACCGGTTGCTGATCCATGAGTTGGCGCATGAATGGTGGGGGAACCTTATCTCCGCCGCGGATTGGGATGATTTTTGGCTTCATGAGGGCTTTGCTACCTATATGGAAGCGCTTTACACGGAACATATCGGTGGTGAGCGGGCCTATCGGGCGTATGGCCGGCGGTTGCGACGAAGGGTGAAAAACACGCAACCGGTTGTGTTGAACCGCACGCGTACCACGAATGAAGCGTATGACAATGACGTGTATAACAAGGGAGCCTTAACCCTATACGCCTTGCGGCACGCCGTGGGCGACACGGCTTTTTTTAACATGTTACAGCAATGGGGAATATCCGCCGGGCCGACGGATGCGCGCACCACAAAGCAGTTTATGGCTTTCGCGCAATCGTATGCGCCGCGTTCTTTAAAAGAATTTTTTCATTCTTTTTTATACACCACTCAATCGGTTGACACTTTGTTACCCGGACTGTAATTCTTATTTCAACAGATATAGGGTTTTGCCATACGTCTGGTTCTCCAGTTGAAGGCGAAAAATATAGATACCGCTGGCATGACCACTTCCGCTTGTCCAGTGCAGACGGGTGGGGCCGGCGGGCAGGGCCCGGTTTTCAAAAAAGGTATGTACTTTGCGACCGTTCATATCGTAAATGGCGGCCGTTCCCCGATGGGGAAGGGAAAGGTTAAAATCTATGTTAACGCGTCCGTTAAACGGATTGGGCGCCAGGGTGATGGGCAGCGTGGCCGGCAGAGGCTTTTGCTCACGCAATGCGCTTACTTTTCGGCTTCCCCGTATAAGTAACAGGTTGACACTGTGCGCGGCTATATAAACCCGCACCGAGTCACCCGGCGGTTGCAGGGTGGTATAACGGGTACGTTCCAGTTCGGCGGTGCCGGTGTTGTCAAAGTAGGAAGAGTGGTTGGCGTCGATGGTGTAAAGTGCCAGACTATCGGCCGTAAAGGGCAGGTGTGACAGATAAACGGGGGTGATGCCCATATCGGTGTTCTCTTTATTCCAGATCATGACCGCCAACAGCGAGTCGTCAATGGAGGCCAGGGCCCCGAGGGGCGCTTCGGTGGAAACGGCGATGCCCTGATCAGGCATCATGGCATACATGCGAAAGACATTGAATTTTGCCTTGGGGATATTGTCCGTGGTAACCAGCCCGTTGTATTTCCATTTATCGGCAAGCTCACCGTTATCGGTGATGGTTTTGTTAAAACGGCTGAGGCGCGGCATATTGTTGAGCATAAATTGAAAAGTGCCGGCAAACCAGGCGGCGGCTTCGCTGCGGTTGTAGCGGCTGTCCTGCCCCGGATCGAGTTCATAGGAAAATTCATCGAGGACAACGGTCACACTGTCCATGCCGCGTTCATCCAGAGCGTTGACGATATCGTTATAGCGGTTATAATAGGCGCTGTTGTCGTCTTTAAAGCCGTTATCCTGGGCATGATAGCTGATAAAGTGAACAGGCAGGTTGTTTTTGATGATATAGTCGAGAAAGGGGCCGACCCAACCCGTATTGCCCGCCAGGGCCGGTCCGCCTATGCGGGCGTGGGGTACGGCGCGTTTGATGCCCCGGGCGGCGTAGTTGTACATTTCAAAATAATCGGAACGGCTGCCGGTAAAAAACTCACTGTAATCGGGTTCATTCCAGATTTCAAAGGTGGTGATGCCGTAGGTGTCATAATAATGTTTGGCCCATTGGTAGTTGAACTCTTCCCAGGCATCGTAATTGTCCGGCGGTTCAAGGGCATCGGGGCCCAGACTTTCCGGCATATAGCAATAACCGAGTATGATATCCGCGCCCTGTCGGATAACCGGTTCCACCCAGTCGTTATCCACAAGACTGAAGTCGAAAGTCCAGTTAGGGTAGCTGCCTTTGACAACATCAAAGAGGTTACCCAACCCATACGAACGGTAGGAGAGCGGCGGGAACATACGTACCTGACGGCTGCCGATTTGCTTAAGGCGGTTAGGGCCGGCGGGATTCGCGGAACGGAAAGCGTCGAAAATTTTGCGTAAATCCACAACGGACGTATCGGAGGCATCCACCGTTACAGATGCGGCCCGGAGGGGCATGAATGCTAAAAGCCCTAAAAGTAAAAAATTTTTCATGATTGATATTCCACAGAATAAATATGGGCTATAATACAATAAATGGGTCGGTTCAGGCAAGGATGCGCGTCACGAATGAGCGACGGTTGGATCCAGGGTGTTTATCCAACTTTGCTGAATGGCAGTGACAATCCACGTTCGCACGGCCGGGCGTGGTGTCCGCCAGGAACGGTAAACGCTTACCGGTACGTGAACGCTCCTTCTCTTGCCATCCTTTTATTATCTGTTTGACTGAGATGGGTAATTTGATTTCGTCATTGTTGAGATGTAATTGCACCGTCTGGCTAAGGGCAACCTGTTAAAAGTGGATGAACGGGAATGAAGCATGACAATAATATGCTGACACCGGACGGGCACTCATTTTTTTGATACAGGATTTAAAGGCCGTTGTAATGATCGTTTTTGGATTTGTTGTACAGCCAGACAAAGGGGCCTAAAAAGATCACCAACACGCCCAGGGCGGCAAGTATATCGACAAACATTATGATCTTCCGGTTATTTGTTTATTGATGATAAGGATTCAGACAAGCTATGTCAACTTCCGTTTCAACCCACGCTCCCGCAGGGGGAACAACTGTGTAGGCTGAGCTTGTCGGTGTGTAGGCTGAGCTTGTCG
>RFFS01000063.1 GCA_003696775.1 Calditrichota bacterium
CAGGCGATCGATCAACCGGGCGTCCGCTTCCGGAAAACGAAAGGCCGGCAGGCTGTTTAGGGAAACCCAGCGGTAATCATCGATTTCATCGGGGATAATCTCCTGGGGTTCGTGGGTGAGCGCGCAAAGATAAAAATGCAGGCGAACGGTTTTTTCCGGGAATGCCGCGATTTCACGCCAGTACAATTCCTTAACCCGGATAGCCAGGCCGGTTTCTTCACGAATTTCACGGATCAGGGCCTGTTCATCGTTTTCGCCGGGGTCCACCTTGCCGCCCGGAAATTCCCACAGGCCGCCGAGATGAACATGCGCGGGGCGTTTGGTAATCAGCACTTTGCCACGGGAATCGTAAATGATGGCCGCCACCACGGCAACGGGAGAGCGTTTCATCAGTTATACAAGGCCTGCAGTTGTTCCACGGCACGCAGGGCCGGGGCGTATTCGGGGTTTTCCTTTAAGGATTGGCGGTAGGCGCGCATGGCTTCATCCCAACGCCCCTTAAAGGCATACACCCGCCCCAAATTCAGCCAGGGATAGCAATAGTTTTTATATTTGGAACATTGAAGCGCTTTTTTAAGCCAGGGAATGGCTTCATCGTAATGCCGCAGTTGAATCAGATACGCGCCGATGTCGTTATAGGGATTGCCATAGTCGGGGTCGATTTCGATAGCCAGCTTACAGTAGGTTATCGCCTCTTCAAAAAGATTTTTCAGGCTATACACCCAACCCAGAAAGGTGTAGGCCTGCGCGGTGGGATAATATTCGATGGAGCGCCGGTAAAAGTGCGCCGCTCTGTCCAGATAGCCTCCCTGTTGCAGCAGGAAGCCTTTTTCAAAATAATCCCGGGCGATGGCCACTTTATCCCTGGTTTTGCTCATGGTTTATCTCAATAATTCCGACACCGATTTTTTGGTGTTGATATGATGAATCACTTTACCGAATAAGGGCGCTATGGATACTTCATCGTACCACGGGTGTTTTTTTACAAATTCAGGCCCGTGAAAGACCGCGTCCGTACCAATGATGCGCTCTATTATTTGTTCTTCGTACGCTTTGGTAAAAAGTTCAGCCGCGTAGCCGTTAAAAAAAGGTAATGAACAGGTGATATAGATTTTATTGGCCCCTTTGTCCTTAAGCAGCTTGGCGGCGTTGACGATGGTGCCGCCCGTGCTGACCATATCGTCGGGAAGCAGCACATTCTTGCCCTCCACATTACCCACTAGGCGCATGCTTTCCACAACACTGGCCTTACTGTAATCGCGTGCCTTATCCACAATGGCCAGATCGGTTTGCATGGCTTTGGAATAAAAACGGGCTTTTTCCGCGCCGCCCACATCCGGAGCCGTGATGATCAGGTTATCCACCTTGTAATTTTTTTGAAAATAATCGATCAGGGTATGCGACGCATGCAGGTCTTCCATCGTGGCCTGTGTAAAAAAGCCCATGATCGCCTCAGCGTGCACATCGAGCGTGATCACCCGGTTGGCCCCGGAAATTTCCAGAAACTGGGCGATTTGCTTGGCGGTGATGCCCTCGCGGGTTTTTTTGCGTTCCTGACGACTGTAAGCGTACTGGGGAATCACGGCGGTAATGGAGTCGGCATCCGACTGGTAAGCGGCGTTGATGGCGGTTAGCAGGGCCATAAGATTATCGTTGATGGAGCGATCGGAACTGGGGTCATCAAAACATTGGACGATATAGTGATCGTCGCCGCGGATATTTTCCGTAATCACGGTTTTGATTTCACCGTTGGCAAAATTCACTTCCTCGGTATGTATCAATCTGAAATTATCCGGTTCGTTCATGTCGCGAAGCTGCTGATTCAGCGATGCGATGATGCGTTCGGCAAAGGGTTTGCCGGATGCGCAGGCCATGATGCTCAGGGCGCCCCGCTCTCCCTTGCGTTTATACAAACCGTTGCTGCTCACGTATGGACTCCTTATTTAATCGGTTGGTATTGAGGAAAAACTGTCTGAATCTCTTTCAGTAGTTTCGGGTGGATTGCTGCATTCGCGGCGGCAATATACGAATTATTCAGATATGAGTCATCGCCCCAAAAATCCGTAACGGTTCCGCCCGCTTCTCTGACAAGCAAAGCGCCCGCGGCCACATCCCAGGGTTTTAGTCCGATTTCCCAAAAGCCGTCGAAAACACCTTCGGCGGTTAAAGCCAGGTCTATGGCCGCCGCGCCCAGGCGACGGATACCGGTGCAGCGGCGCATTATGCGCTCAAATAAACGGGTATAGGGGGCCAGCAATTCTTTCGTTTTAAATGGAAAACCGGTTGCCAAAAACGATTCGGTTAGGTCTGATGTGTCAGATGTATGAATGCGGCGGTTGTTCTTAAAGGCGCCGCCTCCGATCACCGCGTGATAATAATTGGCGTGCACCGGGTCGCTGATAACGCCTACCCGAAGTTGCCCTTCCACCTGCAAAGCAATGGAAATGGCAAACACGGGAATGCCGCTAAGATAATTACGGGTACCGTCCAGCGGGTCCACTATCCACAGGGGGCGATGCGCCTCGCCGGAAAGCCCCCCTTCCTCGCCAAGTATGGCATGATCGGGGAAATGGTCCAGCAACACCTCCCGAATGCGTTGCTCGGACTGTTCATCCACAAAACTCAGAAAATCCGTGGCCGATTTTTTACGGATTTCCGACGG
>RFFS01000006.1 GCA_003696775.1 Calditrichota bacterium
ATTTAACATAAGAAATATAGGAAACAGCATATCCATATTCAAAATAAATTTTTTAAAATTTATGACGAAAGATACTTAATGGAAATGTAGGATTCCTTGAATAGTCTGAGCCTGGGATGAAAATAAGAACCCTTTTTGTCATTATCCTTATCTGTTTTAAGGTGAGTATTGCCCAAAATGTCACTTCCATCGCCCACTATAAGATCGATGCCAATCACGACTTTATTCCCGATCTTCTGAATAGTGAGGTAACGGTGATCGGCTATGCTTCTACGGCTTCGGGTATTTTTACCAAAGACAGTCTTTATATTTTTATTCAGGATCATACCGCCGGCATATTGGTAACTTATCCCCAAATAATTTATCCGGTTTCCGTTGGTGACTTGGTGGAAGTGCATGGCATTTTAAAACAAAAAAACGGAATGACCTATATCGCGGCCCGTCGTTATTCCATTTTGGAATCGGACATTCAGCAATTAAAACCGCCGCCGGTTCGCCTTTCAGAAGATAACAGTGAAGCCTTTGAAGGGCGATTGATAACATTGCAGGGTACGGTTCTCAAGTCCGATGAATTACCCGGCGGTAAATATCTGATGATCAATCTTGAAAACAATAATGTTGTCTATGTTTTCATTTTAAAATCATCAACCCGGCCCTTTAATTTGGCACAATATCCTCCGGGCACCAATATTAACGTTACCGGCATTCTGACCCAGTACGATCGTTTTCCGCCCTATAACAGCGGTTACCAGATATTCCCCAGAGTACCCTCGGATATCGAAGTGCGTGGATTTTCCAATTCCTTTTTTAGAAATCTTGCCATACTCGCCATATTTCTTATGCTGTTATTTCTTACATGGTCCACCCTGTTGCGCCGACGTGTGAAGGAACGCACCCGGGCCCTGGAAGAACAGGCCGTTGAGTTAAAAAACAGTGTCCGGGAATTGGAAATAGCCCGCAAGAAAGCGGAAGAAGCCGCCGAATCCAAGAGCCATTTCCTGGCCAATATGAGTCATGAAATACGCACACCGATGAACGGCATCATCGGAATGACCGATTTATTATCCACTACGGATTTAAGCGATGAACAACAGGAATATCTGGATATTATCAGCCAAAGTGCGGATGCTTTATTAACGCTTATCAATGATATTCTGGATTTTTCCAAAATTGAAGCCGGCCGTCTTTCCATAGAAAAAACCGATTTTATTCCTCCGGAAGTTCTGTATGATACAGTGGATCTGCTTGCGGCTCAAATCCAGAATAAAAACCTGCAATTTAAAGTGGATATCGATCCGCGATTATTTGCCACCTACCTGGGAGACCCCGTTCGCATTCGGCAAATCATCCTAAATTTACTCAGCAATGCCATTAAATTTACACATGAGGGATCCATAAAACTTAAAGCGGTGATCTATACCTTAAAAGAAGAGACCCCGTTACAACATGTTTTGTTTAGTGTATCGGATACCGGCATAGGTATTTCGAAAGAGAAACACAACAAAATCTTTGAATATTTCACCCAGGCCGATGGTTCCACGACCCGGCAATATGGCGGTACCGGTCTTGGGCTGGCTATTTGCAAACAACTGGTGGAACTGATGGGCGGTCATATCAATCTTGAAAGCACGCCGGGACAGGGCTCCACCTTTAGTTTTATTTTACCGTTAAAAAGGATAAAAGAACTAAAGGATGTTTATTTCCCTCCGGTTCACGGATTTTACCAAAACAGACCCATTTTCATCAACACAGCGGATGATTACACTTTTTCCTGTGTGAACCGTCATCTTAATTTTTACAATTTACAGGGGATACAGGTCAGGACGTTCAATTCACTGCTGACCAAACTGCATTCCCGTACCACCGCTGTTGTATTTACCGCTTTAAACGAACCGGATGACAGGGAAATCATCAACGAAATGCAAACGCTGCAGAAACAACAAAAAGCCTTTTTTATTATCATGTTAAAGGCTACGCATCGTAAATACGCCAAAGCGCTAAAAGAAGCCGTCCCCCATTGCCAATTGTTATATCTCCCCTTAAAAGTGCCACCGATTCGGGATATCCTTATTTCAGAACCTTATCCGGTTGTGAACACACACGAAGCGGATTCCGAACAAAAGATGTCGATCCTTATTGCCGATGACAACCCTGTGAATCAAAAAGTTATCAGTCATTTTTTAGACAACGAACGGTATGATTGTGCCTTTGCCAATAATGGGCAGGAAGCGGTGGAATTATATCAAAAGGGTTCTTTTGATTTGATTTTGATGGATGTTCAGATGCCGCTTATGGACGGTTACGAAGCGACCCGCCTTATCAGGCAACTGGAGGCCCATACCAAAAAACACATTCCCATCATCGCCATTTCAGCCAATAGAAAGGATGAAGACAATGCCCAAAGTGAACAAGCCGGCATGGATGACTATATAAGCAAACCGTTTAATAAGGAAGAATTTTTTAAAATCATAAAACGCCACACACCGGCAACGGCCTTACCCCCAAGCTGACCCGTTATTTGCACCGGGTGTTCCCCGCATGTAAATTCACGTGAAACGAGGGAGTTACATGCTACACATCGAACCAACTGCTCTTGATAAAATCAGGGAAATACTACACAGCATGCCCGGTGAAGTGATCGGCGTACGTGTCACAGCGGACGCGGATTCACCATTTCGTATCGACTACGGCATACAACCTGTTTTTCCGGAAGATATCGCACCGGATGAACAACAACTAGATTTTGATGGTATCCGGGTTTTCATCAGCGCCGCGGAACGGCCCTGGTTTGAAAATGTACGGCTGACTTATGAAGTCTCCACCGATCTTCAGGGGTTTAGATTTAGCACACCCGATGTGTCCGGCGGATCATTTAAAGGGACTTTTGCCGAAAAAGTTCAGCACGTAATACAAACCCAGATAAACCCCGCCATCGCACGGCATGGCGGCATTATATCGGTTGTGGATATCCGTGAAAATAATGTATATGTGGAAATGGGTGGAAATTGTCAGGGCTGTTCACTCTCGTTCATCACACTTAAGAATGGTGTTATAAACGGTTTAAAAGAAGCCATACCGGAAATAGGTGAAGTAATAGATGCCACCGATCACGAAGCCGGTACGCACCCTTATTACGGATAAATATATTTGGAAGTATCGGCCGGAAGGGAATCGGGACGTAAAAAAACATCGGCACGGGTTGTTTGACCGGCAACAACGGAGACACTCACCTTTGAAGAATCGTAACCAAATTTAGTCGCCATGATCTGATAGACGCCCGGGTCCACATGCTCGATGCTAAACAGGCCTGTTGCCGTGTCGCTAATAACCGCGCTGGTGGGAGGTACGGTTTCCACATGAGCCATCGGTACCACCAATCCATTGGTATAGTCATACACATTCCCCTCTATGGTACCGGTTGTCGGGTCTTCGGGCTGCTTACTGCACGCCCAGAAGAACAGCGTGATTATTATCAATATGATATGTTTCATGGGATACATAATCGCCCAAAAAAATGAAATAATGAGTTTTAAATGACCATCAAAGAGATGCCTGATAGTATTACGCCTCCTCAGAAGCCGATCCTGTTTTTTGACGGCCATTGTGTGTTATGCAACCGCAGTATAGATTTTTTAATGAAAAGAGACCGCTATAAAAAATTATACTATGCCTCCCTGCAGGGAGAAAGCGCCCGGCATGTTCTGCCTGCTGCCTTGCAACAACAAATGACTTCCGTGGTACTCTATGATCAGGGAAAGTTTTATCAAAAAACGGAGGCTTTATTGAATATCATTCATTATCTACCGTTGCGTTACAGGTGGTGGAAAGTCATGGGTTGGATACCCCGGCCTTTACGTGACCGACTGTATGATTATATTGCACGTAAACGGTATGCCTGGTTTGGCCGTAACCCCCAATGTCGCATGCCCTCGGATGAGGAACGGGACCGTATGCTCCCCTGATTTATAAACCGATAAGATACAGCACTCCCCCGGTCAACAGGGCAAGAATAATTTTATAGAGTTTAATGAACAGGACATCTTTAATACTAAAGGATAACATGGGCAACATGGCATGCCCATCCTGAACAATGGAATTGATCCATAATATCGAAAAAGGGATCAGACCACCGGCAAAAAGGGTAACAAACACCAGATGCGGACCGCTGATGGGCAACAAACCAACCAGAACGGCCAGTATGATAATTAATGCCGGATGTTGTTCCATAAAGGATTGGAGGGAAAACCGTGCCATGCCCCAGTCGATAAATAACACGCTGATAAATGTCCACAGGGCAATTTTGGCCACATGGCCCAGCAAAATATGTTTCCAGATATGCACCCGGAAATAATGACGCCAGTCATGCTGCCTGTCCTGCTCATGGATGGTGTGCATGGTACAATCCGGACATTGTTTCACACCCAGCACGGGTAAAAGTTTATCCATATAAGCGCCGGCAAGCATGCCCAAAAGAAAAAGGGCCGCGGTAAGCCCTACAGCCCATACGGGAAATTCCGCAAGCATCACAAAAGCTTCATCTCCGGTAGTGGCTATCATGCCGGCTGTTAAGGCTCCCAAACTCAGGAAACCGTGCATATACATGGTAACATTGGCATAGGCACCGGCGCACCCCGGCAAGGCACCCAGGATAGTGCTTACTGTCCATTGACGAACAGGGCGGCTATGAATATATCTTTTAAGATACCCCTTAAACCATACATCCAGAAAATCAATGGTGACCATTAAAATAAAAATGATCACCGTGATTTCAAGCGTGGTTTCCAGGGCGTGGCTCAGGAATTCCCACATAAAGTATTTATACTGCCTGCTCTTTCTTCATGGCATTCAAATCATCAACAAATTTTTGAATGCGTACATCGTCGTAGCCCTTTTCACGCGCGGCTTCTTCCAGAGTGCCCCAGATGGGTTCGCCGCAGCGGATACAGCGAATATGTTGCTCCATTAAATAGGTCACGGCGCCGGGTACCTCTTCCACAAGTTCTTCAATGGTCGTTTCTTTGGTTATCATACGATTCTCCTTGCGTTTTTATGGTTGGATGAAGCGGAGAACGTATTGTTACAGCTAATAATATAAATTTTAAGTTAAACAATTAATGATATTGAATTCATTCTTTTTTCATTCTAATTTGTTTTTCCATGAGACAATGGAGAAATATGAACTGGCCGGTCATAATAATATTGTCGTTTCCGGCATTGATAATGGGCTTATTATCTTTACGCGGGATGACACAGGGTATTGAAGTTTATTTATGGGTATTGCTCGCTCTTTTTAGTGTTTTGGTCATATTGCGTAACCAACCGGATCACCCTTTTATCCATTTAGTGATGATAGGTGTGTTTTGGGGACTCATAAACAGCATAACCCAATCGACCAATTTTGATATGTATCTGGCGAATAACGCCCGGGCCGCTCTCAGTTTTAGTAAGCTGCCTTCCGGCCTGAATCCAAGGTTTTTTGTATTAATTGTCGGCCCGGTCAGCGGTTTGGGTATCGGAACCGGCATGGCGGTTTTGGCCTTTATTTTAAAAAAAATATTGCCATATATTCCCATTTTTCAAGCTCTTAAATAAACGTGATTTCAAATCGGACATTTTAAAACAGACGTGGTGACCTCTTTCCGTTACACACTTACCATGAAATATGTAGTTTATATATTTTTATCAGGGGGAAATCGGAGTGTACATTATAGTTGTTGGTGCGGGCAATGTGGGTTATAACCTGGCCAGGATGCTTTCTTACGAGCAACATGATCTGGTCATTATAGAACAAGATTACGATATCTATCAAAAAGCCAGTGAAGGTCTGGATGCCCAGGTGTTGCACGGTTCCGGTTCCGCATACACCCTTCTTGAGGAGGCCGGCATCCAAAAAGCCGATATGTTGGTGGCGGTCACCAACAACGACGAAGTGAATCTTATCAGTTGTCTCCTGGCCAAGTCCTATAATGTGCCCAAAACCATCGCGCGTGTTCAAAACCCGGAATTTATACAGGAACAATGTCCGTTAAACGCCAAAAGGATGGGCATCGACCTGCTGATTCATCCGGAATCGGAAGCGGCCGTGGCGGCCGTTCACCTGCTGGAACAGAGCGCCGCCAGTCATCTGATCGAATTTGCGGAAGGACGGATTGTTGTGGTCGGCGTTCAGGTGGACCGGGAATCCGACATTTTACGCATCCCGTTGGCCGAACTGTCACGGCAACACCCCGAACTGCATTTCCGGACCGTAGCCATACAACGTAATGATTTAACCAAAATTCCGGGCGGGGATGATATGTTTATGCCCAATGACCGGCTGTTTATTGCCGTGGCCCGGGAAGACCTGGAACACTTGGTGCGGTTATTCGGCAAGGAGAATCAATCCATTGACAACATTATGATTTTAGGCGGCGGACAAACCGGCTATCTGATTGCCAGGCAACTGGAAAGACGTAGCAATGTCAAGATCATAGAGTCCAATGTGGAACAGTCGGAACATCTGGCCGAACAGTTGCATAAAGCCCTGGTCATCAAAGGGGACGGCCTGGATTATAATCTGCTCGCTCTGGAAGGCATCATCGATATGGATGCCTTTATCGCGGTTACAGGCGATGATGAGACCAATCTTGTGGCGAGTTTACTGGCCAAACATTTACGCGTTCCTAAAATCATTTCACTGATCAATAAAACCGAATACGGGCCCATCATTCCAACCATTGGCATAGATGCTTTCATATCCAGGCAGATGTTGACGGTAAACGGTATTCTGCGATTCATACGGCGCGGACAAATCGCCGGTGTGGCATCCCTGCCCGGCACACCGGTGGAAGCCATCGAATTTATAGCGAAAGCGGGTTCTAAAATCTTGAAAAAACCCCTGCAAAAAATCAAATTTCCAAAAAATGTTATCCTTGGAGCCGTTCTTCGAAACGGTTCCGTTTTCATCCCCATTGGCAGTACCGTTATCGAAGAAGGAGACAAGGTGGTTACTTTTGCCTTTCCCTCCGCCATTCATGAACTTGAAAAAATGTTTGACTGAGACGCTGGCCCATGATACAGTTTAAATCCATTTTGTTCGTTTTATCGGCCCTGTTGATCTTTCTCGGTGTTTCACTCATACCTGCCGCTTTGGTATCGTTATTATATGAACAAAGCGATTTAGCAGCCTTCCTGAAGACCATTGTCGGCTCCGTGGTCATCGGGGGGATATTGTTGCTCTTAACCCGTAAGGACAAACGGGAATTACGCGCCAAGGACGGTTTTATCATTGTTACTTTTGGTTGGATCATGTTTTCTGCTATTGGCGCCCTGCCCTTTTATCTTTCCGGTTTTATACCATCTTATACAGATGCTTTTTTTGAAACCATTTCCGGTTTTAGCACCACAGGTGCCACTATTCTGATTAACATAGAAGGCCTGCCCCATGGTTTGTTGTTTTGGCGCTCGCTCACACATTGGTTGGGAGGGATGGGCATTATTTTGTTGTCTCTGGCTATCCTGCCTTTATTAGGTGTGGGTGGTATGCAGTTATTTAAAGCCGAAGTACCGGGACCGACGCCTGATAAGCTGACACCGCGCGTCAAACATACGGCCAAATTATTATGGGGCGTTTATCTATTGCTAACGTGTGTGGAAATTGTTTTGTTGATGCTGGGGGGCATGAATGGCTTTGATGCCACCTGTCATACCTTTGGCACCATGGCAACGGGTGGCTTTGCCACAAAAAATGCCAGCATCGGTCATTATAACAGCGCCTACATCGAATATGTCATCACCCTGTTTATGATCCTTGCCGGCATGAATTTCAGTTTACATTATCGCGCTCTGCGCGGCAAACCGATAATCTATTTTAAAGATAAGGAAACCCTGTTTTTTCTAAGTATCATTGGTGTTGCAACGCTGTTTATTACCATCAGTTTATGGAGTCATAACGGAGAGGCGGCGGAACCGGGTTTCAGGCACGCTGTTTTCCAGGTGGCCTCCATCATAACCACCACCGGCTATGGTACGGCTGATTATGAACAATGGAGTACCACTTCCCGTACTATTATATTTATTTTGATGTTTCTCGGAGGGTGTGCCGGTTCCACGGGAGGCGGGCTTAAAATTATCCGTTCACTCATACTAACAAAATTCAGTCTCAATGAAATTAAAAAATTGATTCACCCTCAGGCTGTTTTACCGGTAAGAATCGGAAGGCAGGTGGTCTCGCGTGATATCATCGCCAATGTGGCCGGTTTTTTTCTGTTCTATATTTCGATCTTTGTTTTTGGTGTGTTATTTTTGAATATGCTGGGACTGGATTTTGAAACCTCCCTGGGTGGTGTGGCCGCAACCCTGGGTAATATCGGCCCGGCGTTAGGTGACCTGGGGCCCACGGATAATTACGCCTTTATCCCCGATCTTGGCAAATGGTTTTTGTCTTTTCTTATGCTGGTAGGTCGTCTGGAAATTTATACCGTTTTAATTATTTTCACACCCGTTTTCTGGAAAAAATAAGTGGAAAAACGGCCGCCAGCGGACGGCCGTATCTGATATTTATTTAATTAATAACGCTTTCCTTACAATGCGTTGATTTCGACTGCCCACCGCAATATAATACACACCGCCGGCTAATCCTTTTGGCCGCCAGTTCAATAAGTGATTTCCGGATGTCTGAACACCGTCAAACAATGTCGCGACTTTTTGACCGATGGCATTATACACTTCCACATGTACCCGGTCGCTCCAGGGCAAATAATAGCGAATATGCGTTGAGGGATTAAACGGATTGGGATACAAGGGCGCCATGGCAAAACGATTCGGCTGATGTGGATTTGACGCTTGCAGGGTCGTGGCGTTTTGTACATTACCCGTCCCTTTATTATCGTGATGAAAACGCGGCCACGCGCTTTTTGCCAGACCGGGGCTGTTGCTGTGTATGGCATACAGGGTGCCGGTTTGGCTGCCAATGTATATGGTGCCGTCCGGAGCTATGGCCGGTGGTCCCTGAATGGCATCACCGTAAAACCGCCATATAATTTGTCCGGCGGGCGAAATGGCATAGAGGTATTTTTTAAACGTGTATTGAGTGGTATCATAAGATGCGACGTATATCGTACCATCCGCGCCGATGGCGGGTGTATCCGTATGCTGAAAGGCACTGCTGAACGCATTATCAAAAGTGATATGCCATTTTTCACTTCCGTCCGGATTTATGGCATAAAAATATCCGTTATTGGCGCCGATGTAAATGATACCCTGGGCATCGATTACCGGCGAGGCATAAAAATAACTGTCCGAATCAAAACTCCATTTTAAACCGCCATCGGGGTTAAGAGCGTATAAAATACCACTTTTGGATGCCACATATATCGTGCCGTCGTTGCCAATTGCCGGTGAAGATTCCACATTACCGGTATCGTATTGCCATTTCAGGCTGCCATCCGGATTAAAGGCGGTAAATTTGGTGCCATAAATAAACCCCATGTAAATGGTACCGTCAGCGGCAATGGCCGGACTGGAATAATGATTGGAATTCATTTGTTTTTTCCAGCGAGTGGAGCCATCGGCATTGATACCATAGAAATTTTGATTAGACGTACCGAAAATTACAGTGCCATCCGAAGCAATGGCCGGTGAATCTTCAATCCAACCGTCGGCCTGCTCACTTTCCCATTTTTTCGTGCCATCGGGGTTAATGGCGTACAACTTTCCCATAACGGCCGTGCCTACATAGATTGTACCATCACTGCCGATGGCCGGCGTGTTGTAGGTGCCGTAACCCAGATCAAATTTCCATTTTAAGGCCCCATCGCTGTTAAAAGCGTACAGATAATGATCATTGGAAGCCACATATACCGTGCCGTCATCACCAATGTCGGGAGCGCCAAAAATAAAATCACCGATATCATACGTCCATTTTTGCGTACCGGCTTCCTGGGCCATAAGCGTACCCATCATAAGCAGTGAAAATATAATCCTGAAAATTGCCTTCATAAGGGACTCCTTTATGTGAATGTTTTTTATTCCGGAATTCATAAAATTCCGTGGGATAGTTATATGTAGTTTTATTTATTCCGGATTCATCAGAAAATAAATGGAAGGAAAAAAGC
>RFFS01000064.1 GCA_003696775.1 Calditrichota bacterium
ATGGCCTGCATTTCCGCCAGCTGTTCTGCCATGCCTTTTTTAAACGCGGGCATATAATCTTCATTGAGTATCTTTTCAAAATCGGGTACCCCATACGGTGTATCCCATTCTTTAAAGAAAGGATTGTCTCCTTTTTGTGCCGATAAGCATCCTGCCATTAGCATTACTCCTGTAATAATAAATACAAACAACGATCTCATAAATTCTCCATGTTAATGATTATATGAACGGATTTGAGATGTATAAAAAAACCATGTCTGTCCATGCAAATCCCTATGGACACGACACGGTAAAATTGGAATGAAGTTATAAGAATCGCCGAAGAAATTCAAAAAGAAATAACCGGGCGGCGTTTATTACCCCTTACGGGACGTCCTGGCATTTAATTCCATATGATTTGCTCCGGGGCCGGTTGCTCTTCAGTGGTTTCGGCATACGCCGCTGATTCGGTATTAAATTGTTTCAACAAATTTTGTAATTGAGCAGAGAGATTTTCCAGATCGTTCAGGGTTTGAGAGGTCTGATTGGCTACCACCGTATTCTTTTGGGTAATGGAATCTATCTGTTGCAGGCTTTCGGAAATCTGGGTGATATTGACACTTTGTTCCCTGGATAAATCGCTCACATCTTTCACCAAATGGGTGGATTTATCAATCTCGGCGCTGACACTTTTCAAGGAGCTATCCAGGGAGACGGACATCTCCACCCCTTTTTTGATTTTACACAGTGAGTCTTCGATGATCTGAGTGGTTTCCTGCGCGGCACGCGCGCTGCGTTGGGCCAGGCTGCGTACTTCCTCGGCCACAACGGCAAAACCTTTGCCATGCACACCGGCGCGGGCAGCTTCCACCGCGGCATTTAAGGACAATAAATTGGTCTGAAATGCGATTTCATCAATGGAGGTAATAATTTTACTGATTTTTTGGGAGGATACTTTGATGGCATCCATCGCTTCCAGCAGTTCACTCATTTTAGTATTGCCCGTATTCACTTCACCCACGGCGGTTTCGGAAATGGAGGTCACCTCGGAGAGTTGCTGCGTGGTTGTGTTCATCTGCTGGCTGAAGTCCGTTAACGTGGCGCTAATTTCTTCTATGGCGCTGGCCTGCTGTGATGCCCCGTCGGTGATATCCCTGCCGGAACGGGCCACATCGACCACCACATCGGACAACTTACCGGACAAGGCCAGTATGGTTCCAACGGTTTCTCTTAATTTTTTAATGGAATTGTTAAAAACCGCGCTTAAATCCTGAAATTCACCTTTATAGGTCTCGGACATGGCCACCGTCAGGTTGCCTTCGGACAGCCCGACCACCTGTTTTTTGATATCCTGTATGGGTTTTAAGATGGATTCAAACAGACAATTCATTCCGTTTAGGATCTCGTAATATTTACCCTTAAAACGATTCTGCCGGGCGCGCACATTCAACTTACCTTCGGAAGCGGCATCCGCCAGAGTTTGCAGTTCGCCGACAACGGCAATAAGATTTTCCCTTATTTGGTTGATGGAATCGCTTAACTGTTTTTGTTCCCCGGGTAAAGCCTTCATGGTGCTGTCAAAATTCCCGCGGGCGTATTCGCCCAAATGCTGGATACATTCGAACAATGGCGAAATCACCGTATCCAGGGCGCTATTTATACCGGACAGAATATCGGCATACGCTCCGGAAAATCCGGACGGGTTACAGCGCGAGGAAAGCCGGCCCTCCAGTTGGTTACTGATAACCTGACTTAATTCGGTTTTCAGCTTATTCAAACTATCCTGAATATCGTTTATGGCAAAGGCCAGCGAGTCTTCCTGTGATTCCGCTTCCATGCGCAGGTCGAGGTTGCCTTCCGCAATGGCGGTTATCACCTCTTCCTTCTTCTTAAGTTGCTTTTGCATATTGCGAAACGAATCCGCCAAAGAACCGATTTCATCGTTGCGCCGAAAGTCCACGGCCACATTCAGGTTACCCCGGGCAATGGCCCGGGCCACTTCATCCATCTGTTTAACCGGTGTAACGATTTGCCGGGAAATCACCAGACTTAAGACGATACCCAGTAAAAACACCACCAGACTGACCCAAAAGGCCGTCCATTTTAATGAGGCAATCTGGGCATCGAGGCCTTCGAGGGACATCCCCACCAGCAACTGGCCGTAGGACACATCATTCATTTTAACCGGAATCAGGGCATACATATCATCCGCTGTGTAAAGGATTTTCTTATTATGCATATCTTTTAGCAAAGCGGATAATTTAATATTTTCCGCCGGTTTACCGGCCAGTACCTCACCTTCATCATCAATCAGAACCGTAAAGGTGATATGCGGATTCTCCTTTACCCAGTCCATGGCGGCGTTTATGGCACTGAAATCACCGCTTTCCATGCCAACCGCCACGCCAAAAGCCACCCGTTCCGCCAGGTTGGACAGTTCACCCCGGACATTTTCAAAAGCCATCTGCTTTTGCTGATATGGGAAATACCAAAATATAAAAGCCGCAATGGAAATGATTAAAACCAATATACTGGCCAGAATACGACTTTTTATAGATGCCTTTTTGAAAAATTCCATTTGACTGACTCCCGTATGTTAAAACGGATAACCCGCCTCGCCCGGCTTTTTACCGTTTACTTTTAAAACTTTAATATTTCCGGTTACCTTGTCCGCCGGTACAAAGGACAGAGCGCCCGGGTCCGAAGCGACAAAATCCAACACTTCCTGCGGTGAATTTTTAGTTGCCGGTGCCTTGGCATCGCCCTTAAATACCTTTTTAAGCCAATACTTTTTATAAGCGCCGGCATCCATTTGATATATTTTTTTCAGGACGACCTGACCCGCCGGACCGGATAGTGACAAAACCGCCAGTTTCACCGCACCGCCGGCGGGCCAGTGTTTTTTATCTGCCTTAAAGTATTGCTGCAAATCAGCAACCGATACATCCGAAACAGGGTTGTTCGCGTTTACAATAATGGCT
This sequence comes from Calditrichota bacterium, assembly GCA_003696775.1. Classification (GTDB taxonomy): domain Bacteria; phylum Calditrichota; class Calditrichia; order Calditrichales; family J004; genus J004. The sequence goes on from RFFS01000064.1 coordinate 2,961, forward strand.
ACTTGCGCCTGGGATGACGTAGCCAATGCCGTAATCAACAATAACAGAGGTAATATTTTTAAATTCTTCATATGCCCCCCCTTTAGAAACCAAAGGCCACTTGCGTGACGATATCAGTGGTTTTACTGCCGTTAAAATCATTAAACCGTACTTCCGCCTTAACCGCCGTCAGATAATTGACTTCATAACGAACGCCTAAGGTATTTATTTGCGTATCCACGCCTATGTAAAACGGTTCCTTGTCGTCAAAATCGACAAAGTCCCATTTATAGTAAGGACGGAAATCATTGGCCATGCCATAACTGATAATGGCGTAAAAAGCGTTCGTCACACCTTCCGTTCCCGTTACGTCATCTTTATTGGAAGCATGTATGAATTCCGATAAAAACTCAAAGGTATCATCATTATAATTCACACTGGCTCCGTACAGGGTCTGGCTAATGCCATTGGGTAACACCGTCATTTCATCGGCTTTGGTTACACCCGCCGCTATATGATCCTTGTAATAGGAAACACCCACATCGAGAGCGTCAACCGGCCGGGCATGCAGATATAGAGAAACCGCTTTATCCTTGTCATTTTCACCCGTGGGCGTGGAGCCGATGCCGTTACCCACCATCACCTCATAGGCCAGACGCAGGGCGCCGATATTATCGCCCTGGAATAACACACCCGTGGTATGTATGGGCAGAATACCCCCTTCATCTTCAAAAAAGAGCATAAAAGGCCGGTCTATGCTGGTATGCAATAAGGCGCCGTGATGATAGGTGCGGTTCCAATAGCCTAACCCGGTATGAAACTTCCCGATGGAGAACTTAAAATAATCCGTAAATTCGTAGCGCAACCACAGGCGTTCCACGTCTATCAACCAACCATCATCATATTCGAATACCGTTTCGGCTAAAAAGGTAACATTATCAGACAGATTGGACATAAGAAAATGATCAAACTGGCCAATGGCCACATAAGCCGAACCGTCCGGCGCGTTGTCCCAGTTTGCGGTTACATCCGCAAATCCCCGCTGGATCAGGTCCTGGGCAAATAATGCCGCGGGCAGAAAAAATAAGAAAATAATTTTTCGCATACGGACTCCTTTGTTGGTTTGATGGATTCATTTTCGTCTCTATTGGCATTTAACTATTATATTCGTCGGTTTTTGACAGATTATTTACCAATTTAAAAATTTTACATTTAAGCCTTTTTTATCTTCTAATGACCACAAAGGAAGATTAAAAAGGATGCTCTTGAGAAGTTTTACCACGCCGTATTCCATCGCACTTAGGGTTGCTTTCTTATTAAAAAAAAGCCCGGTCGGAGACCGGGCTTTGTGCTCTCTCATAGCTCTTATTTGAGTAACAACATGCGACGTGTATCCACAAAAGCATGTCCGCCGTTAACCGGCCGCGCCTTGAGTCTGTAAAAATAGACGCCGGCGGCAAGTTTTTCAGCATTAAAGCTGACGCGGTGTAATCCGGCGGGGCGCGCTTCGTGCACAAGGGTTTGTACCCGCCGTCCCAGCACATCATACACCGTAAGTTCAACCAGACTGTTCACGCCCAGGCGGAAAACGATTTGAGTGGAGGGGTTGAACGGGTTGGGATAGTTGGGCAGCAGTTCAAAGGAACCCGGCGCTTTTGCCAGATCCTTAATGCCCGTCGGGCTGAGGTATTGTTCATACAAACCTGTTCCGGTGCCCACCAACAGATCATCCCAATACAACACATTGACCTGATTACCCGTCGGATAGGTATAGACCTCATTCCATTTGGCGTAGGTGCTGTCCAGGGCATACAGAGTATTGTTGACGGCCACATAGGGTACCTGATTGTCATAGGCATCATACCCCCAGGAAACCGCGCTGGAACGGCCGTTTTCCGGGAAACCGGCGGTTGAAAACATCACCCAGGCGGTGCTGTCGGCCTGTTTGCCATAGACCCGGGGCTGCTCGCTGCTGTTATAACCGGCTACTACCACATCACCGAATTCATTCACCTTAATATCGTTGGCGCCGAAATTTGTGATATCACCGCCGGATTCACCAATCATATCATTGGAAAAATGCGCCGATTCATCGGAGAAACGGAAACCGATGGTTTTAACCCCATAGGAAGAGGTCGTTCCATCGCTTACATAATCACAGGCGACAAATACGGTAAAGGAGTCCGCATCAACCGGCACCACGGTTAATCGCGTTACCTCGGTATTATAAACATCCGTGTCCACGCGATGATAGGTATTTCCATAGTCAAAGCTGTAGAATACAGCGCCCCGCACGCCGCTGCTGGGGGAATTGACGCCCCACACCACAAAACGGCCGGAATCAGGATGCACATCGATGTCGCTTATATAACTGAAGAAATCAAAATCGGTATTCCAGAAATCTTCCATACGGAACACCTGCTCCCAGTTGGCGCCGCCATCAAATGTACGATAGACCCGGATATTGCCGGCAAAGGCTGTATCCGGATTTTCCTTATCCACCGCCACGCTGTAATAAGGGGAACCGTCGCCCATGGGAAAATAGACCTGCCACTCCTCATCGGCGGAGGCATAGTTTGTTACCCGCCGGATACCGGATTTCGAGGCCACCCAGGCATCGTTTTTATCATGAGTCATGTCAAAATCGGCAATTTGAACCGCTTCCAAACCGTCATTGATTTCAAAAATACTGGCACCGAAATCCATGGAAGCGCCGACACCCATATCCGTGGTAAAGACAACCATGCCCGGCACGGTGGCTACCACGCCTGCTGGGCCGTCGTTGGGATGGGTTTCAAAACCTTGCCAGCCAATGCTTTTCCAGGTACCGTCCGCCCCTTTGGACGTACTGTACGCCGAACCGAAATAAACCGGATAGTCCGTGGGATCGGTCCCGCAGGTTATCGTCCCTGAAGCGCCCCCGCCTATGCCGGTGCTTAAGGTATCCCAGGTGGCGCCGTCATCATCTGTCCAGGCGATGAACTTGCTGTGATTGGGCTCCTCACCGGCTGTTGTTCCGGCAAAAAAACGACCATCCGGCCCCATGCCAAAAGAACCATAGCTGTAACTGCCCAAACCGGTTGTGGGAAGCGCGTCAAAGGTTGTGGATTTATCAAGGGAATCATAAGGCGCGGAAGATTTATAAATATTGGCCGGTTCGCTTAAGCCCATCCAGGCCAGATATACGCGGCCGTTTACCGGATTGATGTAAATCGGCAGTCCATTGGGATTTTGTACCGATTCCGTACTGACGCTTAACGGGCTGTCCCCGTCTTCCGTAAAGGAACCGTCACTCGAATCCACGGCACCAAAATGTAAAGTGAGTCCGGGTTCATTGGTCAGGTAAAACAAATAGCCGTCGTAGGCGCGCACGCCGGATACGCCCTGGGCTACTTCCACACGGCTGCCTTCAGCCGTGGATATACTATACAGGGTGCCTTCATTAATGAAAAAAAGCGTCCCCGAATTCCAATCCGCGGAAAGTAAACGTATGTTACCGCCAAGATTATCATCTTCATTGGCATCGGGCAAAGCGACAAAAGGTTCGCCCGTAGGGCCGTCCGGAGAGCTGAAATCCACATCCTGGTAAAACAGGGAATTGGCGCTTTCCGTGGATACAAAAATACGGATCGAGGATGAATCCAGCGGAATAATTTCGATGGCGTTCACCCGGCCGCCATAAACACCGGCCACTTCCGGCGCGCTAAGCTGGGCGCTAACCGTGGTAACCGTTAAAAAAGAGAAACTAATGAGAAATAGAAAGAATTTGTACATAAACCCTCCTGGTTTTATGGATTATTTTGGTCCTACCCTCGTCATCTCTCCTATCGTGATAATAAAAGCTTTTCAACTGTTAACATTTTGTTCATTATCCATTTAAGACATACCGCACCGGATTTTCTCACATTAAAGACAGACTTTGCGCTCATTTTCTCATTTTTAAGAACAGAGGCGAATTCTAAAAAAAATACATTAGGCATAATCCCTGTCAAAACAATGACTTATAGAAAATTGGCTTTTGGCACCATTCTTGTTTTCTACATTACAGAATGTAGGAACAACGCACTTTGGAATGTAGCCGTTATGAAAACAAAAGAACCGATTGATCCTTACGAACCGCTTTTTTCCATAGGCGTGATAGCGGAAAAAATAGGCGTGGCGGTACAAACCATCCGCTTATATGAGCAGGAAGGATTGATCCTGCCCTTTAAAACGGCAAGCGGACAACGGCGTTATTCCCTGCACGATCTGGAACGATTGCAATGCATTCGTCAGATGATTACAGGCGAAGGGGTCAATCTTCAGGGGATCAAACGCATTATGGCCCTCATCCCCTGTTGGGAATTCCGGGGCGGTTTGGATAATCAATGCCGCCAATGCCCGGCGTATTACGAAGCAAGCGGTCCTTGCTGGAGCCTGCGTAATGTGGGACAAAAATGTATCCATGAAGATTGCAGACGGTGTACGGTTTACCGTATCAGCCTGCCTTGTTCAAAAATGAAAGAAGTTATATACGGTCATTCACGTAAAGAACATTCAACCGAAAGGAATCCTAAATGAAACATCTATTGATAGTTGGCGGAGGCACCGCCGGAACGATGATGGCCAACAAGCTGGCCCCGGTTTTGGATAGCGACCAATGGCGTATCACCCTGATTGATGAACATGAGACTCATTATTATCAACCCGGTTTTTTGTTCATTCCCTGGGGTATTTACAATAAACAGGATGTGATCAAACCCAAGCGTGATTTTTATCCTTCCAACATCGATGTGATTATCGCACCGATTGAGATCATCGAACCCGATGCAAACCGCGTCAAGCTGGCGGACGGACGTGTTATTGTGTACGATCTGATGATCATCGCCACGGGCAGCCGGATCAACCCCGGTGAAACGGAAGGTATGCTGGGCGATAAATGGCATAAAAACATCTTCGATTTTTACACCATCGAAGGCGCCACCGCGCTGCGAAATTTCATCAAATACTGGGAAGGCGGCAAAATGGTGGTGAATGTGGTGGAAATGCCCATCAAATGCCCGGTTGCGCCGCTGGAATTCGTTTTCCTGGCCGACTGGTACTTTACCGAACAGGGTATCCGGGATAAAGTGGACATCGAATATGTTACCCCGTTGCCCGGCGCGTTTACCAAACCGATTGCCGCTAAATTTCTCGGTGAATTTCTGACAAAGAAAAACATCAAACTGACCAGCGATTTTTCCGCCGGACGTGTGGATCAGGAAAACAACACCCTTTATTCCTGGGAAGAAGAGGCCATCAATTACGACCTCCTGGTCACCATTCCCACCAATATGGGTTCGGAAGTGATCGGACGCTCCGGTATGGGGGATGAACTGAATTTTATCCCGACCGATCCCCACACCCTGCAATCCAAAAAATGGGACAATGTATTTGTTCTGGGTGACGCCACCGACCTGCCCAGTTCCAAAGCCGGTTCCGTGGCGCACTTTGAGGCGGATGTGTTGTTCGAAAATATCCAACGCTATATCGACGGACGGCCCTTAAAAGCCGCTTTTGACGGTCACGCCAACTGTTATATCGAATCGGGTTTCGGCAAGGGCATCCTGATTGATTTCAATTATGATGTGGAACCGCTTCCGGGGAAATTCCCCCTGCCGGGCATCGGGCCGTTCAGCCTGTTACAGGAAACACGCATGAACCACTGGGGAAAAATGACCTTCCGCTGGGTTTACTGGAACCTGTTGCTTAAAGGCGCCGAACTGCCCATCGAAGCACAAATGACCATGGCCGGTAAAAAGAGGGTATGACAATGGAAACCTTGGAACTGCAAAAAGAGATACAATCGTTGCATGAAAAGCTGGATTTTCTCACGGAACAAATGAAACGCCAGCAGCAACAGCAACGGGAATTCAAAGAACTCAAAGATGATATGGCGTTGATCGGCAAGGATATGTTCAACGCCGCCGTGACGGAACTGCAGGATGTGGCGCCCTATTTTGACACCGGCGACATCATTCACCTGGTTAAACGCCTGCTGCGGAATGTGCGTAACCTGAATAAAATGCTGGAGCACATGGAAAGCGCGCAAGACCTGTTTAACGACCTGCAACCGCTGGGTAAACAGATTTATATCGAGATTATGGAAACCCTGAACGAACTGGATCGCAAGGGTTACTTCGAATTTTTTAGCGAAGCGGCCAAAATTGTGGATACGGTTGTAACATCCTTTTCCGTGGAAGATGTACGTCTGTTGCGCGAAAACATCACCACCATTCTGCTTACCGTCAAAAGCATGACACAACCGGAAATGCTCTCGTCCGTGAACAACGCGCTTTCCTTTTTCGGTAAGATGGATATCGATATCGATCAGGATATCAGAATGATGGATTTGTTCCGACGCATGCGTGATCCGGAAGTCAAAAAAGGCATGGCCTTTATGCTTGAATTTGTAAAAAGCATGGCCCAAAACGGCCACAAAGTTAAACAAACATCCAAACAGGAGGATTAATCATGGCAACGGCAACATTAGCAGGCATCACCGTGGAACGTGATGATGAAGGATATTTAAAGAATCCCAACGACTGGACCGAGGAAATGGCCCCGGAACTGGCAAAGGAAATGGGAATTGACACCCTGACCGACGAACATTGGAAAGTCATCCGTTTCATGCGTCAGGATTTCCAGGAAAAAGGACAGGTGCCCACCATCCGCCGCATGAAAGTGGCCGGCGGTATCCCGGTGAAGGATTTATACAATTTATTTCCGAAAGGCCCGGCCAAAAAAGCCGCTTACATAGCCGGCCTCGGTAAACCACACGGATGCATCTAACCACGGGGAGGCTGTCATGAGCGATAAAATTGAAAAAGTTTCCATCATCATTTCCAAGGGTTCGCTGGAAGGGGTTTATCCCGGATTGATTATGGCCAACGGCGCCCGCATGGAAGGCATCGATGTCAATCTCTTCTTCACCTTCTTCGGGCTGGATTCGGTTATTAAAAAACGCATGGATCACCTGAAAGTGGCCACGGTGGGTAACCCGGCCATGCACATTCCCACTTTGCTGGGCGGTTTACCGGGCATGTCGGCTCTGGCCACCAAGATGATGATGAAGGAAATGGACAAACTGGATATTCCTCCGGTCAGCGAATTCATCGAAATGATCCACGATACCGGCGCAGGGTTATACGCCTGCAAGGCCACCGTGGATATGTTTCATCTGAAGGAGGAAGATTTCACGGAAAATCTGGATGGTATTATCACCGTGGGCGAGTTTTACGAGATGTCCCACGGCGGGGAAATTATCTTCACATAACTAACCGAAAAAGGCAGGGGCCCCGTAAGGGGTTCCTGTTTTTTAAATATGAAGCACAATAACGAAATCTACTACCCCATCGGCATCGTGGCGGAAATGTTCAATATCAGCGTGGGCACGCTTCGTGCCTATGAACGCGAAGGTCTGATCCTGCCGCGTAAAACAGAAGGCAAACACCGTTATTTCAGCGAAAGCGATATCAAACGCATTGCCTGCATCCGTTCCATGATCAAAGATAAAGGTCTGAACATAGCAGGTATTAAGATGATTTTTTCCGTAGTGCCCTGTTGGGAAATCAAACAATGCCCGGAAGAAGACCGCGCTTCATGCCCCGCCTATCACAATGCCGACGCGCCCTGCTGGGAAATTAAAAGCGCCGATTCCGTATGCGGCCCCGTCGATTGCCGCACCTGTCCGGTGTATATCGATCTGAACAATTGCAGCGATCTGCGATCGATCGTTAAACGCTACTGGGATAAGTAGGTTACTTTACACCACTTAACATTTAAGAATTTTACACTATTGGTGTCTGAAGTATTTATTTTTGTTAAATTCGATTAAACTTTTTTAAACTGGAATAAGCATGCCTCGTTCAACTTCCTTGCCCGCGCTCAATTTTCCTTCGGTGGATGTCCGGACAGACGGAGAGCATATCTTCGATCCGTTTCGCAAAAAGTGGCTGGTATTAACGCCCGAGGAATGGGTGCGGCAGCATTTTTTAACGTATCTGCATCAACATCTTGGCTATCCACGCAGTTTAATCAAGGTGGAGCAGGGATTGACGGTGGCGGGTAACGCCTTTCGCGCGGACGCGGTTATTTACAACAATAATATAAAACCGCTGGCTTTGTTGGAATGCAAGGCGCCGCATATACGCATAACCGAAAAGACATTTGAACAACTGGCCGTATATACCGCCCGCATTCGGGCCAGACTGATCATGGCCAGCAACGGCCGGAACCATTATATTTGCCTGTTTTCACGGGATTTTACATCCTATCGTTTTCTGGACAACATCCCGGATTATACAGCCTTGTGCCAAATGACAGATTAAAATCCGAAAGTCATCCCAAAACTGAACAAGACGCCATTGGACAAGGTGGGCCACAGCGCCTGACGCATGGCATATCCCATATCCAGTTGAAGGGGGCCAAAATGGAAACCGGCTCCAAGGGCAAAGACAAAGGTATCCTTGCCACCCATGCGCATCCCGGAACGCAGCGTTACCAAATCCACCGGTGTATAGGCCACGGCCACGCCCACTTCCGGCGTCAGAGGCGTCCCCAGATCGCGCGTGAGGTATTGGCGCCATTGGGCCATGAACAAAAGGGCTGAGTTAAAACGCCACGAGGCGCCGGCCACCAGACTAACTGGCAAGGGTGTGCGAAAACTGCTAATGGACTGCAGTGTGTCCTCATTTATGGAATTTTTAGCGGAGTCCCCGTTAAAGAAGAGTGTATCCTGAAAGACAAAATTCTGTTGTCTTGGATTGTTATCCCAGGTGATGCTCCCTACCCCGTTTTCCAGAGCAAGAGAGAAACGCCATACCATTTTCCATCGGGCGGAGGCCGCCAAATCGATGCCGTATCCCAGGCCGGCCACACCATCCTCGGGCGTAGCCACATTGACCCGCACATGCCCGCGAGTGGTCAGGAATTCATCATCAAAATTTTCGCCGTTACTCTGCCTTTTGATATCAACGGAGGCTTCCTGTACCTGTACCGCCGCAATACCGAGGAACTGGTTGTAGCGCAAGCCCACGGCGATTTCATCCAGATCCCATTTTCGGTATTTAAAATCCAGCAAATGGCCGTACGCGGCGGAAATTTTTACGGCGGCGAAAAACGCCCACTCGGTAAGGGCATCGGCCTGGAAGCGAAAATCCTGATTGAAATTCAGTTCACGGAATGCATATTCCACCAGTTTCCGGGTGTTGAGGGTGATATTGCCCTCTTCCACCAGAGCCGCGCCAAAAGCCAAACTATTGATACGCACACTGAACGGAGCTAAACCGGCCAGAATATTGATATCCAATCCGTCTTCCGGTATCAGATCGATAATGGCTTCCTTATCTTCCGTGGTCCATTCGCCGCCGTTTCCGGAACGCGTAAAATAGCGCTCATAATCGGCGAAGGAAATACCGCTGTTACTCACATTCACATTTAAAACCGGCAAACGCAAGGCAACCGTAGTGGGCGTTTCATACGCCAGATTGGCGGGATTGCGGGAAAAGGCATCCAGACCGCGGCTGCCCGTCAGATAAGTATCGGCAAATCCAAGTCCGGCGGCATCAAAGGTTTGACCGCACACCAATTGAAGAGTGATCAGTCCCGTTATCCAAAATGTTTTCATCTTATTCATTGGGGTCCACCTTTGTATCAATGATGACATTCCCGGAAAGGGTTACGGCATCGTGTTTACGCAGAATAATCTTTCCGGACGTGGCGTCAATCTTAACCTGTGTACCGATATATAAAGGCATTTTTTCAAATATTTTGAGTTGCGTGCTGTCCAGCGCTATGCTGTTTTGTGTAACACCGGCGCGGGTTACATAACCGTCGGCATCCGTTTCCCCGGCGGGTAATGTAAGGGGGACGACCAGTTTCAGCCGCGCATCGGTTACCGTGGAGTCGTAAACAAAGTTGGAATCCACCGCCATGATATACGCCACCTGAGCACCCACCGGCCAGCCGTTTTCAATGTCGAGATTCAATTGAACATTAACCAGATCATGGGTGATGCGATCACGCGTTTCCGCGTCGAGATCGCTTTCGGTCAGGATGCTTTTATCGGTTTCCACCGTAACGGGCTTATCGATGCGGATGGACAGGGGCGATTCAATACGATAGGCCGCCCAAAATGCGTCCCGGGCCGCCAGGCTGCCCTGCCCGTTGACGGAGATATTTCCGGACACACGTATATCCGTGGGCATGATTGCCATTAAATCAACGATCGAAGGCGAGCCGCTTTGCGCATCCAGCACCACGGTGGTTTTAACCGCCTGGCTATTATTCCCGGCGGCGATGGTCTCTTCCAGGCTCACCGTAACGGAGTCGGTTACCAGCCCGCTTTGGGCATCCCGATGATAACCGGTAACATACAGATTGGCGTTTACGGGAAATCCGATCTGGTTATAAAAATCAAATGTGAGACGTACATCCGGCAGGGTAAAGGAACCGTTAATTTCCGAATCGCCCAGGATATCATTTTGTTCAATGGGATCTATATCATAGGTAATATTGCCTATATCCCCTTCGAGATAATCTATTTTTAATGTATCGATGGTGACATCCACGGCAATGGAATCGTTTTGATCGATATCCACAAAACCATTGCTCGGACGTGTAACAGCCACGATGTTATACTTAAGTTCCTTAATTGCTTCACCCGGAGCGTCGGCATTGATAACCTTCGCGCCTGCCAGATTGACGGTTTTTTGGGTTTGTCCGTTGGCATCCAAACCCATGGTCACCACACGGGGTTGGTCATTGGCATCCAGAACATTAAGCAGGGTTATGGTCATATCCGCGCCGATTTTGAGGTGGTTGCGTACATTCAGGGCCACGGCTCCCTGTCCTATTTTCAAGGTGCTCACCGATTTATCCTGTGTGTCTATGGGCGTCACATCGTCTCTGGTTACGGTTTGTTCCGGCACATCGGCCACGGCATGGGTAACCCGCAAGGTGCTTAAATGCACAGTTGTTATAAAATAGCTGTCCACATCTTGTTGGGTTAGTGTTGTGGCCGTATCCACAGGCGCCAGGGGGATACGATAGGCCAAACGTATCTGATTGTGTAAAATTTTTCCGGAAAGCGCGACGGGATCACTGAAAGCCACCGTTCCGGAGGGAATGCTGTCGGTAAAAATAAACGAGGCCACTTTCCCACTGTCCGAATCGGTATAACGGGTTTCATCGTACACCGTTACGCGCATGCCCGGCGCTATGGTCAGGATGAGATTATTGGCAAATTCCAGACGGAAATTGGCCGAATCTATGGTAATCGATTGGAAATCTTCAAACGAGGTGAACTGGTCCGGCGGTTGCAGGGTTGTTGCCGGTATGGGCGGTAGCACGCTGCCCGCGCCCAGGTTCAAATCCGGAAACAAATCGGACAGGCGAACGGTATCCGTCTCGGCGGGTGGCGGCTGATCCAGTTCGATAATACCCACGGTTTGATTGATATGTTCACCTTCGGTAACAAACGCCAGCTCTTCGGCATCAATGGTTTGTTTTTCCAGGCTGTCTTCCGTGCTGAAAAAGTACACCGTATCGGTCGCGTTGCCCAAAACGGTATCCTGCAGACTGGCGGATTGGATAAGGTCCGCCGCTTCCACGGACAGTGAGCGGAATTCAACTTTAACCCGGCTTTGCCACGCCGGAATATAGGGTTCTTCAAAAGAACAGGAGGCCAGCATAAGCAGCCCGGTTACAAGGATTAAAAGTTTCATAGGAGATACCATTGTTTTTTGACAAATATCGGCAGGACCGTTTCAGCCTTTACGGAATGGAGGATTTTGATTGAACACACAACACCGATTTGCGATAAAATGCGGTTTATCAACACCTTATGCCGTGAGGCTCGACACTTTAATGAAATTCTTGCCCCGGGAGTTTAAATAAAACCGGCAATTGTTTATCTTAACGGCATATTCATCAAAACGGAGCACATATGGTACGCGCCTTATGGATTAAAACCGCCAGGAAAGGCGCCATGCGCCCCAAAACCCGTGTCACATGCCGGGCCGACAAGGGTCTGGTTGGCAACGCCGATCAGGGCGGTAAACGCCAGATCACCATTATCGAAGAGGAAAAATGGCAGGTGATGATGCGGGAACTGAATGCGGATGTGCCGCCGTCCGCGCGACGGGCCAATGTGATGGTCAGCGGAATCGCTCTGCGCGAGAGCCGGGGCCGTATTTTAAGATTGGGAGAAGTACGTATCGCCGTGGAAGGTGAAACCCTGCCCTGCAACCGGATGGATCAGGCCTGGCCCGGTTTAAGGAATTGCATGAAACCCGAATGGCGCGGCGGCGTTTACGGACGCATCCTAAACGACGGAATTATCCGCGTGGGGGACACGGTATGTTGGGAATAATGAACAATCACGATCAAAATTGAACGGATAAAGAGGCTTTCCATGAACAATGAAAGAATACACGCCACCACCATTTGCGGTGTGCGTCATAATGGCGAGGTGGCTATTGCCGGTGACGGACAGGTGACCCTGGGCAATACCATTATGAAAGGCAGCGCCCGTAAAATCAGACGTTTGTATAACAATAAAATCATTGCCGGGTTCGCCGGGGCCGCCGCCGACGCGTTTACCTTATTCGAACGCTTTGAGGAAAAGCTGGAACGTTATTCAGGCAACCTGCCTAAATCCGCCGTGGAGCTGGCCAAGGACTGGCGTTCCGACCGTTATCTGCGTCGTCTTGAAGCCTTGCTGATCGTTATGGATGCCGGAAATAGTTTTGTAATATCCGGCACCGGCGATATCATCGAGCCGGATGACGGCATCGCGGCGATCGGTTCCGGCGGGATGTATGCCCTGGCCGCCGCGCGCAGTCTGGTTAAATATTCCGATCTTTCCGCCGCGGCCATTGCCGAAGAAGCGTTGAAAACCGCCGCCGATATCTGCATTTACACCAATCATAACATCATCGTGGAAACACTGAAACAGGATCAAAAATGAAAGAACTGACACCCAAGCAAATCGTCAAGGAACTGGATAAATACATCATCGGACAAAAAGCCGCCAAAAAAATGGTGGCCATCGCTTTGCGCAACCGCTGGCGGCGCCAACAGGTACGCAGCGACTTACGGGAAGAGATCATGCCCAACAATATCATCCTGATTGGACCGACGGGCGTGGGTAAAACGGAAATTTCACGCCGGCTGGCCAAACTGGCGGGCGCGCCGTTCACCAAAGTGGAAGCGTCCAAATTTACAGAGGTGGGTTATGTGGGCCGCGATGTGGAATCCATCATACGCGACCTGATGGAGATTGCCGTGCACATGGTGCGCGACGAACAAACCGCCAAAGTGGAAGACAAAGCCCGGCAAATGGCCATCGAGCGCATTTTGGATATTCTGCTGCCGCCCATCGCCAAAAAGAATAAACCGGTCGGTGAGATGGATGCCGATGATGAACTGGAACTGCGCCATGAACGCACACGGGAAAAACTACGTGAGCAGTTTTTGGCCGGCAAGCTGGATGAACGGATGGTGGAAATCGATGTACCCAGCGACACCACGCCTACCATGCAAATTTTTTCCCCAATGGGCATGGAAGAAATGGGCCTGAACATTCAGGAACTGTTTGGCGGCATGATGCCCAAAAAACTGAAAAAACGGAAAACCAGCGTGCGCGAGGCCGTGAAACTTATCACCCAGCAGGAGGCGCAAAAGCTGATCGACATGGATGATGTGGTACGCGAAGCCCTGGACCGTGTGCAGAATTCCGGCATTGTTTTCATCGATGAAATCGACAAGATCGCCGGCGGGAGCAGCGGCAAGCACGGCCCGGATGTTTCCCGCGAGGGGGTACAGCGCGACCTGTTGCCAATTGTGGAAGGCACATCGGTGACCACCAAATACGGCGTGGTGAAAACCGACCATATTTTATTTGTGGCGGCGGGCGCTTTTCATGTATCCAAACCGTCGGATTTGATTCCCGAGTTGCAGGGACGTTTTCCCATTCGCGTGGAACTGAACAGCCTGAGCGAGGCCGATTTTGTGCGTATTTTGACTGAGCCCAAGAACGCGTTGATCAAACAATACCATGCCCTGCTGGAAACGGAAGGTGTGGAACTGGATTTTAAGAAAGACGCCATACGTGAAATCGCGCGCATCGCGGCCATGGTCAACACCCGTGCGGAAAATATCGGCGCCCGCCGTCTGCATACCATCATGTCCACCCTGCTGGAAAACATTCTTTTTGAGGTGCCGGATAAAAAAGAAGACCGCATCGTTATTGACGCCGCCCTGGTTAACGAAACCATGAAGAATATCGTGGAAGACGAAGACCTGAGTAAATATATTCTGTAGGCATGCCATTAAAGTCCATTGCGATTCATGCCCTCGGGAATGCGCATGGGTAACGTACGTGGTTTAGATATTCAATGTATCTAACGGACTTTTAATTTTTTGTACGGAACGTGTGGATACATGCGTATAAATTTGTGTCGTTTCCAGACGAACATGCCCCAATAATTCCTGGATAAAACGGATATCCACCCCATCATCCAGAAGATGGGTGGCAAAGCTGTGACGCAAGGTGTGCACGGTGGCTTTTTTACGGATACCGGCCTTTTTGAGGGCTTGCTTCATGATGCTTTGCACGCTTTTTTCCGAATATCGTCCGCCTTTGGCGCCTTCGATCAGATAATCCCTGGGTTTATATTGTTTGTAATAGGCCCTTAACAGGGGCAGCAACTTTTCCGACAATACCACATAGCGGTCTTTTTTACCCTTGGCCTGTCGAATGTGAATTTTAAGACGTTTGGAATCGATATCGCTTATTTTAAGGTTAAGCAATTCACCCAGGCGCAACCCGGCGGAATAAATCAGGAGCAAGATGGTTTTATGCTTGATATTAGCGGTTACCTTAATCAGTTTTTGCACTTCTTCCCTGGATAAGACAACGGGCAGGGTTTGCGGCTTTTTCATTTTGACATTCAGACTTGCCGGAACGGGTTTTCCCAAAACATTGATATACAGAAAGCGTATGCTGGCCAGGACCTGTTTCATGGATGAGTAACCATATTTTTTCTTTGTTTTACAAAAAAACAAATAATTTTGAATCAATGCATCATCGACTTCCGTTACATTTTTCCCTTTTACATAATCCAGGAATAATTTTATGGCCGAGAGGTAGCTTTGAATGGTTTGTTCGGAGTAATTAGCGATGGTTAGTTTTTTTTCAAAGTCGCTAAGGATGGTTTGTTTTTTCATTTTTAGGATGATATATTGCGTGCTAAACGAAATCAAAAATAGCATATATCCGCGCTATGCGCAATACGTTTAGCGGTCTCGGCTATGCGTAGTGCGGGATTTCAAGGCACTTCACCGTCCGTTTACCGTAAAGTTTGTTTAATGTAATTGCTTTCATATCAGCACTTTCCCC
>RFFS01000065.1 GCA_003696775.1 Calditrichota bacterium
ATGAGGAAACACCTTATGTGTTGGAATATAACTGCCGTTTCGGCGACCCCGAAACACAGGCCGTCTTGCCGCTGATCAAAAGCGATTTGCTTCCCGTCTTTCGGGAAATCGCCGAGGGGCGCCTGCAAACAAACGAATTGGAAACATACAACTTATGTGCTTTTGATGTGGTGCTGGCTTCCGGTGGCTATCCGTCAAATTACGCCAAAGGCTATCCGATCAAAGGCCTGGACACGCTTCCGGAAGATGTTTTGTGTTTCCATGCCGGTACCCGACGAGACGACGGTCAATGGCTGACCCATGGCGGACGGGTGCTGAACATTGTGGCCACGGCTCCCACATTCCCCGAAGCCGCCCGCAGTGTGTACACAGTCGTTGAAAAAATCAGTTTTAAAGACATGTATTACCGCCGGGACATCGGCTACAAACTTCCGGGAATAACACAATGAACGAACTTGCAAAACGCGTGGGCATCGCCCTGATAGGCATCCCTCTGCTGGTAGCCATGGTTTGGCGCGGGCAATGGGTCTTCTTTTTATTAACAGCCGTGATCGGTCTGGGCGGGCAATGGGAAATGTACCGCATGACCCGTGCCAAAGGGGCCCTGCCGTCGGAACGATTCGGTTACGCCATCACCTTGCTTATCCTGCTTGCCGTCATGCATCCGCTGCCGGAACTTATGGCGCTGGCCGGGCTACTCCTTATGTTTACACTGCTGGGTGAAATGTTCCGTAACAGCGGGTCCGCGCTGATCAACAGCGGCGCCACCTGGACGGGGATCGTCTATCCGGGCCTGCCGGCCGCGGCATTACTGGCCTTACGCATACATGGCACAGCCTGGGGCATAGCCCATCCGGCGGGATATCTGCTGACGGTTTTCGCGGCCATTTGGGCCAACGACACCTTTGCCTATTTCAGCGGACGCGCCTGGGGCAAACACAAACTGTTTCCGAGAGTTTCACCTAAAAAAAGCGTGGAAGGCCTGTTGGGCGGCGTGGCCGGCACATTGGCCGTTTTCGGCCTGGCCTGGAGCATGCAATGGTATGCCTTTTCCGCCGTGGCGGCCATAGGCAGCGCTCTGATTGTGGGCCTGTTGGGCCCGGCGGGCGACCTGGTGGAATCCTGGTTCAAACGCGACAGTGGTTTAAAGGATTCTTCTTCCCTTTTACCCGGTCACGGTGGCATTTTAGACCGTTTTGACAGTCTGCTGTTTGTGGCGCCCTGGCTGCTTATATTCCACATTTTCCTGATACGATTTCTCTGAACAATTAACCATAAGCTTTGAATGGATTCATGAAACAACCTCTATACCCCTTACTCTTGATATTGTTTATGGCATACGCCTTTGTTACCACCTGCCGGAAGCAGGGTGATGAGGCCCATATCCCCCGGGGCGGCACACTGAGCATCGGATTACCCGGCAGTGCGGGTGATTTATTTCCCCTGACCATTACATCCTACGATCTGCAGGAAATAAGCAATCACCTGCTCAACCCGACCTTAACCTATTTGGATGCCGATGGCGAGGCGCAGCCCGGTCCTGTAAGAGGTTGGCAATATGATCCCGAAAACAAAAGACTGGTTTACTTTCTGGAAAACAATCGACGTTGGTCCGACGGTTCCCGACTGACCGCGGCGGATATCTTTTACACCTGGCGGTTTATCAGGCAATACGCGGACAGCATGAACCCCGTCTGGCAGCCGGAAGCTATCGATACCTGTTACATACAGGATTCCCTTACGGTTGTGTTTCAATTTATCAGGCCTGTTATCCGTCCGGTGCGTTACACACGTTTCCCGATATTGCCGCAACGCGTTACCCGAGCCCCGAACTGGCGTAAGGCCCGGGAGGCATACGAGCATTCCTTTAAGGGTCTGGGCCCTTTTGTTTTATCACAACACGACGCACGGCATCTGGTATTACATAAACATCCATACAGCACCGCCAGCATCGATACGGTTCTTATCTCTTTTTACCAGGACGAAACCCGTCTTAAAAACGCGCTCCGGGCCGGCCGGTACGACCTGGCACCCGATGTGAGTCCGGGGATCTATAATACATTTAAAAAAGACCGACGATATAACAGCCATATAACCGTTGAACGCGGGTTTACCTTTATAGCCTGGAATTTACGCGCGCCCCTAATCCGCAAACGCCTGGTAAGAGAAGCCCTTAGCCGCGCCATAGACCGCCCGACTATCGTTGACGGTGTACTGGGCAATCTGGGCATCGTGCACGACGCCCCGGCGTATCCTTCCTTTCGGGCTTATCTGGATACCGTGGCCTACCCGTTTAA
Organism: Calditrichota bacterium; assembly: GCA_003696775.1. Taxonomy (GTDB): domain Bacteria; phylum Calditrichota; class Calditrichia; order Calditrichales; family J004; genus J004. The sequence goes on from RFFS01000065.1 coordinate 2,298, forward strand.
CCCGGATACGGCTATGTCCATGCTGAAACATGTCCGTTTCAAAAAACCGTTGCGTCTGTTGGTCAACCGGGAAAATGCCGTGCGCGGCGCCCTGGCCCGCAACATTCAAAATTACTGGCAAGCCGCCGGTATTCCGGTTAAAATCTTCGCCCTGGATTGGGATGCCTTTCTTAAAGCCTTGCACACCGGTCGTTTTGATGCCGCTCTCATCGCCTGGGCAACCAATGATTATTACAATCCCGGCGATCTATTTTTGTCCGTTTCCGTAAAAAAAGCCAACAATTTTATGCACTATCAAAATAATACGGCCGATAATCTCCTGAACCGGGCTTTGACTTCCCCCCAACAGGCAGGGCAAAAAAGCCTGTGGGTACAATTCCAACGTCAAATTATTCGGGATTTACCTATAACCATTTTATTCAGTAAACGCATCGCCACCTTATCCGGCAACAACCTGCACAATGTGACCATTGACGACGCGGGCTATCTGCATCATCCGGAATTGTGGTACAAAGAGCGTCCCTGAAAGGGGTTTATGGAGAAACCGTTGTGAACGAAAAAAATGTTTTAATCGTCGATGATGAAGAAGATATCACCTGGTCCTTGGGCAAACACCTGGAAAAAGACCGGGAATTCTACCGGACGCAGACCTGTAATTCCGCCGCCGAGGCGTTGAATATTCTTAAAAAACGGCACATGGACCTGGTGATCACCGACATCCGCATGCCGGAAATTTCAGGCCTCGACCTGCTGATGAAAATCCGTCAGTTATACCCGCATATAAAAGTGATCATCATGACCGCCTACGGCAATTCCGAAATTCAGGAAGAAGCCAACCGCCGTGGTTGTTTTAAATATATCGAAAAGCCCTTTGAAATACGTGAATTGCGTGATCTGATCCGTAATACCCTGGAAGACCGTAAAGGCTTTACCGGCAGTCTGGAAGATTTTCAGTTGGGCGACCTGATCCAGATGAATTGCCTGGGTCGGTTGACCAATGCCATCCGTGTTCAGTCCGGTTCCCAGACCGGCACCATCTATTTTGATGACGGTAATATTGTTCACGCGGAAGTGGGCGATCTGGTCGGTGAAGAAGCATTTTATGAAATTATTATGTGGCCGGGCGGGAATTTCGCTCTCAACAAATCCCTTAAAGCCGAAAACGAAACCATACTCAAAGGCTGGCAAAGCCTGTTGCTGGAAGGGCTGCGCCGTAAGGACGAAGCATCCAACAGCGAATTGGCGGAAGCCAGGGCCCTTGACGAAGTCCGCCATATACTGAAAACCTTTTTTACCACAAAAGGCGTGCAGCTGATCATATTTTTTAAACCCGACGGAGAACCCTGGGTGTGGGAAAGCGATCGGCCCGGCCAAACCGAAAGTCAAATCAGGGCCATTACGGAGTTGACACGTTCCTGGGTTGCATTGCAATCGGAAACAGCCCGCCTGCACGGCATGGAACAAATCAAAGAGATGCTGATGGACTATGAGAACGGACTGGTGAAACTGATCTGGATGCCCAACAGCCGCTCCTACTTACTCATTCTGGCCGATAACAGCACCAATTTCGGACTGTTGAGAATCGAATCCAAAAAGCACATGAGCGCCCTGGCCGATGTCATCCGAACCCACGGTCTGTTCAAACAACCGTCCGTCTAATTTCGAATCAGATATTTTTCCCGTATGATTCGCAGGTAGTCCGTAACAGCTTTTTGGCGCAGGTTTTCATCCCAGCCGGCAATGGACGCCGCCACTTCCGACACCGCTTCAACAACACCCGCACCCAAATCCGGCGCCGCTTGCATACCGAGCCGCCGTAACATGATATCTTCCAGACTACGGGCCCATTCCTTTTCCATGGCCAGAGCCACCTGCGCGGCCATTACCACCGGTCGCTCGCTGATTATACGCGCCAGGGCCGGTTCCCGGTCTGTCAAAGTCCAGATTTCGTTTATCCTGGCCCCGTAAAGATGATAGAGCCTGTGCACCACCTTTTCCGGTATATTCCGTGTTTGCGCATCGTGTCGCACCCTTCGCGCGGCTTCCTCAGGAGAAAGCGCCCCCGGCAACTTGTACAAGCCGGTACGGCACGGTTCAAATCGATTCAGGCGCTTACCGAGCAGGTCCACGCATTGTTCGGCCAGATGCCGGTAAGTGGTAAGCTTACCGCCGACAATCGTCAACAGATTCTCCAAACCTTCTTTTTTATGATCATGGATGATATGTCGCCGGGTAACACGGGCCGGTGGAATCCCCGGTTCATAAGGCAGCGGGCGCAAACCGGCATAGGCATGCAACACATCTTTCCGGCTAAAATTACGCCCGGGAAACAGTCGGTTCAGTTCAAAAAGCAAATAATCCACCTCCCGCTCTTCCGGGCGCACGCCATCCGGATCATCATCATAATAGGTGTCGGTCGTGCCAACCAGGTAGTATCCTTCCCAAGGAATAGTAAAAAAGGGACGCCCGTCCTGCTCGGCCTCCGTATAAATGGCGTGCGCCGGCCCGTTTGGAAAATATTCCAACACAATATGCGTGCCTTTGGTGGCGCCTATTTTACGCGGCGGTGCGGTTTTTAATTTTTTTTCAAGAATATCCACATAGGCGCCGGTGGCGTTTACAATCTGTCGCGCGCGTATCGAAACGCGCCTGCCATCATCCGTTTCTACTTCCAGGGCATGAATACGCCGCTGTTTTATTTCTAAACCGGTTACTTTATGGCGGGTGAGGATACGGGCGCCATGCGCGGCGGCGGCCAAAACCAATTCCAGACACAATCGTTCCGGATAACCGGCCTGGGCGTCATAATATGCGGCAACGGCCTTCAGACCGTCGTGACGAATTACCGGATCGTGTTGCCGACAGTCTGTGCCGGTAAAGAATTCATGACGGGGAAGCGAGTTGGGTCGCGCCAGCAGATCATAAAAAAACAATCCGGTGCGAATCATAAAGGGACCACGGCGCGCGTTTTGATAGACGGGAATATGCAGACGCAGCGGCCAGACAAGATGCGGGGCGTTATGAAGCAGATGTTCTCTTTCCCGCAGGGATTCATGTACAAGGGATAATTCAAAATATTCCAGATAACGCAGACCGCCGTGGATCAGCCTGGTGGAGGCGCCGGAGGTATGCGCGGCAATATCATCCTTTTCCAGAAGAATAACCGAATAACCGCGCAAGGCCGCATCAAGCGCGATGCCCGCGCCGTTTATACCGCCGCCAATGACCGCCACATCGTATGCATCGCTCCCGGCCATCATGGCTACAACCGCGTCAACCGGTCGAGTTTTTCTTTTTCGCCGAATACAAGCAAAAAATCATTCATGCCGATACGGGTGGCGGCTCCGGGCTGCACATAGGTAAAAGTGGTCGTTCCGTCGGACTTTACCGGGCGCCGGATGAGCAACAGTTCCACATCAAAACGGTTACGCAAATCGATTTCGCGCAGCGTTTTGCCGATAAACGATCCTGGTGATTCGATTTCGCTGAAATGATATTGATCGACCACATGCACAACTTTGGACTTTTTCAGACTGGCAAAACTCTGCCCCACTTCTCCGGACATATCACGCAAAAAGACCTGATGATTATAGGCTTCGATTACATCCCGCTGACGGATTACACCGACGATGCGCCGTCGGCCGTTTTCCGTGCACACAACAGGCAACTCTTCCATTTCATGGCGGCCAAACTGTTTCATGACATAATCCAGGTTATCATTCTCATCGATGATCACCAGCTTGGGATTGGCCACATCGGCGGCGATCAACAGATCTTTCACATCCTCAAAGTCCAGCAACGATTGCCGGATTTCATGAATGGAGATGTAACCGGTCAGCGTACCGTCATGATTCACAACATAAATATTATTGCTGTTGGAATTAACCATGCGGTTTAATACATCCGTAAAACGGCTGTTCTCCTCCATAAGCTCAATGGATTGCTTGACCACATCGCGCACTTTCAGGGATCGCAATACATTCATTTCCCGTCCGGCAAAGATATTGATGCCCTTGCGCACCAGCTTCAGGGTATATATCGATTCCTTATGTGCCCGGGAAGAAACCAACGTGGCAATGATCGTGGTGATCATCAATGGCAGGATAATCTGATATTCCGTGGTCAATTCAAAAATAATCAGTATGGCGGCTATGGGACCATGCGTGGCCGCGCCGACCACACCGCCCATGGCCACCAGGGCATACGCTCCCGGATCGGCTGTCCATTCCGGGAAAAACTGATGCATGATGCCTCCGAAAAATGCCCCGGTCATCGCGCCAAGAAACAGGGAAGGAGCGAATATACCGCCCGAACCGCCGGAGCCAAGACTGATTGAGGTGCCGATGACTTTCAGGAAAACCAATATCAGGGCAAATTTCCAAACGACATCGCCGGCCAGCGCCTTATCCATGGTTTCGTAACCCACGCCAAAAATTTCCGGGAAAAAGATGCCGATCCCGCCGATTAACACACCGCCGATGGCGCCTTTGACATAATCGGGCCATTTCAGATTGTCGAAAAAATCTTCCGAGGCGTACAACAGCTTAATAAACAGCAGCGCCACCAGGCCGGTTAAAAAACCTAACACCACATAATTAATCAGCTCCCAGGGAGAAACCACGGCATACGGTGGCACAACAAAGGCGGGAAAATCACCCAGGAAATGACGGGAAACCACCGTCGCCGTTACCGATGAGATCACAATGGGACTGAACTGGGCCACGGCAAAATCGCCTAAAATAATTTCTACGGCAAACAGGGCCCCGGCCACCGGCGCGTTAAATGCGGCGGCTATGCCGGAAGCGGCGCCGCAGGCAACAAATATACGCATGCGCTTGGGGTTTTCCTTAAGCAACTGCCCGATGGTAGAACCCACGGCCGAGCCAATCTGAATAACCGGACCTTCCCGCCCCACCGATCCACCGGAGGCGATATAAAAAGCGCTTGCAAACAATTTGGCCACCACCACACGCGGGCGGATAATGCCGTTTCGCAGGGCGATGGCTTCCATAACTTCCGGAACCCCGTGTCCCTTGGCCTCACTGGCCACAAAACGGATTATCAGGCCAACCACGATACCACCCAGGGTGGGGATGGCGATTTTCCAATACCAGGGAATGTCACGAATCGCTTCGAGATGAATATGCCCGCCCCACAAAAATGTTTTAAAACTTTTAAT
>RFFS01000066.1 GCA_003696775.1 Calditrichota bacterium
ACAAAATTTACAAGAAAAGATTATATGAATATTTTTAAGGATATATCCACTGCCACAGCAAGCAGAGATTTGAAAAAAGGAATTGAATTAAAGCTGTTTAAAAAAGAAGGAAAAAAAAACAAAACGAAATATATAATAAAATAACTGCCCCAACAATGTGTAATCCATGGCGGGCAAAGCGCTATAAATGAAACGAATATGAATAAAATAAGCGGAAGTTCAAATATTAAAAGTAAGTCCAAACCCCGTCACCGCTCAAACACTTGACCGTTAGATGGCCCATATTTCATGGCGTCGTTGTCAACTATGTTTTCAATCGCCCTTATAATCTTATACTTGCCGTTCCCACACCGTCCCTTCGGGGGTATCCCTGATGATTATGCCCCGCCGGGCCAGTTCGTCACGAATATAGTCGGCCATTTCCCAGTTTTTCTCGCGTCGCATGCGTTGCCGCAGACCGATGATCACCTCAATGACCGCGTTCAGTTCTACGTCGGAAACACTATCTTCGTTCAACTCCGGTGTAAGGCCAAGCACATCTTGCGTTATCTCTTTGAACAGTAAACGGGTTTTATCCAACACCGCTTCGGAAAGCGCCCCTTTTTCCAGCAGGGGCGTCGCCTGTTTGATGAAATCGAACAGGGCCGCCAGCACACGCGGTGTGTTGAAGTCATCATCCATGGCCTGCGTAAATTGTTGCTGCAACTGCTCCGTCACGGATACGAAAGCCTTGTCATCTTCTCCGTTACCGGATGGTGTGTTAGCCAGCTTTTGATAAAATTTTTGCAGACGTTGCCAGCCCCGCGCAGCGCCGTGCAGAGCGTCTTCACTAAAATCCAGCGTGGAACGGTAATGGCTGCCCAGGATAAAAAAACGGATTTCCATGGGGCTGTGTGATTGCAACGCTTTTTTGATGGTCACAAAATTTCCCAGCGATTTACCCATTTTCACGCCATCCACAGTGATCATATTGTTATGCATCCAGTATCGCGCAAAGGGTTTGTCATGAGCGGCTTCGCTCTGGGCAATTTCGCATTCGTGATGGGGAAATTTGTTTTCCATGCCCCCGCCGTGGATATCGAACGTATCACCGAGATATTTGGAGGACATACAGGAGCACTCCAGATGCCAGCCGGGATAGCCTTCTCCCCACGGGCTCTTCCAGCGCATGATATGTTCCGGATCGGCCTTTTTCCAGAGCGCAAAATCAGCGGGATTTTTTTTATCCCCGGCCACCTCCACCCGGGTGCCGCTTTTAATATCTTCCAGACTACGTCCGGAAAGTTTACCGTACGCGGGGTATTTTTCCACCGAAAAGTACACATTGCCATTCACTTCATAGGCGTACCCTTTTTCCAACAGGGTCTGTGTCATTTCTATCTGTTCGGGAATGTGCCCGCTGGCCCGCGGCGAAATATCGGGACGTAAGACATTCAACGCGTCCATATCCTCAAAATACGACCGCGTGTAGCGTTCCACCACTTCCATCGGTTCCAGTCGCTCAAGACGGGCCTGAACCTGAATTTTGTCATCCCCCTCATCGGCGTCGCTTTGTAAATGGCCCACATCGGTGATGTTTTGCACATAGCGTACTTTGTATCCGAGATAGCGAAAATAGCGCACCACCACATCAAAACTGATATAACTTTTGGCATGCCCCAGGTGCGAATCGCCATAAACCGTGGGCCCGCAGACATAAATGCCCACAAAACCGGGATGCAAAGGCTCAAACACCTCTTTTTTACGTGTAAGGCTGTTAAATATAGTCAGATTATTTTTTTTGATGCTCATAATGCCTTCTCGCGTCCTGAATGATTTCTTCCAACAATTGATTAAAATCCCATCCGGCGGCCCGGGCCGCTTTGGGCAGCAAACTGGTGGCGGTCATCCCCGGCAGTGTGTTGGCTTCGATAAAATACGGAATCCCGTCCGTGCCCACCAAAAAATCGATGCGCGCATAATTTTTCAATCCCAATAAACCATATATATTTACGGCAGTTTCCTGAATGGCGCGGGTTATTGTCTCATCCAAATCCGCCGGTACCACATAACGGCTCATCCCGGGTGTGTATTTACATGTGTAGTCGTAAACCTCATGCTTAGGGATGATGTGCACCAGAGGCAGAGCCGCGCCCTTGAGTACACCGGCGGCAATTTCCGATCCGGGCACATACTGCTCGGCCAATATTTTCATACCGTATTGGATGGCGTCCCGCCAGGCTGGTGTATAATCTTCTTTTTTGCGAATGATATGAAAGCCCAGTGATGAACCGCCATCCGCCGGTTTAATGATAAACGGCAGCGTGAGTTTTTGGGCCAGATCGTCAAAATTATCGGCACGGGCCAAAGCAAATTTCGGCGTGGCGATACCGGCGGCGGAGGCGATCAGCTTACTCACTTCCTTATCCATGGCCAACATGCAACCTTCCGCTCCGCTGCCCGTGAAGGGCACATGCAGCATTTCCAGCACGCTTTGTATGTAGCCGTTTTCACCTTTGCCGCCATGCAGAGCATTAAAGACCATATCAAAGGCGCCCTGATGCAGGGTTTCGTAAATGACGGGCAAAACCCGCCGACTTTCTTCACCGGGGTCCAAAGCGGTGACCGCATGTCCGTTGGCGCGCAGGGCTTCCACGATATTTTGCCCGCTGGATAAAGAGACTTCGCGTTCCGGGGAATCGCCTCCCAATAATACGGCTATGCGCATCACTTTTTCTTCTTTTTGGCCCAGGTATCCTTAAGCGATACCGTACGGTTAAACACGGGATGTTCGGGACTGTGATCTTCACTATCCGCGCAAAAATAGCCGTGGCGTAAAAACTGAAAACGGGTACCGGGTGCGCTTTCCGCCAAAACCGTCTCCACTTTTACGTCTTTTAACACCCGCAGGGAATCCTTGTTGATGATGGCGTAAAAAGCCTCATCATCCCGGGCTTCGTCCGGCGCGGGGGTGGTAAACAAATGATCGTACAGCCGCACTTCCGCGTCCCGGGCATGGCGCACATCCAGCCAGTGCAGCGTGCCTTTAACCTTGCGGCCGTCATCCGACCAACCACCGCGCGTGGCGGGATCGTAGGTAGCGTAAATCACCGTCACATCACCGGCTTCATTGGTTTCATACCGGGAACAGGTTACATAATAGGCGTGCTTAAGCCGTACTTCCTTCCCGGGCGCCAGGCGAAAATACTTTTTCGGCGGATCAATCATGAAGTCTGTGGCTTCGATGAAGAGCTCCCGGCCAAAAGGTATGGTCCGCTTTCCGGCGGACGGGTCTTCCGGATTGTTGTCGGCCTCCAGCCATTCCGTTTTCCCTTCGGGATAATTTTCAATGATCAGTTTTACGGGATTGAGCACGGCCATCGCCCGGGCGGCGGTTTTATTTAGATCATCACGGATGGCAAATTCGAACTGGGCCACATCCACCACGCTGTTGCTTTTGGCCACGCCCACGCTTTCGCTGAAGTTGCGCAGGGCCGCCGGGCTAACGCCGCGACGCCTCATGCCCGCTATGGTGGGCATGCGCGGGTCATCCCAGCCGTTTACAATGCCTTCCTTAACCAGTTTGAGCAGCTTGCGCTTGCTCATCAGCGTATAGGTCAGGTTGAGCCGGGCAAATTCAATTTGTTGCGGTTTGTGGATCTCCAACTGATCAAGAAACCAGTCATACAAAGGCCGGTGGTCTTCAAACTCCAGGGTACACAAGGAATGGGTAATGCCTTCGATGGAATCGCTTTGGCCGTGTGCCCAGTCGTACATGGGATAAATACACCAGGTGTTCCCCGTGCGGTGATGATGGGCATGCAAAATTCGGTACATAACCGGATCGCGCATATTGATATTGGGGGCGCTCATATCGATCTTGGCGCGCAACACCTTTTCCCCGTCGGCAAATTCCCCCTTGCGCATGCGCTCAAAAAGATCAAGGTTTTCTTCAACGGAACGATCGCGATAGGGACTGTTTTTGCCCGGTTCCTTCAATGTACCACGATACGCGCGGATTTCTTCGGCAGATAAGTCATCCACATAGGCCAGGCCTTTTTTTATCAGCTTAACGGCGTATGCGTACAGGGTTTCAAAATAATCGGAAGCATAAAACTCACGTTCGCCCCAGTCAAACCCCAACCAGCGTATATCCCGCTTGATGGCTTCCACATATTCATTTTCTTCCTTTACGGGATTGGTATCGTCAAAACGCAGGTTGCAGGCGCCGTTATAATCGGCCGCCAGGCCAAAATTCAAACAAATGGATTTAGCGTGACCGATGTGTAAATACCCGTTCGGTTCCGGCGGAAACCGCAATTGTACTTTACCGCCAAAACGTCCGTTGGCGTTATGTTCATCGATAATCGTCCGGATAAAATTGCTTGGTGTCACCTTTTCTTCCGACATAATTTCCGTTCCTTATTTACAGTAGGTATTCCGTACATGATCCACCATGGCGGCGACCTTTTCACGACCCAGAACTTCGATCACCAATGGCAGATCGGGGCCCTGCGTGGTTGATGTAATGGCCACCCGAACCGGTTTCCATAAAGCCGGGCCTTTTACGCCAAGCTCTTTTTGGATGCTTTTCATAAGTGTTTTAAAATTTTCGGGCGTCAGTTCCGCTTGTTCACGGCATAAAGCGCTGAAACGTTTCAGGACGGCGGCCGCATCGGGCATCCGCAACACATCCAGGGCTTCCGTTTCGCTTATCTCGGGCAGATCGCCGCGGAACAAAGCGCTGTAACGGGCCACATCTTCCCCTTTATCGATGCGCGGAACCATGGCACGCACCATCAACGCCACCCGATCTTCCCGGCTTACGTCCATCCCCGCCGCTTCCATAAACGGTTTCAGAAAAGCGACCTGCTCTTCCACGGGCATATTCCGCAAATAGTGGGCGTTCATCCAATTGAGCTTATCTATATCGAAAACCGCGCCGGATTTATTGACCCTATCCAGCGTGAATGTTTCGATGAGTTCATCGATACTAAACAATTCGCGGTCATCGCCGGGACTCCAGCCCAACAGGGCTACAAAATTAACCAACGCCTGCGGCAGATAGCCTTTACGCCGGTAATCTTCAACGGCCACATCGCCCTGGCGTTTGCTCAGCTTGCTGCGATCGGGATTGAGCAGTAACGGCAAATGGGCGAATACCGGCGCAGTCCACCCAAAAAAACGGTATAATAAAACATGCTTGGGTGTGCTGGGCAGCCATTCCTCGCCGCGGATCACATGGGTAACGCCCATCAGATGATCATCCACCACATTGGCCAGATGATAGGTGGGGAAGCCGTCGCTTTTCAGCAACACCTGATCATCGAGCAACTCATTTCGGAAGGTCACCACACCGCGCACGACATCATTAAATTCCGTCTCTCCTGTTTCAGGCACCCGTAAACGCACCACATGGGCTTCGCCGGCGGCAATGCGTTCCCGTGCTTTGTCCATGGGATAATCACGGTATCTACCGTCATAACGCGGGGCGATGCCTTGCGCTTTCTGTTCCTCACGCAGAGCATCCAGCTCTTCCGCCGTGGCAAAACAATAATAGGCATGGCCTTTATCGATCAGTTCCTGAACATATTTTTTATAGATATCCAGGCGGTCGGATTGCCGGTAAGGTCCGGCTTCCCCGCCCTGTCGCGGCCCTTCGTCAAAAGTGATACCGGCCCAATCCATGGTTTCCAGCAGGTTTTCCACGGCGCCTTCCACCAGCCGGTTCTGGTCGGTATCTTCAATACGCAGGATGTGCGCGCCGCCGTTTTTTTTAGCAAACAGATAATTGTACAAGGCCGTCCGCAAACTTCCGATATGCACATAACCGGTGGGACTTGGCGCGAATCGTACTCGTATGGTTTTAGTCATTTTCACCCGATCTCTTTTTCTTATTTATTTGGCGTCGTATTAGTATAATAGCGATGACCAGCACAGTAAGGGCGATCACCACCTGGTTGTAATCGGCAATGTAGTCCAGAATAACCGGCCAGTTAGCGCCCAGCCAGTAACCGGCCAGCATCAACAGTCCGTTCCAGATGAATGCGCTAACCGTGGCCAGCAGCAACACAGGCAACCATTTAAGGCGAAAGATGCCTGCAAAAAGGGAAATAACACTACGGGTGCCGCTCAAAAAACGGTTGGCGGCAATGATCCAGTAACCGTAACGGTCGAACCAGATTTCCGTTTTAATGATCTGGTCGGGATGAAAAAAACGGGCGACTTTTTCTTTTTTAAGAAAAGCATCTCCCATACGCGCTCCGATCAGATACATGACAAAAAACCCCAAAACACTGCCCAGTGTGGTGGACACCCAGACTCCATAAAAGGAAAGCTTACCTGTGGTGATCAGGTAAGCTCCGATAATGGTAACCGTATCGCCCGGTACGGGCGGGAAAACATTTTCCACAAATGCGCTTAGAAACAACAGCCCGTAAGCGGCGGCCGGCTCAACATGGCCGACCAGTTGCTGTATCCATTCCAGCATGGCGTTAAACGATCAACATCGCATCGCCATAGCTATGGAAGCGATATTTCTTCTTAACAGCCAGTTCGTACGCTTCCATCATCTGGTCATGGCTGGCAAAAGCACATGTCAATAAAAAGAGGGTGGAACCGGAAAAATGGAAGTTGGTGATCAATCCGTCCACGATTTTGAACATATAGGGCGGGTAAATGAATTTATCCGTCCAACCGGAATTGGCCTTCACAAACTTATCCACGGTGGCCACGGTTTCCAAAGTGCGTACGACGGTTGTGCCCACGGCAAAAATTTTACCACCGTTGCGTTTCACTTCGTTAATGGCCTCGGCCGACTCCGGCGATACCTCATAATATTCCGAGTCCATGCTATGGCGCGAGATATCTTCCACCTGAATGGGCCGAAAGGTGCCCAGGCCCACATGCAGGGTAATGGGGATGATTTTAACACCCTTGGCCCGGGCTTTTTCCAGCAATTCTTCCGTAAAATGCAAGCCGGCGGTCGGCGCGGCGATGGCGCCGTTCTTCCTGGCGTAAACCGTTTGATAGTTCACCTTATCTTCTTCTTCCGCTTCGCGGCGGATATACGGCGGCAACGGCGTTTTCCCCACTTTGCCGATCAGATCAAAGAAATCGGCGCCGTTAAAATCAAAACGCACCACACGGCCACCCGATGTGGTGTTATCGATGACATCGCATCCCAGGTTTTCCGTAATTTGGATGCGGTTCCCCACGCGTACCTTACGCGCCGGTTTAACCAGAACTTCCCACATGGTGCTTTCGAGCTGACGCAACAGTAACAGTTCAACCTTGGCTTCCGTTTTTTCCTTTACCCCAAACACGCGAGCCGGGAAAACCCGCGTATCATTAACCACAAGCGCATCCCCTTCATTGAGATAGTCCAGCACATCCTTAAACACTTTCTCTTCAAATGTCCGCTCCTTGCGGTTGACGACCATCAGCTTCGACTCATCCCTTTTTTCCAGGGGATATTGAGCCACCAGCTTTTTAGGGACATCAAATGTGATTTCGGAAAGCTTCATACGTTACTCCTAACTACGTTTTATTTAAGACTCAAACAGGTTGCCTTGCGAGGCATCTGTATTGTTTTTTCTTGTATAACCCAGGTGCTCGTAGGCGCCGCGGGTAACCATGCGGCCCCGGGCGGTACGTTTAACAAACCCCTGTTGTATCAGATAGGGTTCATACAGTTCTTCTATGGTGTCGCTCTCTTCCCCCACCGCCACGGCAATGGTGTTGAGTCCGACGGGACCGCCGTCATATTTTTCGATGATCGTGGTCAGGATTCGCTTATCCATCTCATCCAAACCTTTGCTGTCCACATCCAGTCGGTTCAGGGCGTCACGTGCCACATCCAGCGTGATACGGTTATCGGCCAGCACCTGGGCAAAATCCCGTGTGCGCCGCAAAATGCGGTTGGCCACCCGCGGCGTGCCCCGGGATCGGCGGGCGATTTCCAACGCGGCATCATCATCAATAGGCACGTTTAAAATCCGCGCCGAACGTTGCACTATTTGTTTCAGTTCGTCGGCTTCGTAATAATTCATGCGCAGCACCACGCCAAAACGGGCGCGCATGGGCGCCGTGAGCAATCCGGCGCGTGTGGTGGCGCCCACCAGTGTAAAGGGCGCCAGGGCCAGTTGCACGGAACGGGCGTTGGGCCCCTTATCCAGCATGATATCGATGTGGAAATCTTCCATGGCCGAATAAAGGAATTCTTCCACCACATTGTTCACCCGGTGAATTTCATCGATGAACATCACATCCTTTTCACCGAGGTTGGTCAGCAATCCGGCCAGATCACCGGGGCGTTCCAACACCGGTCCGGATGTGGTTTTAATATCCACATTCAGTTCCCGGCTGAGGATCATGGCCAGGGTGGTCTTGCCCAATCCCGGCGGGCCGTATAACAGCACATGATCCAGCGCTTCGCCCCGCTGCAAAGCGGCCTCGATAAACACCGCCAGATTTTCCTTAACTTTCTCCTGACCGATAAAATCCTTAAGACTTTGCGGACGCAGGCTCAGTTCGATATCGGCGTCATCATCGTGAAAATCGGGACGGATAATATCGTTCACTTATACCACCTGCAGGGCATCTTTAACCAAATCTTCCAGTTTAATATAATGTCCCTTCTTTTTAAGCCGGGACAAGGCGCGTTCCGCCACATTTTTTTTGTACCCGAGGGCCATCAGGGCCATCAGAGCTTCTTTTTCAAGACTGTTAAGCGTAACGGCCGGCATGTCCGCCCGGGGCGTGGCGATCAAGGCGTTTTCAAATTTCCCCTGCAATTCCACAATGAGCCGTTGCGCGGTTTTCTTCCCCACGCCGCTGATCTGATTCAGCCGTTTTTCATCCTTTTGTTCGATAGCCGCAATCAGTTCATCGGGGGTTAAGCCGGAAAGGATGGTTTGCGCCAGGCGCGGCCCGATGCCGGAAATGGACAACAAGGCCAGAAACACTTCCCGTTCATCAGTGTCGCTGAATCCATACAGGCTGAATTGGTCTTCACGCACATGGGTATAAACAAACAACCGGACGGTTTCACCGTTGGCCGGCAGCTTTTGGAATGTGGATAACGATGTGGCCAGGGCGTAGCCCACACCCTGCACATCCACCACAACCCGAGTGGGACTTTTTTCCGCCAGAGCGCCTTGTATGTATTCAAACATATATGGTGTTACTTAACCCCTAAGTTAAATCGTTGGCGATGCCAGTGGCATAAGGCAACCGCCAGAGCGTCGCTGGCGTCATCCGGCCGGATGGGTTCACGGATGTTCAACAGGCGTTGCACCATGAACTTCACCTGGCTTTTGGAAGCGCCGCCGTTTCCCACCACCGACATTTTAACTTCCCGTGGCGAGAATTCCGAAATATCCGCCCCGGCCCGACGCGCGGCCAACAGGATCGTACCGCGGGCATGCCCCATTACAATAGCGGTTTTCACATTTTCGGCATAAAAGATATCTTCAATGGCCACATGATCCGGCTGATGTGTCGCCAACAGCTCCGTCACCCGGTTGTAAATGGTCAGCAGACGATCCGACAAGTCCTGACCGGCCGCGGTACGGATATGGCCGTATTCCACAAGCTTCGCCCTGGAACCGGCGACATCCACGATACCGTATCCGGTGATATTCAGTCCGGGATCAATACCCAGGATACGTGTGATGTCGGCTATGCGTTCAGAATCCTTTCCATTTCACTGTCTTCGATATCGAAATTAGCGAAGACATTTTGAATATCATCATGTTCATCAAGGATATTCATCAATTTCATCAGTTGTTCCGCCTCTTTGCCCGATACCGCGACCGTGTTAGATGGGATTCGGGTCAGCTCGGCGGATTCAATGGTCACGCTTTTTTCTTCCAAAGCGCCACGCACATCGTTAAAATCCTCGAAAGCCGTATAAATGATGTATTTATCATCTTCTTTTTCCATCTCTTCGGCGCCGGCTTCAATGGCAATCTCAAAGAGTTCGTCTTCATCATAATTTTCCGCGGGGATGGTAATCATGCCCTTCCGTTCAAACATCCAGGCCACACTGCCGTTTTCCCCCATATTGCCACCGTGTTTGGAAAACAGGTGACGTACCTCGGCCACGGTGCGGTTTTTGTTATCGGTTACCGCCTCAATAAACATAGCCACGCCTCCGGGTCCGTAACCTTCATAGGTCACGTCTTCATACACCACGCCGGGCATTTCACCCGTACCCTTTTTGATGGCGTTATCGACGTTTTTGGCGGGCATGTTGGCACTCTTGGCCGCGGCGATGGCCACGCGCAGGCGCGGATTCATTTCCGGATCGCCACCACCGAGCCGGGCCGCAACGGTAATTTCTTTGATCAGTTTGGTGAATATCCTGCCGCGTTGGGCATCGACTTTGGCTTTTTTATGTTTTATGGAATGCCACTTGGAATGACCTGACATGGATACGAATCCTCCTTTAGAGTAATAGCGGAATCAGAATGATCGATTGTGTAAGAATGAGTTAAATCGCTTTAAATTTCCCTTGCGAAAAAGGTTGAAATTTACTAAAAAGGCGAGGGGTTTCCAAACTTAATTTGAAAATGAACTTTGGCGGTTCTATCTTATAGATTTTTTAATTTTTGCTCAAAATAGGGAATGGTTTTTTTCAGACCTTCCGTTAATTTTATGGACGGATACCAGTTGAGTTGTTCACGGGCCAGGTAAATGTCCGGCTGACGCTGCGTGGGATCATCCTTCGGCAATTCCTTATGGATGATTTCCGAACGCGAACCGGTCAGATCGATGATCGCCTCCGCCAGGGCTTTGATGGTAAACTCATCGGGATTCCCGAGATTCACCGGACCGATGAAATCTTCCTTTTCCATCATGGCAAAGATTCCGTCAAGCAAATCGTCCACATATTGAAACGAACGGGTTTGCGATCCGTCGCCGTAAATGGTAATGGGTTTATTTTGCAAAGCCTGAATGATAAAATTACTTACCACCCGTCCGTCGTTAAGGGCCATACGCGGGCCGTACGTATTAAAAATACGTATCACCTTGATATCCACCCCGCTTTGACGGTGATAGTCCATCATCAGGGTTTCCGCCACGCGCTTGCCTTCATCATAACAACTGCGCACGCCAATGGGATTCACATGTCCCCAGTAATCCTCTTTTTGGGGATGCACCTTGGGATCGCCATACACTTCAGAGGTGCTGGCCAGCATCACACGGGCGCGTACTCTTTTGGCCATACCCAGCATGTTAATGGTGCCCATCACATTGGTTTTTATCGTTTTAACGGGATTATACTGATAATGCACCGGTGACGCGGGGCAGGCAAAATGATAGATACGATCCACTTCGAGCATAATCGGTTCGGTAATATCGTGCCGTATCAATTCAAAATTCCAATGATCCATCAGATGACGGATATTTTCCTTGCTGCCTGTAAAGAAGTTATCGATGGCAATCACATCATGCCCCTGTTCGATCAAACGGTCACATAAATGTGAGCCTATAAAACCGGCGCCGCCGGTCACCAGTACACGCATGGTTTCTCCTAATTGATTTGGGCCAGAGCCTGTGATAAATCGTTGATGATATCTTCCGCGTCTTCAATGCCCACGGAAAGCCGTACCAGCCCTTCGGTGATGCCCACCGCTTCCAAATCTTCCGGAGCGTAGGTGGAATGGGTCATGGACCCCGGATGTTCGATCAGGGAATCCACATCGCCCAGACTAACAGCAAGGGTAATCAATTCAACGGCATTCATCAGGGTTTCGCCAGCTTTTCGGCCACCTTTAACTTCAAAGCTCACCATTCCGCCGAATCCGCTCATCTGTTTTTTGGCCAGCGCATGCTGCGGATGTGTGGTCAAACCGGGATAAAACACCGACTTCACCTTTGGATGGAATTGTAAATATTTAGCCACTTTTAGGGCGTTGGCCTGATGACGTTCCATACGAATGGCCAGTGTTTTGAGACCACGTACCAACAACCAGGCGTTAAGCGGACTGATAATGCCGCCCATATCCCGCAGGATACTCATCCGCAGGTTGTCTATAAATTCCTTATGCCCCACAACCACACCGGCCACCGTATCGCCGTGCCCACCGATGTATTTCGTGGCCGAATGGACGACAATATCGGCGCCCAGTTTAAGCGGTTGCTGAAAATAAGGGGTGGAAAAGGTGTTATCCACCACCAGGGGGATGCCATGTTTTTTGGCGATTTTGGCGCATTCGGCAATATCAATCAAAGTGAGTGTCGGGTTAGCCGGCGTTTCGATATAAATTAAACGTGTTTTTTCGTCAATGGCTTTTACGATATTTTTACAATTTGTGCCATCCACTTCCTTTACTGTGATGTCCCAGCGCGGCAGGGTTTCGGTAAACAATTGATGCGAACCGCCGTACAGCGTATCGGACGATACCACATTGTCGCCGTTTTTACACAAGGCCATAATCACGCCGGAAATCGCGGCCATGCCGGAACCAAATGCCAGAGCCGCCTCGCCTCCTTCCAAAAAGGCCATTTCCTTTTCAAACGCTTCCTGCGTCGGATTGCTGATGCGTGTATAAACATAACCTTCCCGTTCACCGAGAAATATTTCCGCGCCGGCCCTGGCGCTTTCAAAAGCGAATGTGGATGTTTGGTAGATGGGCTTACCCACAGAACCGGTGCTTTTATCGTAACCACCTGATCCATGCACGCACATGGTACTGATTTTCCATTGATCGTTTATTTTATGTCCCATTTTCATTCCTTTCCCTGTTCAGTATTCATCCATGCTAATTTATTGAATAATCTTCTTTAAAAAAATATGCTTAGCCATTTTTACAGGCCTTAAAATAAGTACCTAAAAGTTTAATCTTATTGACAATATCCGCGATAAAAAGTAAAGGGTGATAAAACAAAAACTTGATTCGATGCATCGGTTTATATAAGAT
>RFFS01000067.1 GCA_003696775.1 Calditrichota bacterium
GTGGAAATCCTGCCCGCTCCCGTTTCCTTTAATAACAAACCGGCGGTTCAGGTGGTTCTAAGCGATATCACCGAGCAAAATCGCCTACTTTCCAAATTACGGGACGCGGCCTTTTCCTACCGCGGATTGTTTGATAACGCGCCGGATGCCATTTATATCCTGAATACAAAAGGGGATTTTATTGAGATCAATAAAAGTGTCGAGACCCTCTATGGATTATCCCGTGCATACTATTTAGGGAAAAACATTAAAGACCTCACACCGGTAAAAAAGGAAACCATCAAAACGATTCGTAATACTTTTAATAAAGTATTGAAAGGCACGCCTCAAAAATTTGAATATCAGGGAAAACGCCGGGATGGTTCCGTTTATACCGAACGTTTATCTTTATACCTGAGCTTATATTTTGGTCAGGATGTAATCATCGCTTATGGTCAGGATATTACCGAATATAAAAAGTCCCTGGAAGAACTACATCTCTCCGAAGAGAGTTTCCGCGGGTTGTTTGACAACGCATCCGATGCGATTTATATCCAGGATGAAAAGGGGCGCATTCTCGATGTCAATAAAAGCGTGGAAAAAATGTATGGTTTTCCACGTGATTATTTTATTGGAAAAACACCCCTGGATGTAGCCGCACCGAACCTGAATAACCTGGAACAGGTGGCCGCATTGTTCAACGAAACCTTTTCTACTGGAAAATCCAACCATTTTGAATTTTGGGCAGTACGAAAAAACGGTGAGGTTTTTCCCAAGGAAGTGCGGATCAGCCGGAGTTTATATTTTGGTCAAATTGTCGTATTGGCTTTCGCGCAGGATATCACCCATCGCAAAGCACAGGAAAAGGCATTGTTGGCCAGTGAAAACCGCTTCCGTCAACTCATAGAATCCGCACCGGTGGGCATT
Source organism: Calditrichota bacterium (assembly GCA_003696775.1). GTDB lineage: Bacteria > Calditrichota > Calditrichia > Calditrichales > J004 > J004. Next base: position 907 of record RFFS01000067.1, read on the forward strand.
GGGATGGTCTATAAAAATAAGCTGACCTTCACGAACCCTACGTTCAATTCCATTTTCGGTTATAAAGATAATTTGGCCGGGCATTCCATAGAAGAATTTTTCACGGAAGATGAACACAAAAAATTACAAACCATCAGTAGCGCGCTTAAAAAAAGCGCCAAACATATCCAAATGGAGTTAAAGGGTACTCATCAAGACGGCTCAACGATACCTGTTCAACTCAACGCCGCGGTTATCGAGCAGGAAGAAGGTGCCGCCATTTTGTTTTTTATTACTGACATTTCTTCCCTGAAACGGGAACAGGAAAAACGACTGGAACTGGAAAAGCAGGTTTTGCAAACCCAAAAGCTGGAAAGTCTGGGTGTTTTGGCCGGCGGCATAGCTCACGATTTCAACAATTTGTTAACGGGAATCATGGGCAATACGGGGCTGGCCATGATGGAAATTCCGGAAAACACGCCCGCCCAGAACAATTTGATGAAAATTGAACAAATTGCCGGCCGCGCCGCCGACCTTTGCAATCAGATGCTGGCTTATAGCGGACGTGGCAACTTTGTTATTAAAACGGTGAACATGAACACGATGATTCAGGATATCATTGAGCTTATCAATGTTTCCCTCTCCAAAAAAATTCAAATTATTTACGATCTGGAAAAAGATTTGCCGAACAATGACGCGGATGCCCAACAGATGAGCCAGGTTATTTTAAACCTGATCACCAATGCCGCCGATGCCATCGGATCAAACCCCGGTATCATAACCGTCAAAACCTATTCGGATTTTTTTGACTCCGCGGAGCTGCACTCATCATACATGGAAAGTGTGCCCGCCGAAGGGCGCTATACGGTTTTTGAAGTCCGTGATACCGGCAAGGGCATGGACCAGGATACCATCAGTAAGATATTCGAACCCTTTTTCACGACCAAGTTTACCGGTCGCGGACTGGGGCTTTCGGCTGTATTAGGCATCATCCGCGGACATAAAGGATGCATACAGATAGAAAGCACACCGGGAAAAGGATCGGTCTTCCGTGTCTTTTTACCGGTATCGGAAAAAGAAAAAACGGAGGCCGGCCGGCCGGCCCAATTGCCCGGTCAGGATTGGAAAGCGGAAGGCCGGGTATTGGTTGCCGATGACGAAACCCACATTCTGGAAATGGCTGAGGCGGTATTACAAAAAATCGGATACACGGTTGTTACGGCACCCAACGGTTTGGAAGCGGTTGAACTTTTTAGACAGGCACCGGATTCATTTGATCTGATCATATTAGACCTGACCATGCCTGTGTTGAGCGGAGAAGAAGCTTATGATCATATCCGTGAAATAGCGCCGGATATACCGGTCATTCTTTCCAGTGGTTTCACGGACACGGAAGCGCGCATCCGCTTTAAGGATAAGGCCCCCGCCGGTTTTCTGCAAAAGCCCTACACCATTGAGAAGCTGCGGCATACACTGTATAAACTATCAAAAAAAAAGGCCCCGGATAACACGTAACCGGAGCCTGTTAAGAGCCTCACTTTAAATTATTTTATCAATAACATACGTTTGGATGCATGATATCGAGGCGTATTTAATACATACATATACACCCCGGAAGCCAGGTTTTTAGCGTTAAATGTCACCTGATAGCGCCCGGCATCCTGTTTTTGATTCACCAGTTGCGCCACTTGTTGGCCGCGCATATTATACACTCTGAGGCTTACCTTACCGGCACTTGCCAGTTGATAGGTAATGGTGGTTTGCGGATTGAACGGGTTCGGATAATTTTGCTCCAGTGCGAAGGTGGCGGGTGCGAGATACCGTACCGTTACAATCTCCGAAAGATGAACGTTTCCATCGATTGCCACATCTTTCAGACGATACTTATATACATGGCCGTAATCCACATTTTCATCCGTGTAGGAATAGTCGCTGGCGCTGTTTACCGTGCCCTGCCCCTTTATTGTGGCCAGGGTTTCAAAAGCGCCTTCATCCGTTTGCCGTTCCACAATCCATCGAGCGTTTTCCAGCTCCGATTCCGTACGCCACGTTAACACGATGGCGTTGGCGTTTGTTTGCGGAGTGGCTGTAAACGAAGACAATTCCACGGGCAAAGACACATCATTGGTCTGACCGGTAACTTCAAAATCATCCACCATAAAACCGTCCTGATTATAACCGCTGGTATAGCCGCGGGCCATCATAAAAACAAAACGGAAGGCCACATTGCTGTTACCGGCCAGGAATGAACAGTCGTAACTGGTTAGTTGATTGTCATAATTACCGGACCAGGCATAACCTCCAGGCGTTACACTGTGTGAAACGGAAGAATTGGGGCCACGGTCGTACCAGTTGGTGCCGTTGGCATCGTTATCCGTACCGAGGCGCGTCCAGGTTTGCCCTTTATCGGTGGAATATTCCATATAGACGCCGAACGGCGCGTTACTGCCGCTGGCTTCCATGCTTTTACGGAATTGAATGCCGTATGTACCGGCATTGGTAAAATTGAACTGGGGCGTATATAATACTGCCGTGTAGTCTCCCAAATCCACATCTTTGGTCAGACGGGTTTTCCAGACATTGGTGCCGGAATTAACCGTTGTCAGGGCATTGCCCGGCGCGCCCATTTCCCACACATCGGTCAGACCGTTGATATCCTGGCTGTCAAAATAGTTGCTGTTGCTTTCAAAGTCTCCCCCGGCCGAAGCGGCAAAAGGCGTTCCCAGATTGGGCAAGACATGCACCAGGTTGGTTTGCGTATCCGTGGAAGCGCCGCCGTTAATAGTTAGAGATACCGTATATGTACCGGCGGAAGTATAGGTATGGCTTGGACTTTGGGATGTGGAGGTATTGCCGTCTCCAAAATTCCAGGACCAGGAAGTTGCTTTCACGGAACCGTCGGTGAAATGTACCGGCTGCCCGATATAGGCCACTTTGGTATCCACCGAAAATCCGGCTGCCGCCGTTCCGAAAACATCGGAGGAGAATAACCCCCGTCCATGCGTGGCGGCGATGACCAGGTTATCGGAAGAACGCATTTTCAGCATATCCGTTCGTACATTGGCCTGCCCCGTATTGGCCGGCACCCATTTGGTGTTGCTGCCATCCAGCTTATCAGTGGACCATACCCCCAGTTCCGTGGCTATAAGCACTTCACTTCCGTTATCGGGATTGATTACCGCCCAACGGACAGGCATGTCAGGCAGATCGCCTTCGCAATCCCGCCAGGTGTTGCCGCCGTCGGTGGTTTCCCAAACACTGGAAACACCATAATTACTAAAAATGACCAGTAAATGACTTTCCGTTGTGGGATCGATGGCGATATTGTTGATCCATGAGGCGGGCATGCCGGCGCCACTGTTGATAATGGTTGCCGAAGGGCTGTTTGTATGGGCATTATCCACCCGGACGACTTTACCATTATTGGAACCAAAGAAAACTCTATTTGCCGTAAAAGGCGATGTTGTAATTGCGCTAATATTATCACCGGCTAATATAGGCAAAGCCACATTGGTGAATGTTCCCGTTGTGGTATGGGGGTCATCCCACCTTAAATAATGCCCACTGCCATTGGAGGCGTAAAACAAGTTAGCATTATCATCAAAGTCCGTGGGGTTTATAAAATAAGCGCCACTATCGGTTACCGACGGTTCGACATTTGTAAAACTGGAACCACCGTTTGTGGAAACATAAAAACTATTATAAACATACGATGTGTATTGATAAGTCGGTTCATCCTGATCAATATGGGTGTAAGCGCCGTCCCCTCCGGTGGCTTCGGTTGTACTGCCATATCCGGCGGAGGTGAATTTTTGCGAACCGTTATCCTGCGCGCCGGCCAGGAAGTAATTGCTGCCGGCATCCGGATGGATGGCGCAGGCGTAAAACTGAGTGGCGTTGTAATCATTGTTCATAACGGTAAAACTTGTCCCGCCGCTTGAACTGTAATATATACCGCCATCGTTACCAAAAACTATTTCCGAGGATGAACCGGGTTTAAATTTTATCTCATGTTGGTCCGAATGAACATTCGGTGAGAGAAATGTCCAATATGACAATTGTGTCCAACTGGCCCCGGCATTGGTTGTTTTATGTAAATCGATGGCGCCGCAGATTGCCGTGTTCGGATCATTCGGATCAACCTGAATAATAAGATCGTACCAGGCCTGTCCGCGGCTCATATCCAGCGGTTCAATCAAATCGCTCGGTTCGGTTACATTGCTCCAGGATGCGCCTTTGGTATTGGTATAAATCACATGTTCCACATTGTTGTTGGCTTCGATCATGCCATAAAGCACATTGGCATCGGAAGGCGCGCAAGCCAGTTCCACGCGTCCCACGCCGCTTATTTTTCCATAGGTTGTGGAATCCACATTCCAGGTCAGCCCGTCATCGGACCATAAAATGGAACCGCCACCATTGCCCCAGGGATTATTCATGGTACCGATCCACAAACGGTTATCGGCCGCTAATTCCAGATCGGCCGGCGTAAAAGGATGCGTATTGCCCGCACTGTCCACTTTTTTGTGATGCGGCAGAACCTGTGTCCAGGTCAGCCCGCCGTCCGTGGAACGTTGCAATCCCTGATTATAATAATGTCCCCAGGAACCGGCATAATAACGGCCGTCCACCGCGGCATAAATTACCGAAGAGCCGCCTTCATCGCGCACTACGATATCCAGAACAAATTCAAATGCGTTGGTGCTTTGCAACTGTTCCCAGGTTGTTCCGCCATCGGTGGATTTCCAGATGCCCTGTCCGCGTGAAGACCCGGTGTAATAGCCTTCTCCGGTGCCCACGTACATAATTTGAGTATTGTTAGGATCATAGGCGATGGCCGTTACGGCTAAATCCTGCCAAAAGTCATCCACGGCATGCCAGGAGGAAGATGAATTGGTAATATCATTGTTATACCACAGACCACCGGTTACCGAACCGGCCCAGACCTTATTGGTGGTATTGGGGTCCCACATCAATGCGCGGGTTCGTCCGCCCACATTACTCGGCCCCCGTTCCGTCCATTGGGCGTTGGCCACGGCCGATTTTTGAAACGATGGCAAGGCCTTTCGTGCCGCCATGATACGACGGGCTTCTTTCAGACGTTCCTTAGGAACATACCCCAGTTCGGGGTCACGGGTCATTTCGAATTCCTGATCAAATAGATCACGCAGCATTTTTTGTTTATTGGCTTTAGGGAGCTTAGACCGGGCATGCACCCAGCGGCTCTGTATATCAGAATCGTTAAAATAATAATAAACCGCGCTAAAGATCACGGTCAGCACGACGAATAAAAATGTCAGTCGGTAACCTTTATGCTGCATATAATCCACTCCTTATCTTAATAAAGTCTATAATGTATTGAAATCATCATTTTAAAAAAAAGTAATTCATCACTTTTTCTATTATTAAAAGAATTAAACTGATACTTTTGTCAAAAGAATAAAGGTTGATATTACCATAAATCAAAAAATTATAAATAAAAAAAGCCGGGCAAAAAGCCTGCCCGGCCGGATGTACGAGGAGGGGGACTCGAACCCCCACGTCACAGGGACACCAGATCCTAAATCTGGCGCGTCTACCAATTCCGCCATCCTCGCCTGTAAAGTGTGCGAATTTATTAAGATTAAACGCCCCGTGCAACTTTCTATGTCAGCAGGACATTCTTATACATTTCAAAATTATCCAATACCTTACGTGTGCCTTCCGCCACGCAAAACAAAGCGTTGGAAGGGCTGCTGACAGGCAGATTGATAATATTTCGGATATAACCGTCCAGCCCCTCCATCAATGCCCCGCCGCCGGTAAGAATGATACCGCGATCGATGACATCGCCGGCTAAATCAGGCGGAAGCTTATCCAGCGTCTGGATGATGGCATTGGTGATCGATGTCAGGACATCCTGAAAAACGTCACAAAAGACAGCCGTGCTTACTTCCACCTGCCTGGGAATGCCTTCCTGTATATCGATTCCCTTTATAACAAAATGGGTATGTTCATTATCTTTCAGCGTGGCGTATTCCATTTTAATGCGCTCGGCGGTGGATTCACCAATGCGCAGATTCAATTCATGTTTGGCATAGCGCACCAAAGCTTCATTCAATTCATCGCCGGCCACCCGAATGGTGTTATCCACCACCAGACCGCCGTAATTGATAACAGCAATATCCGTGGTACCGCCGCCGATATCCACAATCATATTGGCATGCGAACCCAATACATTGACACCCACGCCGATGGCCGCGGCCATCGGTTCCGATATCAGATGAACTTTTCGCGCACCCGCTAATTGAGCTGACTCAATCACCGCGCGTTTTTCAACGCTGGTCACGCCGGTGGGCACGCCGATCAAAATGCGGTTGATCAGCATACGCGGGATACCGGCCTGCCGGATAAAGGCTTTTATCATTTCCTCGCCGGCAACAAAATCGGCGATCACGCCGTCTGCCAGGGGGCGGATAACGGTAATTCCCGGATGGGTTTTACCCAGCATATCCCGGGCATCCCGGCCCACGGCCACAATCTGATTTTGCTTCTTATAAGCAATTACCGAGGGTTCGTTGACCACATACCCTTTATGACCCACATATACCACCGTATTGGCGGTTCCCAGGTCCACTCCGATATCGACAAACAGCCGTTTAAAAAAAGATAACATAAATTACCGGTTGATTATATCAGGTAAGTTCGGCAGGAAATGTATGAAATAAACATATATAATAAAAAGAAGCCCGGCCAAAAGCCGGGCTTACATACCATTACAGGGTTTTTTTATCTTCTTCCGTTGCGGGCGGTGTGTCTGCGCTGTCATCGGCCGGGGCGATATTCGCCACATCACCGATGGTGGTTTTTTCAACACCATGCGAACTCATATACTCTTCCCACTCGGCTTTTTCCTTATCTTTGAAATAAGCCGTCACGGATAATACGATACGATGATTTTCACGGTCGAACTCAATCACCTTGGCCGGAATGGTATCACCGTTTTTATAGACATCTGAGGCGGACTGCCCTTTTGGTAAACCGAGATGATTATTGGGGATAAATCCTTCCACGCCGAGCGGCAGATTGACAACCACACCCTTGTCAATGATCTTAAAGACCTTGCCTTCGGTTTCGTTGCCTTCACCATACTCTTCCTGGAATTTTTCCCAGGGATCGGGTTCGATTTGTTTATGACCCAAGGCGATGCGGCGTTCTTCACGGTTAATGCCGAGCACAACCACTTCAATCTCATCCCCTTTTTTAACCACTTCACTGGGGTGGCGGACTTTCTTTGTCCAGGACAGGTCGGAAATATGCACCAGACCATCCACGCCTTCCTCCAGTTCCACAAAAGCGCCAAACTGTGTCAGGTTACGCACCGTGCCTTTATGGGTGGTACCCACGGGGAAGCGTTCTTCCACATTATCCCACGGATCCGGTTCCAGTTGTTTCAGACCCAGGGAAATTTTCTTGTCATCGGCTTCGATATTCAGGATAACCGCTTCGATTTCCTGACCCACGGACAACAATTGGCTGGGATGTTTGATATGCTGAGACCAGGACATCTCGGAGATATGAATCAAACCTTCGATGCCTTTTTCCAACTCGATGAACGCGCCGTAATCGGTGATGCTGACAACCTTGCCGTTGACACGGGCGCCGATGGGATATTTCTCTTTTACATTTTCCCACGGATGCGGCTGCAGTTGCTTTAATCCAAGGGAAATGCGGTTCTTTTGTTCGTTGTAGTCGAGAATCATGACTTCCAGTTCCTGATCCAGCTTGACCAGTTCGGAAGGATGATTCACGCGCCCCCAACTCAGGTCGGTAATGTGCAACAATCCGTCCACGCCACCGAGATCGATGAACACACCGAAATCGGTGATGTTTTTAACGGTACCCTTGCGCACCTGACCTTTTTCCAGCGTGCTGAGGATTTCTTCACGCTTGCCGGCCATCTCTTTCTCGATGAGCACACGGGAGGAGACAACGATATTTTTACGGGCATGGTTGACTTTAACAATTTTGAAATCCCGTTCACGGCCCAGATAGGCGTCAAAATCACGAATCGGTTTGACATCAATCTGCGAACCGGGCAGGAAGGCGTCGATCCCCATCAGATTGACAACCATGCCGCCCTTGATGCGACGGACGATGGTACCGGTAACGATTTCATCATTTTCATACTTGGCTACAACGCGTTCCCAAACACGCAGGAATTCAGCGCGGCGGCGGGAAAGCAGCAGTTCGCCGTCCTTGCCTTCCAGGCTTTCCAAATACACTTCCACTTCATCACCGATGTTGATTTCATCGATGTTTTTAAATTCTTCCCTGGGCACCAAACCTTCGGATTTAAAACCGATGTCCACGATCACATCCTTGGAGGTTATATCCAGAACGCGTCCGGTAACAATGGTTCCTTCCTCGATGGTGTTCATGGTGCGGTCATATAAGGAATAAAGGGATTGCATTTCCTCTTCGGGATATTCTTCCTCTTCCTTATAATCTTCCAATTTAACGACGATTTCTTCGTCGATAGCGGGTGCGGCGGCAGGTGCCGTCGGCTTTTCGGCGGCCTGTTCGGCAACCGGTTGTTGAGCATTTTGCTCTTCGGTTAAGGGTTTATTCTCTTCTGACATGGGTTAAGGTTACTCCTTTAGTGAATTATATGCCCGTAGGCGTTGATTAGAAACAGACTGGTAATATAAAGTTTTTATCAGGTAATTACAACATACACGCTATTTATTAAGATGATAAACCGTGTGTTACAACTTAACAGCCAGTATCCATCGTTTTATGCACCTTGCCTGGCGCGATAGGCTGTGTAGAGGGCTTCTATGGCGCGGATATCTTCCTCCACTTTTTCCATTGTAAGATGCGCGCGCCAGTCATCCATCAGGTATCTGTCCGGTTCGGCCAGGGCCAAATGGATGATATTGGATAAAGGAATCATATAATACTTGTAGAGTTGATCGATTTTCGCCAGTTGCACATCCACATTGATGGTGGATTCATTTTGATCATTGGTTGTAACCGGGAACTGATATTCCAGATGCCCCCTGGCGCGCATGACCTGGATGGCCATGTGTAAATTGCCAATCCAACTGCCCACATTGCTGAAATCAAGAGATCGGTTGGCCGCCTTGTTGGTGATACTTAACCCGCTTTGGAAATCCGCCTTCATATTCAGAGCCCGCAGATCGCTGAGCAGATAAATATACATATTTTCCAGGTCTTCCATTGCCCAACGGTTGATGGGATAAGCACCGGTGTCCAGGCTGCGCCGCACGCGTCGCGGATAGGAAATCAGAGCTTCATCCCCCTTGTCACAGGCTATATGATGATCATATACCCTGCGGATTTCGCCATAAGGCATCTGAAAATCGGAATCACTCACAGCGACATTTCGGGAGGCCAGACGGTTGCCTATGGCGATCAGCATTTCCAGGGGATAGGTCAGCCCCATGGGGCGATCGCTGTAATAGATGATTTGTACCCGATCCGGATGATAGTAGCTTTTGGCATAGACCTCGGCAACCTTGGCCGCGGAGGCTTCCCAGGGCGCATAGTTATAGAAGACCACTTCGTTCCAAATCCCTTCCCGCTCCAGAAAGGGACGTGGATTATCACCGCATAAGGCCACGATGGTTACAAAGCCCTGCTCCGGCGGAAAGAATTCCTTTTGGCCGCGAATGATGTGCAGCAAATCCTTATAGGCACCCGGTGAATGCAAATATTGCCGGAACCCGGTGATATGATCCATGGCCCAGCTATTGAAAACGTTGGAATGTGTCACGAAATCCTTTATAAATTATTATCGATACACTTCAATCGTTACGATACGCACAGGCTTGAGCGGTAAATTCTTTTTATTAACCGGTGTTTCGGCGATTTTATCAACCACTTCCATCCCTTTGGTAACACGGCCGAAAGCGGTATATTTCCCGTCAAGACCGGGGTTATCCTTATGCATGATGAAAAATTGGGAACCCGCTCCCGCGTTAGGGTCGCTGACACGCGCGGTGGAGAGTATGCCGCGTTTATGACTGATGTCGTTAAACTCATTGGGCACATTGACGATCGGGCCGCCGGAACCATATTGGGCAACACGATCGGTTTTGGTTAACGGATCGCCGCCCTGAATCATAAACCCGTTTATAACCCGGTGAAACAAGGTGCCGTCATAATAGCCGCTTTCCGCGCGGGTGATAAAATTAAAACACTGGATAGGCGCTTTTTCAGGAAAAAACGCCAGCTCAATGGCGCCCATATTGGTTTTAATCCGCGCTTTTACGCCGTTCATTTTAGCGGCCAGCATCATGAGTTTATCATCAGAGGCACGCATGCGGCTCATCATGCTTTTCAGTTCACTCACTTGTTGTTTAAGTTGATTATTTTCTTCCGTGAGTTTACCGTTTTCGCCACAGCCCTGTAAAATCAAAGCCAGGGCCACGGATACAAACCAAATCATGTTGCGCATATCATTTCTCCTCATCGATTTGTATAAAAATGCCATTTTAGCAAGGCATCTTCTTCCATTCAAGAGCAGATGAACGGGAATATCACAAAATTTTGACACGATGTTTTAAAAATTTTATCAAAGCGGGAATACTTGCTATTGTCCAAAAGCTAAGTTTTTCTCATGAAAAACAACACGATTTTAAGAATCCTCCCCTTCGCGGGGCTCCTGGTTATGTTTGCTCTGGTTTATCTGGTGCCCTCCGATACAAAGGAAAGGCCACGGGATCATGCTTCGTTTGCCATCGTTGAGTTATTCACATCCCTCAATTGCCCGGGATGTCCCGCCGCGGAGCAGGTATTGGAAGAGCTTACCCAAACATACGATAACCCGCGCAGCCCCGTTCATATATTAGCTTTTCACGTGGACTATCACAATAACAGCACCGTCCGCGATCCGTTTAGTGATGAGGCTTTCAGCCAATATCAGATGCAATATCAACATGCCCTGCGTGAACGCACGCTTTTTACACCCCAGTTGATCATCAACGGCATGCATACCATGCCCGGCAACAATGCGGAACTATGTATGGACGAAATGAAGGCCATGCTGGCAAACGGTGTACGGGAACCGTTACGTATTGATGCCCGTCTGGATATCCGATCGGACAGTGCATACGTGACCTTTTCCTTAGACAGACCACTAAATAATGAGCGTTTAAATATCGCGCTGGTTGAAAACAATATTCCGGTGCGCATGCCTTCCGGGGTGAACGCCGGTCGCCCCATTCTTTGTCAAAATGTGGTGCGCTCTTTTCACCAACTGAGCAAAAAAAGCCTGAAAAAAGGGCGCATTGCCCTGTTGATCCCCCCTGATGTCCAACGTGAACGGATGAAGATCATTCTATACAGTCAGCATACGCTCACCTTTACGGTAAACGGCGCGGTTATGATTTAAGGCTATGGCATAGCGCTCATTTTGCCATGATTTTGTTAAATGGGGATGCAAATGGAGAAAGTGAAAAAGATACCTCGCTCCGCTCGGCATGACAGAACAGGAGCTATAAGGATTGACATTAAGGACATTACATATAACATTTTTTTTTAAACCTTAGTGTCCTGGCGCCTTTGTGGTTTTTAATCCTTATGTCAAAGGAGGCGTGGAAAAGGATACTTCGACTACGCTCAGCATGACAAAGCCGGGGAAATGCGTTTTTAATCCTATGTCTAATGGGGCTTGTGAAACGGAGATAGTGGAAA
>RFFS01000068.1 GCA_003696775.1 Calditrichota bacterium
GCGACAAGCCGCGGCCCAATATGCCGGGGAAAGCACCGGTAAAGGGCTTGAAATTTTGGATAAAATTCTCGATCTCTATTATGATACGCAAAAAGTACGCATAACCTATCGGATACGGGACCTCATAAATGATAGCGGCGAAGCCCTGGGGACGGAAGTTATTATTACCATTCCCGTCTATCTAAACTGATTCCGGCTATTTGATATCCATGCATTTTTATATGTATTTTTAATGCATGGTGTGTTTAGGGTTCATTCAGGGGGTATTATGGATGTAAGCTGCACAATTATCGCCGATGACCAGGAGGCGCGTGAACGTCTGTCGCGATTATTAAGTCAGACGAACCATGTTGACATCATAGCCCAGGCGGACAATGGCGCGGAGGGCGTACGGCACGCCCTGGAAAAGCAACCGGATGTGGTTTTTGTGGATGTGGAGATGCCCGGCATGACCGGATTTGATGTGGTGCGCGAAGTCCGTGAACAAGGTGGACGTCACACGTTTATTTTTGTTACCGGATATGATCAGTACGCCATCCGCGCCATCCGCCACGCGGCCTTTGATTTTTTGGTTAAGCCGGTGGATATAGATGATTTGAAAGCCGCTTTGGAACGGTTTATTGAACAGAAAAGCCGGAAGGAAAACGGTCGGATCAGTGATATGTTTATTCGCCAACACAACCTCACCGGTCGTGAAGTGGAAATATTATCCTTACTGGCGAAAAACCAAAACAGCAAGGAAATTGCCGAAGCGCTTTTTATAAGCAAACACACGGTGGATACCTATCGGCGCCGCTTACTGGAAAAAACCGGTTATAAATCCACAAATGAACTTGTACATGCCCTCCTAAAAGCAAACGGCTAATTTTAAGCTAAGCGCACCGTATGTATATAGCTATTTTGATTGGTCTATAATAGAAACCGTCAGGTTCTCCTCTTTAAATTTACTCATTCTTTCCCATGAAAATACTCATTATTGAGTATATCCCCAACGGTTTCTTCTTTTTAAATACCCTTGTCGCCTTTTTAAATTATTATGAATTGGATTACCAGTATGTACATGAACGAAAGGGAAACGACGCCCGTCATTGGGACGACTAAATGGCCTATCCATGTGGCGCATATCATAAACAAATTGTACTATGCCGGTAAGGAAGTGGGCATCGTAAAATTACTTAACGGCTTGAATGAAAACTATTTTCATGGTTTGCTCATTGTCATGGACCCCATAACCGAAATAGTGGGGCTTAATACCGAAAAAGTTGAATTGATTTCCTTGAACAAAAATCCGGGAAACGATTTGCGGATTCCTTTTAAGCTGGCGCGCATTTTTAAAGACAAAAAAGTGGATATTGTGCATACCCATGCCTGGGGAACTTTGGTGGAAGGGATGATCGGCGCCAAAATGGCCCGTGTCCCGGTGGTGATTCACGGTGAACACGGCACGTTTCATAAAACCGGTAAGCGTAGGCTGGTTCAGAATTTCCTTTGGAAAAAAGCGGATCGTTTATTGTCGGTATCGGATGTGTTGGCCCGCAACCTGGAACAACACATCGGTTTAAGGAAAAATTCTTTTGAAACCATTTTAAATGGCGTGGATACGCAACGATTTCGGCCCGACCCGGTGGCGCGATTGGCTGTTCGCAAGGAATGGGCTATCCCGAAAAACAGAGTGGTCATCGGTAGCGTGGGCCGACTGGCACCCGTAAAAAATTATCCGTTATTAATCGAAGCGGCACATCTTGTGATTAAAAAAGGCTATACACCGACGTTTGTTATTGTGGGAAATAATACGGACGCGATGGTGAAAAAAGACCTGATACACCAAGTGGCGTCCCTGGGTTTGAAAGAACATGTTCGTTTTGTTGATAAACGCGGCGATATACAGCGTGTTATGAACGCTTTTGATGTGTTTGCCCTGACCTCGTTCAGCGAGGGGTGTTCCAACGTCATACAGGAAGCCATGGCCACCGGTTTGCCGGTGGTGGCCAGCCGTGTGGGCGGCAATCCGGAACTCATCCGGGATGGTGAAACAGGTATGTTGTTTACTTCCAATAATAAATACGAATTATTTGATCGCCTGTAGAAACTTATACTGGATAAAACCTTGCGTCGTCAATTAGGGCGGAATGCCTGCCGTGAAGCGGGCGAGCGTTTTTCCTTTACAACTATGTTGCAGGCTTACCAGGGGTTTTATCTGAATACCCTGCATCAAAAGGGGTTATGGCGCGGGCCATTGGACAGCGTACGCCAAAGCGTTGCCATGCAGGGGGCAATGCGTCGCAATGAAAACCCGTGGAACATGGATGATGTTCATGAGCCGATGGGCCCCTCACGGGTGAAGTGAACACGAATGTACTCATTTACGGATCATCCGGGTCTTACAAAAGTGAAATGAAAGTTGTGGCAAACAGGATGTCCCGGATTAATTATACCGGGACGGGCTACAACATTTTGTGTGGAGGAATAGGCATGGATGTGTAACACAGTTTTAAATACGCAATTAATATGGTGCCCACTCATCCGGTATGACATATCATGAACAAACCACAAAAAATCCATGCGGCCATCATTGATGGTGATATCCGGGCCCGCGAACGTTTGCAGCAGTTGTTGAAATTTTTTGACAGTGTGGAAATTACCGCTTTGGCATCGGATGGCATAACAGCCGTCCATACAATAGCCCGTCAAAAACCGGATGTGGTGTTTATAGATGTGGAATTGGCGGGCATGACCGGATTTGAGGTGATTGCCGCCCTGCGTCGGCAAAAAGTGTCCACACGCTTTATCATTGTGACGGAAAATGAACGTTATGCCATCAAAGCTTTGCGCAACGCCGCTTCCGATTATCTGATCAAGCCGGTAGATATCGAAGAATTGAAAAACGCATTGGGTAAACAGAGCGTTTAGAACTGGGATAAATTTGGCAGATATACTCAAGCACGGGAATATAAGCAACCACTCGAATTTATCGAAAATTATAGGGCCCAAAGAATAATATCGTTTCAAAAAATACTCACTGATGAGTATGGACGGGGCAGGGTGTTGGCTGTAAATTAACACCAGCTGTTACATTAAATCATCTACCCGGTAAGAGGGGTTGGCTCTCTCATATATCCATATGGTGCAACATTATCGCCGGATTCCCACCCTTGTCCGGTAGCTTTTTTGCAAACCCCTCAAACAAAAACCTGCTCCGTCATGTTACGGGGCGGGTTTTTTTATTGCTCGCGTAACTGCTTTTCCAGCCAGGCGTTGTATTCCGTCAATTTGTCCATCGCCTTTTTGAGACGCAGATGGGTGCGGATGCGCATTATCAATTCCCGTTGTTTGTAGGGTTTGGTAATATAATCCACGCCGCCCTCCACAAACCCCTGTTCCTTTGCGTTGTCCGTGGCGTCAGCGGTTAAAAATAAAACGGGGATGTGCGCCAGATGCAGGTCTTTTTTTAACAACCGACAAGTGGCGAATCCATCCAATTGCGGCATCATCACATCCAATAGAAATAAATCCGGCGTCTGTTGACGCGCGGCTTCAAGCAAACTTGAGCCGTCGCTAAAAATCTCGAAGTTAAAAGGCTCCTTTTTTAAAAAGGTGGCCAGCATCCGTTGGGATAAGGCATCATCTTCCGCTATATATACCATTGTCTGGTCTAACTGAAGCATGGCATCGGTGTCCATCATGACCGGGGCTCTCCTGCATTGTTTTTTTATCCCCTCGGCTTAAAATCGTCCTGCGTAATTACGCGATGCATTTTTTCATCAAAGACATGATGCCCAGGTGCATGGCTTCATGGGTGTTGTTAAAACGAATGGCTTCTTTCACGTTGCGTACAAGGATACCAAAGGGCATCTTGTAAGGCGTGGCAAAGGGTGGAAACTGTTCAAATCGCCCGGCCTGATAATCGGCCTTGAACTTTTCCGCTGTTTGGAGCAACGTCTCCAAAACCTGTCCGCGATCGGGTGGCGTGACCCAGTCCGCCGGTGCGCTGCCCTTGCGAAAAGCCTGTATGAAAGCCGGGTCGATATACATGGGCAAACGCGCCGCCTGGTAACAGATCATTTGCTGGATAACCACCACATGGCCGGCATTCCAAAGCAGGTTGTTACGGTGACCCGGTGGGATACGCAACCAATGTTCTTCCGGCACATCGTTCAGCAATTGCGCCATGTTTTGTCGTGTCCGGTAATGTATTTCAAATAAATAACGCATGGTTTTCCTTTCTTAAAGATAGCCGCGATTCAGAGCGGCCACCGGTATGAGCCGCACGCCATCTATTTCCGAATAATAGAGACGGTCGCATGGGATCATGCCCAGTTTTCGGCGTTTCTCAAATTCGGCGATGACAAAGTTCTCCGGAATTTGACCGCTGTGAACGGGAATGTGCAAGGCATGGATGATGCCATTGTCGTTTACATTTTTTTACCGCTATGGTCAATCGCGGGCGGCGTTGAATCTCATCTAAAATAAATTTTGGGCCAAGACTGTCCACCAACCCCTTGGGGTTGTTGACGACCCAGTCATAATAATCCAGATTGTCCAGTGGGATATAGTTGAAATCCGGAAACAGCCCCCGCAACAATGTGGTCTTTCCACTACGGCGCGGACCGATGATCAACGCGCTCTTATTTTCAGGCAGGGAAATCCATCGTATAAACACATTTTAAATATGACGTGGATATTTTTAAAGTCAAGTTTAAAATTATCCATACAAATTTTAAAGTATGGTTTTAAAATAGACGCTATCTAAGCCCTAAAGGCCTCACCTTAGAATGCCGTAATGTCAATGGTTGTGACTGCAATTATCCTTCAGGGCACAGGTCAGACAGCCGCGGGTATGCTCCAACAGGTCACAATCCACGGATAATTTTTTCTGTTTGCGAACAAAATAATTCACCGCCAGCCAGGCCAGCATTAAAAAAAGAATCAACACAATGGCTTTGATCAAATGCAGAATCATCCGTTACCTCCCAGACCGGCAAAACCCATAAAGGCCATAGATAAAATACCGGCGACCATTAATGTGATCCCGGCGCCTTTTAATACATCCGGGACCGAAGAAAGTTGCAGTTCTTCACGAATACCGGCCATCACCACCAGGGCGATGGTAAAGCCCGCTCCGGCGCCCAGGGCAAAAGAAAGCGACTGGAAAAAGTCGTAATGGCGGTTGGTTTGAAACAACGCCAGGCCCAGAATGGCGCAGTTGGTGGTAATCAGCGGCAGAAAGATGCCCAATGCGCGGAACAGAGCCGGACTGAATTTTTTGATAACCATTTCCACCAATTGCACCGCCGAGGCAATCACCACAATATACGATATGAGTTGCAGATATTCCGCGTTCAGGGCCACCAACGCCTGATGAATGGCATAGGCGGACAATGAGGCGATGAGCATGACAAAGGCCACGGCAGCACCCATGCGTGAAGCGGTGGATATTTTACCCGAAACGCCGAGAAAAGGACAAATACCCAGAAATGAACTCAACACAAAATTGTTAATCAGCGCGGCGTTTAAAAATATAAACCAATATTGTTCCGTTACCATAATGACATCCGTTATAAATTATATCGATTCTTCACCCGTAAAAAAGACGATTTTTTCTTCTTCTTTTTCGGCTTTGCGTTTTTTTAGCCAGTTAAATAACAGCAGATAAGCGCCCAGTACAAAAAAAGCGCCGCCCGGCAATATCATCAGCGTGACCGGTTGAAAGCGCTCGCCAAACAAAGGCATGCCTAAAAAACTGCCGTTGCCCAGCACCTCGCGTACTGCGCCCAGCAAAAACAGAGCGAAGGTGAATCCCAGTCCCATGCCCAGGCCATCCAACGCCGCCTTACCCACACTGTTTTTGGATGCGAAGGCTTCCGCCCGCCCCAGTATGATACAGTTGACTACAATCAGCGCGATGAAGGCGCCCAGGGCTTTATGTACTTCCAGACTCGCTGCCTTAATGGCATAATCGGCCACGGTAACAAACGTGGCAATGATCAGGATGTAGGTGGCGATGCGCACCTGAGCCGGTATCAATTTACGTAGTGATGAAACCAGAATGTTGGACAGGGTCAGTACGGCCATGGTGGCCACGCCCATTACCAACGCGTTGGTTACGGAGTTAGTGACCGCCAGCGTGGGGCACATGCCGAGCAGCATAACAAAAACAGGGTTTTCCTTCCATAAGCCTTTCAGAAAGATGGCCATTTTTTCCGATTGGATACGTTCCTCACTCATTCCCTGCTTCCTCCAGGCGTTTCAGATTTTTGTAGATAAGCGGAATATTGATGGCCGCGCTTTGGGCGATCATCCGGGCCACGGCGCGTGATGAAATGGTGGCACCGGTTATGGCGCTGATCTGATGGTTGTTTTGTCGCGCTCCCTTAATGAGCGTAACAGGAGCCCGCAGGGCATCGCCGGCGCTGTTCAGACGGACATCAAGATGTTTGAAATTGGACAGGAACTTCGGATCGTTATTGATTTTATCGCCCAGGCCCGGCGTCTCGGTACTTTGTAGTACTTTCATGCCCACAATGGCCTGTTGCCTGGGATCGTAACCGTAAATGAGGTGTATGACATCCTGAAAACCCTGCCCACTGGCTCCCAACACCACGCCGGTCAAGGCATGGTGAGCGTCGTAACAGGCGTATATTTTATAAGGAACTTCGGCATCTTCCGCCACGGGCTGTAACACGCCGTTTTCATCCGGTGTGAATACCTTTTTATACGCCGTTTGCGGAAACACCTCAAAAATGGATTGTTCCAGAAAGGCTTTTTCATTGGCTTTGATAATCGGTTGCGTAAATTGAAAAGTAAACACAATCAGAATGCCGGCGATAAAGCCGACACTGCCCATGGCCAGCATAAGCCGGGAACCGCCTACCGACGGCGGGGCCTGTATGGGAATGCCTGTTTCACTCATTGTGCGCCTCGTTTTTTTTGAATTTTGCCGGATCACCGTAAATGGGCGGTTGCGCGATGCGGTTCAGTAAGGGACTGACGCCGTTCATCAACAGGATGGCGTACATAACGCCCTCCGGCAGGCCGCCAAACGTACGTATGACCACCACCAGCAGACCGATACCCGCGCCAAACAACCAGCAACCGCGATGGGTAACGGGCGAGGTGACGGGATCGGTGGCCATAAAAAGGGCACCCAGCATCAAACCGCCGGAAAAGAGATGGAACCAAAACGGGGCGTATGTTTCCGGGTTAAGCCAATGCAGGGCCGAGGCGGTTACGATAACCGTGGCAAAAAGTGCCGTGGGAATACGCCAGTTGATGTAATGTCGCGCGGCCATATAGATGCCGCCCAGTAGTAGCAACAGGGCGCTGGTTTCACCCAGGGAACCGGCGGAATTTCCCAGAAATAAAGCTTTAAACGGCGTGAGTTGCCCTTCAAATTTCATCATGGACAAAGGTGTGGCTGTGCTGACGGCGGCAACTTTTTCGCGTACAAAAGGCAGTGTAAAGGCCGCGCTGCGCCACTGCATAAAAGACAGGCCGTTGCCGGGCGCCACCCAGGTGGTCAGCGTTACGGGAAAAGAAGCCTGCAAAAAAGCCCGCCCCACCAGAGCGGGATTAAAGATGTTGGAGCCGAGGCCGCCAAAGATCAACTTGCCAATGGCGATAGCGAAAAAAGTACCCAGCGCTACCATCCATAAGGGAATGCCCGGGGGCAGTGTCATGGCCAGCAACAGACCGGTCAGCAAGGCGCTGCCGTCGCGCAGGGTATTCGCCCGTCCGGTTAGTTTGTTATATACGCCTTCCGTAAGCAGGGCAAACAGCATGGCGGTAAGCATGATCAGCAACGCGCTGATGCCGAAAAACCACAACGCGCCCGCCGCCGCGGGTAACAGGCTGTAAATAACCTGACGCATCACTGCGGGCGTATCTTCCTGTTGCTTTAAGAAAGGCGAAGAGGATAACAGCAGTTCGATCTTTTTTTCCATGAATCATTAACTCGCTTTGTTTCGTGCCTGTTGTTCGCGCAGCAGACCTTTGGCCACGCGAAACCGTTGTACCAGCGGAATATTGGACGGGCAGATATAAGAACAGGAGCCGCATTCCACACAATCCATGACATGAAAATCGAGCATATGCTCGTAATCGCGGGATTTGGCCAGGGCGCCAAGCCGGCTGGGGTTCAGACCGACCGGGCACACATCCACGCAGCGCAGGCAGCGGATACAGGGGTACTCCTCGCGTACGTTAATTTCGTTTTCCGTTAAACAAAGAATGCCGGAGGTGCCTTTTAATATGGGAACGTCGAGACGGGCCTGCGGCGCGCCCATCATGGGGCCGCCAAACAGAATTTGACGGGTATCATCGGTGATGCCCCCGCAAAAGTTCAGCAACTCCGTTAACGGCGTACCGATGGGAACACGCACATTGGCCGGCCGTTTGATGCCGGGGCCGGTAACCGTAACCACCCGCTCTATCAGCGGTTGGCCAAAGCGAAACATATGGCCGATGCCGGTAATGGTGCCGCTGTTGTTCACCACCACTTCCACATCGATGGGCAGTTTACCGCTGGGTACTTCCCGGTGCAGTACCGCTTCGATCAGCATTTTCTCCGCACCCTGCGGATATTTGGTTTCCAGTGCGATGACTTCACAGGCCATGTCGTCCGGGACATGGTTACGCAATACCTCGATGGCGTCTTCCTTGTTATTTTCCACACCGATATAAACCTGTCGGACATCCAGTATTTTTTGCAAAATACGAATGCCGTAAAACAGATCGTCGTATTCTTCCAACATAACACGGTGGTCGCTGGTCAGATAGGGTTCACATTCCACGCCGTTTACAATCAAGAATCGGGCGTGCTTGCCTTCCGGGACGCTGAGCTTAACATGAGTTGGGAATGCCGCGCCGCCCAAACCCACAAAGCCGCCGTGTTGGATAAGCGATATCAATTCCCGGGGGGATAAGGCTTCCCAGTCCATGGGATGTTCGTTGTAAAAGGTTTGCGGCGAAAAAGGATCGGTGGCGATGATGATCGACTCCACCATACGTCCCGTGGGATGCGGGCGCGGTTCAATCGCCGTAACGGTTCCCGTAACCGGGGCGTGTTGCCCAATGGAAACAAACCCACCCGGTTCGGCAATCAACTGTCCGCGTTGCACCGTATCGCCTACCTTTACCCGGGGTTTCGAGGGCGCGCCGAGATGCTGGCTGAGGGGAATGGTCAGTTCCGCGGAAAAAGGCATGCGCTCTATGGGCAGATGGCGTGTCAGGTCTTTAAAATCTCCGGGGTGGATACCACGTTGGAAAGTGGGTAAGGTATTGAATAACCCCATCAGGCGCGCTCCGTTTCTCCGCCGTCCGGCGCAGCGGTTTTTTGTCGATAGAGTTTAAGCAGCTTTTCTTTTAACCGGGCGTGGTACAGACTAAAATGCTCCTGTTCCAATTGCCTTAATCGTTCTTCATAACTCTTACTCAGGTTTTGTTTTTGTTCATCAAGCGCCGCGTTGATACGTTCCCGCAGGCGTGTTTCCTGATAGGCCGGATCGTAAGGAATAACACCGGCCAATTGACGCAACAGGTACCATTGCGCTTTTTTCAGGCGACACAGGTCAATCACTTTTTCCGAAACGGCCAGTTTATGCAGGCGTTCCTTTTCATCCTTATAAATGATATAGGGATGGACGTTGGCTTGCTCTTTTTCCGGCAGTTCCAGATAATCGGCCACCGTAAACCAACGATCGGACCATTCGGAAGGCGCAATGGGGCGGAATTCGTTCTGCCAGGCCGATTCACGGGCGGCCCAATCCGCCGGGGTAAGTCGGTAGGTGATGCGTTCCGGCGGAGTGGTGGCGGTGCGTTCCAGTACGATCTCCACCCAGTCGTCCTCCGGCGCAGGGTTGGCGGACAGGTCGAAGCGTTCACCGTAGTGGAGATGGTTGTCCGGCCGGTATCGCCAGACGGGAAAAACACGCGTGGCTACCGCGCGTTGATGCTGTTCCCAGGCGCGGTCTTCGGCTATTCCCTGACGATAGGGCTCATTGGCATCGGCAAAGATAAAAACGGGTAGTTGACCGTCGGCGGTTTCACGAATAAAGCGCAGCATATTGCCATGATGCCCCGGCGAAAGCTGCAGAACGGGTCGGTCCGTCATGCCCAATGCCCATAATGCCGGATCAAAGCGGTTCCGGGTATCGCTGTTGATGACCACGGTATGTATGGGACGTTGATGGGTGGCAAAACTCCGTATGTATTGTTGATGAAAGGTATCACTGTTCATGATCACCAATACCCGCGGACACCAGCTCTTTTCTTTTTCCGTAAGTTCTTCATAACGGTGGGCAGGCGTCCATGGGGTGCGCTTACCTTCCAGAAGCGAAACGGCCTGACGCATATGGTTGATTATCGGCAGGAGTTGCCGAACCATGCCATCGAACATACCCCGGGCGCTTTCCGTCAGTTGGCTCCCGGAGCGGTTCAGCCAGGGATAGGCAAAGGGATTATAGGGATAGTCGGCCATCCAGCTCAGGGAACCTTCGGCGTGGAACACCAGTCCCATCGGCGCCGCGCCATAACCGTCGCTGCCTTTTTGCAGGCCCGCACGGTCTTCCTTTAATGCCTTGATGAGCGCGGCAAATTCCTTTAATTGACGGGTGCGTGCCCGGGATGTTTTATGCGCGGCTTCTTCCCCGGCAATCAGCGCACCGATTCCTTCGGAATGATCATCCAGCGCCATCAGACGTTGGTAAAAGTCATCAAAACTGTTGATGTCCACCGCTTCATTCAGCAGGTTTTGGGAACGGGTTTCCAGTTTGTGGATCAGGGTGTTCAACTGTTCCAGCCATTCCCGGCGTCGGGGTTGCAAAAGGGTTTCAAAAGCGCTCAGGGTCAGATGCAGGGCGGTTTTAACGCCGCTTCCGGGCAGACCGTTATCGCCGCCGGGCATGGAGAAATAGGCCTGGCGGTTGATCAGGCGATATACTTCGCGACCATCCGGACGATCGGTCTGTTGAATATAATCGTCGAAAGTGGATTGACGGTTCTCCGGCAGGGCCGTTAACAAGGTGAACTGGCGCTTATAATTGTCAATCACATCCGGGCGGGCCTCGATGCGCGTCAAAGCGTTATCGGGGCAAATGGCGATACAAGCGCTGCATCCTTTACAGGTATAGGGGTTAATAACTATGCTTAGCAGGCGCCCGGTACCGCTTTTTTCCTGTTCCGTGTGATCAAAAAAGGCGGCCGAACGCACCAACGGAAAACGTTCCAGATAAGGCAGCACACCGTTGAATTCCGAGCGCAGGGTTTCCTCGGTCGCTTCATCGGCGTTTAATTTCTCAATCATGAAATCAAAAGCGTTGCTAAACAGGGTTCCGGCGTGACGGATATCCCGCGGCATGCTTTCTTTTGCCCGTTTATGTACCATTTTAATCAGAGAAGATTGCAGGCGTTTCAACTGTTGCAGGGTATGGTTTTTTTCTCCGGCGCGGGTAACGGCGGCCTGCCATAAATCTTCCACGGTAAACACAACGGTCGGCAGGGCCGATTCCGGACAGTTGGCCCAACAGAGACCGCAGGCGCTGCAGTTTTCCGCGTCGAAGCGGGGGATATAGGTATGGGAAGGCGACAAATCCCGGAAGGTGCTGGTACGCGCCGGCAGCGCTTCCACGGCCACCATGGGATCGGTCAGCAGGTTATCCTGTTCCTCTTCCCGATAGAGGTAGCCGACTGTATCCCAAAAATAGGCGGGATCGAATACGGTTTTGTCAAAAAGGCCGTTTTTACTGATCGCCCAGGGTGTGGGCAGGGTATCCGGCGCCTTTAACGATTCATACGCGGGCAGTTGCGCCCAGTATGTCTGACGTACGGATTTTTTCCCCTCTTCAAAAGCAGATAACAGGGAATGGGGGGCCGTGCGGTTTAAGACCACTTTCAAGGCACGGTCTGGAGCGCCGGGTTCTTGCATTACCGCCGCGAAAGCGCCGCATAAAGCCAGCATCATGTGCCAGGCCTGTTGCGCGGGTGTGCGCGCGGCACGGGTCGCCGTTTCCGTTGCGTTTACCGTAAACAGCCGGATGTTTTTCGCGCGGATATGCCGCCGCCCGGCGGGTTGGATGCGATCCCAGGTTTGTGCCGCGCTGAACGGACTGTTGACGATTATCGTACCGTTTTCACGCAGAGAATCCGTGTCACTAATATAGCGCACATCGGAAACCAGTAAAACATCGGTTTGATCATGTATCCGGAAAACATTTGCCGCCTCGCCGCTGATGAGATGAATGGCTTCGAACGGCAAATAAGCGCTACGTTTTTCCAGCCGGTAGGCGCGCAGGGCGGGCGTCTGAATAAAATGGCCGAACAGGGCGGCCATTTCCTTCGGGTGGTGCCCGATGGATAGATTGATTTGTATGTGACGGGCATCGGTTGGCGCTTTTTCTTTACCCGAACCGCGATTAAGAACTTTATCCAACAGGGGATAATGACGGCTTAATTGCTGTCGCATGGATTCCAAAAGCGGAAAGCGACTCAGATCGCCGCCGGTGTGAATTTGCGGATAAAATATGCGCGGGGCGTTTTTTTGTTTATGATGTTCACTGATCATGCGCAGGGCGTCGCCGGAAATTTCAGCACCCCGTAAGCGGGCGCAATAGGCGGCCAGGCGTTCCGCTTTATCCTGTCCGAAAAAGGCTTCCACCCAGTGGTCGTTGTTTAACAGGGTGGTCTGTTCGGGAGTCAGGCCTGCATTCCGCAGCATCTGTTCCGGAAACGGTCGGAGTTGGAGTAAGGCTATAAGGTGTCCCGTGGAAGCAGGCAGGGAGCGGCTGAACCAACCGGCTCCGATGTAGTGATGCCTGCCCTTGCCCTGTTCCGTTAC
>RFFS01000007.1 GCA_003696775.1 Calditrichota bacterium
ATTTATCGCCTTTTTAATTACATGGGGGGTGTCGATTTTTGCCCTCAGCACGCCGCTTATGGCGGACGACGATATCAAGGTCAGGGGGGCGATTGAAGACCTGGGTAATGAAACCATTACTGTTTCCGGTCAAACGTTTTTGGTCGATGTGTTTACCGAAATACGCGACAAGGATTATGGCACGGACCTTACGTTCGGGCAATTACAAATTGGCGACCGGGTTAAAATTAAAGGTAAATGGTTATCCGACGGAACGGCATACGCCCGAAAAATAGAAAGGGAAAATTTTGATGATGATGATCATCATGAAGAAATAGAAGTAAAAGGTTCTATTTCAGAAATGGATGGTTTTCATTTTGTTGTGGCAGGTTTTCCGTTTTATGCGGATAGCGCCACGGTTGTTTACGATGAACACGACAGGACGCTTGCTTTTTCGGACCTTGCCCCGGGCGATTATGTGGAAGTGGAAGGCTCCGTTGTCAACGATTCCCTCAATTATGCCCGAAAAATTAAAAGAGAATCGGAAAATGATGAGGACAATCATAATAAAATAAAAACCGAAGGTGCTATCACCGCCCTGGGCACAAACTGGTTCGAAGTCAGCATGTATCGGATATATGTGGATGACCGGACGGAATATAAATCGGATGATCCCCAATTCGGTTTCGCCTCATTAGCCGTTGGATTATCGGTTGAAGTGGAAGCGGTTTTCATGGATTCCGTCTGGACGGCCATGAAAGTGGAAGATGAATCGGAGCGTGACCATGACAACGATCATGATAGCGATGAAATCGAAATGTACGGACGCATCGATTCTCTGTACGACGGTGGGCTGGTGGTCAATTTTACCGATATTCAGGTTACCGAAAATACCCGGATAAAATTACGTCACGATTCCGAAGGAACGTTTTCCGATCTGCGGACGGGCATGTATGTGGAAATAGAGTATTACAGTACGGACAGCGCTAATGTAGCCAAAAAAATCAAAGTGAAATCACCCGAAGAAAATGAAGTGGCATTCACCGGGGCGATTGACTCGGTAGGCGCCGATTTTATCGATGTTTTGGGTATCCGCGTATGGGTGACGGTTTCTACGGAAATTTTTGATTACCAACATCAAACCCTGGCCTTCGGTGATTTGGAAAAAGGGCTGCGTGTCAAGGTTAAAGGCATGCTGCAAACGGATTCGTCGGTTGTGGCCCGACGCATAAAGGTGAAACGCTTTTATACTCCGCATGTTGAAGTGCGCGGTCATGTGGAAGCAATCAGCGCGGCGACTCTGACGGTTGACGGACGTGTTTTCCAAATGGACAGCAGTACGGTGATTCTGGATTCCATGCGTCAAATCATAAGCTGGGATCAGTTGGCTTTGGGCACGCCTGTTGAAGTAAAGGCCGGGTTACGCAGCGACAGCCTTTATTATGCCTTACGCGTCCGCGTGGAGAAAAAAGATCGTAAGGAAGTGCAGCTTACGGCGACCGTGGACAGTATAGGTGTGGCGTTTATGGTTGTGGGCGGTCAAGCGTTTGTTACGGATGCCCAAACCGAAGTCTTTGACCTCAACGGACAACCCATGAGCTATGATTCGCTGCGTGTCAGCGACCTTGTGGAAATAAAAGGCGTGTATCAAAACGACGGTCAACTTCTTGCCACGGAAATTAAGCTGGAAGATACGCCGGATATGATTCTGGTTGTGGGTACCGTAAGCGCCCGAAGCGGTTCCACAATATGGGTCAACGGGCCGGCGTTTGAAGTGACCTCCCGTTCGGTTGTTCTCGATGAGCAATTTAAACCGACGGATATAAGCACCTATGCCGTGGGTTCGGTTGTCACCATCTGGGCACGTCCCGGCGCCCAGGGCAGTCCAAGCGTGGTACAGTCCAAATTGGGGGAGACATCCGTAGCCACGGGTATCGCACCGACACAGGCAATCCGTGCTATTCCGCGGTTGTTTGATTTACAATCCAACTATCCCAATCCGTTTAACCCGGAAACGACCATCCGTTTTGCTTTAAACAGCAACGGATTTGAAAAAGTACGTTTGGAAGTTTTCGATATCAACGGACGTCATGTGGCCACGCTGTATAATGGTGTTTTAAATGGCGGAACATACAACTTTAAATGGAATGGACGTAATACCACCGGTCACGGGGTAGCCAGCGGCACCTATCTCTATCGCTTAACGGTGAACAATCAGACGCAAAGCAGGAAAATGATATTACTGCGTTAAAAACTTCTTAACCTCCCCAACAACCCCGGCGAAATATAATCCCACCCATGTGTCCCTTAAATCGCCGGGGTTTTCCTTTTTCGGCTCCATGTGGTTTTATTATATGATGATTTCCGGGTAGGTATAGGGATAAAAAATAAAAAATACAAAATACAAAATAGGAAAAGGGGGATGTGTTGAGCGTTAAAATGTCCGTTGCTGTATTTCATTTGTCAACGTTTGGTGCAGGGCATACAATTGTATTGTAAAAAGGGCAAGGTTTATGAGACGGTGAGTGCAAAACCAGAATAAATCGATTGTGTACATAATATGGTGTAAAAAGGGAAAGATATGGCAAACTAGATTGTGTACATAATTTTGTATAAAAAGGAAAAGAGATGAAAAAAAGCCATATCTTTCCTTATCGGAAATATAAAATTTTGGGAGCTGCCAGCCTGGTCGGCTCTGGGTTGAGTGGATCGTGAAGCTATGGAAGCAGAATCATTTTACGTGTCACCACGGTGGACGGGGTGGTCAGCCGGTAATAGTAAATCCCGGAGGCTAAACCGCGCGCGGCGAAACGAATATCATGAACGCCGGCCTCTCTCAATCCTTGGTCGGGCGTGCGGATAAGACGGCCTTTCAGATCAAAAATCTCCAGTTTTACCTTCATTTTATGAGGTAAACGGTAGCGAATAAACGTTTCGGGATTAAAAGGATTGGGATAATTACCCACCAGCTCCGGCTTATCCGGATAGCTGGGCGTGGTGGCTATGCTCAAAGCGCTTAAGCGGTGGCGTGTGCCCGAATAATCCTCCTGATAAAGGATGTATGTATAGGTATGTCCGGCTGAGATGGATACGTCCTGAAAGGCATAGTTGTGAACATAGTTGCTGTTACCCGCGCCAAGCAAGGCCGGCGAATCATGGTAGGTGGCGATTATTTCCGGTTCGCCCTGATCCATGGCCCGTTCCAGTATAAAACCGGCGTTGTTGATTTCCGATGCGGTTTGCCATTCCAGGGTAACCGCATTCCCGGACCGGCGCGCTTTAAAATTGAGCAGGCTTACGGGTAATGTTTGTTCTAGTTGGTCGTTGCTGTTGGGCTGGCCGGGTGTTTGCGGGGTTGGGGTGTTCCAGGTAAAAGAGCGGTAGGTATCGCCCTGACCGGAAAGCTGCAGGGATAGGCCTTCGTTATCCAAACCATCCTCCGCCACACCGATATCGATACTGGTCATTCCGCTTGCCGGGCCATCCGCGGCGGTAACCGTTCCCTCGTAACTGAGAAATTGGATCACGTTCCCCTTATATAC
>RFFS01000069.1 GCA_003696775.1 Calditrichota bacterium
GATAATGATTACGTCATAATAAACGGATATAGTATCATGAAAACGTTATCAAGAGAATTCGATACGACGACAACAAAGCGAAATTATAAACAAGTAGCCTGGTTTTATAATTTATGGAGCCTGTTAACAGAAAGCAAAGCGGCGCGCCACGTTATAAAACTGGCCGACATTCATGATAAGGAAACCATTTTGGAAGTTGCCTGTGGTACCGGAATGGTCTTTAAAAAAATAGTCCAACTTAACCCCAATGGTATTAATATTGGTATTGATTTATCACCGGATATGTTGCGAAGAGCACAACAGCGTTTGGGAAAATTAACCGCGCAAAATGTTGTACTGAAGGAAGGTAACGTCCTTCAGCTCGATTTTAGCGATGAACGCTTTGATTTGGTCATAAATAATTTTATGGTCGATTTAATGCCTGTTGATACTTTTCCAAAAATAGCAAAAGAATTTTACAGGGTACTCAAACCCGATGGACGACTGGTCATATCGACATTTTCCTTTGGCAAAAAACGTATTAACAAACTTTGGTTTTGGGTGGCGCAAAACCTGCCCGGACTTTTAACCGGTTGCCGACCCGTTTCGTTTCAAGAATACCTCATCCAGGCAGGCTTTCATATAGAAACAAGCATCGAAATCAGTCAAAACACCTTTCCGTCGGAAGTTATCAAAGCACGTAAGAAACAACGGATAGAACATGGAAAATAAAAATTCTTTCAGGGAAACATTCCAGAATTTTAAAAGTGGTAAAACAGGCCGAAGCATAGACATCGTATTGGGTACGTTACTTATCGGATACGCCTTGTTTTTCGATTCTTATCGAATCTTTGCTTGCATTGTCGGCTTTTTGGCTTTTACAGCCGGCGCCTTTAATGTTTGCTGGGCGGCTCCGCTGATAGGAATTCCTTTTAAAGGTAAAAGTAAGGCCGCACGCCGGAACAAAAACTGACTCCTATCCCTAACTTTTAACTATCATGGAATAATTTTTTTATACGACGCTCTTGTTATACAACAGACACCCGGCCGGTTTTAAGCGGGTATATGCAACAGGAAATGCTTAAAATCGTCGTATTCAGCGGAAATCGGCCGGCTTTTTACAGAACGTTCCAGGCAGGCTTGCAACCGCTCGGGCAGGTGCACGTTTTGTCCGATTTCCTTTTCCACCGTAGGTGCAAATTTGGCCGGATGAGCCGTTTCCAGAAATAACGCCGGATGTTCATCGCCTGATGTCCGCCGGTAATGACGCACACCCAGCCAACCCACCGCGCCATGCGGGTCCGCCACATATCCGTAACGCCGGTATATCTCCCCAATGGCTTCCCGGGTTAGGGCATCACTGAACGAGGCGCTATAAATATGACGGCGCAGGGTTTCCATATCGCTCC
The DNA here is from genome assembly GCA_003696775.1 of Calditrichota bacterium. Classification (GTDB taxonomy): domain Bacteria; phylum Calditrichota; class Calditrichia; order Calditrichales; family J004; genus J004. The sequence goes on from RFFS01000069.1 coordinate 1,389, forward strand.
CGAATAAATCGATGATGCGTCCGAGGTTGCTGGGGTTGCCCACGTCCATGGCGTTGGACAGGGTAGCCACCGAAGGCGCGGGTCGGAAAACCCCATCCCGTAAAAAGGCCGGGAAAACCGCATTGGCATTCACCGCGGCGATAAACCGCCTTACCGGCAATCCCATGCGCTGGGCCAATAAGCCGGCGGTCAAATTCCCAAAATTACCACTGGGTACGGCGATCACCGGCGGCGTCTCTCCGATGCGCATCATTTGTCCCACGGCATAAAAATAGTAAAAGGATTGCGGCAGAAGCCGGGCAATGTTAATGGAATTGGCGGAAGATAACGCCATACGCGCATTTAGGGACTCATCGGCAAAGGCGCTTTTAACTAGGCGTTGACAATCGTCGAAAACACCATCCACTTCCAGGGCGATGATATTGCCGCCGAGTGTCGTCATCTGTTTTTCCTGCAAGGGACTCACCCGCCCAGCCGGATACAACAGTATCACCCGCACACCCGGGACATTATAAAAGCCGTGGGCCACGGCACTGCCCGTATCACCGGATGTGGCCACCAAAATATGCAGCATCTCTCCACGCGGATGCAAGCGGGCCATCAGTCGGGCCATGAAACGCGCGCCCACATCCTTAAAGGCCAATGTGGGGCCATGGAAAAGCTCCAGCACATGCAGCCCTTTCTCCAACCGGACCAGCGGTGTTTCAAATGTAATGCTGTCTTCGACCACTTCCTTAATGGCCTGCTCCGTCAAGACATCCCTTAGAAAAACAGACGCCACCTGTACGGCAATATCTCTAAGTGAAAGCCGTGGCAGGTCATTAAAAAATGCCTGGGAAAGCCGAGGAAGCATTTCCGGCATGTACAGCCCCTTATCCGGGGGCATGCCCCGGCGTACGGCTTCTTCCAGGCTCACTTTATGCGATCTGTTTTTGGTACTGTAAAAGAGCATCAGTCCTCAATCTCCAAAATTTCCGCACCGGTATTGCGTATAACATCCGACCAGATGTGAAAACCCAGCCCCCGTTCACGGCATATCTGCTCCCAGGCCCGGGCCACCTTGTCGGCTATGGCCCGCTGTTCGCAAAAGGCAAAAACGGACGGCCCGCTGCCGGATATATTGAAAGTCAACGCGCCGTTATCCAGGGCAGCCTGCCGACAGGCCTCATAATGGGGAATATACCGCGCGCGCACCGGTTCGGCTACCCAATCGGTCATGGCCCGCGCCAACAGCGCCCAGTCTTCCTGATAAATCGCCTGTACCACGGCAGCCGTGTTGGCCCATTGTCGCACCGCTGTTTTTAGCGGTATGGATTCCGGCAAGGCGGCCCGCGCCTGTCGGGTGTTAACATCGATATCCGTATGCAACACGACATAAAATAAACCGCGCGGTACCGGCAGGGCCTGCACATCGGGCGGATGGCTGGCGGCGCAACGTGAAAGAATCAACCCGCCCCATAACGCGGGGGCGGCATTATCGGCGTGGGCCGTTCC
>RFFS01000070.1 GCA_003696775.1 Calditrichota bacterium
ATAACCACGTTGGATTCGGCCATTAACACACTGGCTTCCCGTGCGCAGGATGTGGGGGAATACAAAGCGCGTCTTTCCGCTAAGGAAAACACACTGGGTATCGCCATTACCAACACGGAAAACGTCCGAAGTACCTATGAAGACGCCGATTTTGCGAAGGAACAGATGGAAGTGCTTAAGATGCAAATCTTGCAACAAACAGCCGTATCATCACTGTCCCAGGCAAACGCCGCGCCGCAAATGGTACTCTCGCTCTTCTAAGGAAGGAAGTGACAATAACCAAAGGTGGGGGGCTTTAAGCCCTCTGCCTTTTAGTTTAAACTAAGGAGAATTGAATAACATGTACGCCGCAGCACAAACATACGCACACAAACAAAAAGCAGGTATGAATCCGTACCTGACGCAGAAAATTATGACCGCCAGCCCCGAACAACTGATCGCCTATGTGTATGATGCCGGAATCAGCGCCTGTGCGCAACAGGACCGCAACCGTGCTTTAAAGGTAATCCAGGTGTTGATCAATTCTCTTAATTTTGAATACAGGGAAATTAGCACTACGTTTTATAATATTTACCGATATTTAAATAATTCTATATCCAGGGGCAATTTTGCCGAGGCTAAGACATATTTTGAAGACTTAAAAGCGATATGGTCGGAAAATATGAATGTGGTCTAATTAACAACAGGTGACATCATGGATGTGACATCGTTATACGCCAACCAGGGTTCGGTTCAATATCTGGTTGAACAATTTATGCGCTTTGAGCAGGAACCGCTCAATCAATTAACCGAACGCAAAAACAAGCTGAATGATACGACCTCGCTTCTGTCCACTCTGGATTCGAAGCTTTCTGCGTTACAGAGCCGTACCAAGCGCATGACCGATCAGTTCACGGATTATTTTGCCGCGCGCAAGGCCGAATCGTCCAACAAAGATCTGTTTACCGCCAGCGCCACATCCGAAGCTAACACCGGTTCCCATGCCATCAGCGTGGCCCGCCTGGCCAGCGCCGATACACGGGTATCCCAACAATACAGCAGCACCGCTTCCGATTTTACTTCCTATACAACCGATCAAACCTTTACCATCGAAGTAGCGCATCCCACGGACGCGGATGCCAACAACCGCGTTTTCATAAGTGTAACGGTAGATGCCAGTGTGTTCAGCGGCGATAACGAAAGCGTGCTTAAAGCTATTAGTTCCGCGGTTGACGCCGCTATGGATCAGGCTGTGGCCGATGAAACCATCAAAAACGAGGAACGCGTGAATACCTCGGTGGTGAGCGAACAAAACGGTACCAGCCGTCTGCAATTCATCAGCAATAACAGCGGTTATACCTATCGTATAGACTTTGGTACATCCACTTTGCTGGACGATTTGCAGATCAATGCCAATTCCGCCTCAAGCGGAACCTCCGGCGGCTACATCCATAATGTGGGCAGCAGCGCCACCACATCCGAACTGAATGCGCAATTTACCATTGACGGATTAACTTATTATCGTGACAGTTCCACCGTGGATGATGCCATTAAAGGGGTGACACTCAATTTACGCGATGTTTTTGCCACGGACGAAACGGTAACCGTTTCCACGGATTATGATGCCGTTAAGGAAGAGGTGGACGGTTTTATTAAAGCGTACAACGAAGCCATAGACTTTTTGCGCAAAGAGGCCCAGTACGATCCCACGAAAGGGGAACGCGGCGCCCTGGCGGATGATCTTAAATACCGAAATCTTTCCGTGGATTTACGGGATATTATTTCCAGTGAAGTGACCGATGTAACTTATACGGATTACAATTTGTTATATGACATCGGCATGGAAATGGACCAGCAGGGTAAGTTATCCATTACAGATGAGGATAAATTCCGTACCGCCGTGGAAACCAATTCGGAATATGTTTCCGATATTTTTAACGGCTCCGACGGGATTGCCACACGGATCAATGATTATCTTGAAGATTATGTGAAAACAGGTGGCACGATATCCCAAAGCAAAAAAAATATCACCAGTCAAATCCAGACACTCGAAACACGTATCGATCTGGAAAACACCTTACTGGATCAAAAACGCAAACAATTAACCGATCAATTTATCCAGCTACAGGACGCCATGTACACCGTGCAGAGCCAGCAACAATTCTTTAGTTTGTTCAGCGCTTCCATTAGCGCGGGTGGCGGATTATTTTAGGAGGTAATCATGAACAACATCATTGCAAATGACCCTATCAATGCTTCCCCCCCTGTGGCGCCGGTTAAAAATGTAGAACCTGTGGTGAAAGCGGAAATAAAAAAAGAATATGGTGCTCAAAATGAAAACCGGCAGCAATCTAACCAGCAGGAAGCCGATTTAAATGACGTCATCAAACGTACCAATAAAGTGGCATCGGTCTATAACAATCAGATCACTTTTGAAGTTGTTGACGAAGGGGACCCTCCCGTTGTCGTTATTAAAAATAAGGAGAGCGGTGAGGTGGTTCGTACCATACCCGCGGAAGAGATGGTTAAATTAAATCGTAAAATGCAGGACCTTGTGGGCATGATTTATAACGGGAGAATATAAGATGTTCCAAAATAATAATGAGTCCCAGGCGTTGGAACATATCTTACGCACCCAACTGGATTATTTTAATTCCGTGTTAACCATTTCCGAAAAGGTGGTGAAACAAGTGGAACAACTTCCTGTAAAGGTACTGTCGGAAATGGTCAATTATCGCAAGGAGTGGATTGAGAAAATACAGGAATTGGAAAATCAGCGGAAATCGATCGCGGAGGCAGCCGTTAATGATGTGAGCAAGGCCTTGATGAAAGATATCTCGCACATCGCGTCCAAACTGGTGCAAATCGATGACAAAATTTATAAAAACCTGGAACAGCGAAAATTAGCGGTCATACAGGAATCGGCCGGTATCGCGGAAAAAGCGCGGCAAACCCGCCGTGCCGGTGATCAGCTAAAAGGCAATATTAACCGAATAAATATTATTCAGGAGTGAGAAAATGGGCCCAATTAGAAATTTATTTTCGACGTCTCCTGATCTGAAACGGACGGATCCGGCTAAAAAAGCCGGAAAATCCAATGAGCAATATAAAAAGAATGAGGCGGTCAGTTCTGTTTCCACAGGCCAGCCACATTCCAGGGATCAGGTTGAAATTTCCAGCGAAGGCAGGGAACTCCTTTCCCTTAAGGCCGAAGCGCGGAAATATCTGGATGACGTAAAAACATCCAAAACGCTTACACCGCAGGAACTGGATAAAATCAAAGAAAAAATCGCTTCGCGGCGTTATTTTGACGATTCCGTCATCGAAAAGGTGGTGGATAAGCTGGTCCAGTCAACGGATATTATCGGCGAATAAGGATTACATGTCTTCCGGGTGACGATAGGTTTTATCTAAAATAGCGCGTACAACTTCCAGTAACTCGCGCGATTGAAAAGGTTTTTGTAAAAAAGGCACGCCCGGTTCCAGACGGTTGGTATAGGCGCTTATAAGTAAAAAATGCAACTCCGGTTTTTGCTTTTCCAATATCAGTTTCAATTCAATGCCGCCTAATTCCGGCATGACCACATCCGAAATCACCAACTGAATTTCATCTTTCTTTGTTTCAAAAATGTCCAGGGCTTTCGCGCCATTATGAGCAATATAAACGGTATATCCGTACAGCTCGAGACTTTCTTTTAAAAATAAAATAAGATCGGCCTCATCCTCTACCAATAATATGGATTCCGTACCGCTCAGTTTGACTTCGCTTTGTTTTTTATTTTTTTTGCTTTGCTGTTCCTTGTAAAAAGGAAAATACATATCAAATTGAGTGCCTTCTCCAATTTGGCTTCGGCAATCGATAAAACCGCCGTGCTGTTTGAGCAAACCATAAACTATGGACAGGCCCAAACCGGTGCCGTAACCCACATCCTTGGTGGTATAAAATGGTTCAAAAATATGCTTTAAGGTGTCATCTGCAATGCCCATGCCGGTATCTTCGATGGCCAGGTGTACATATCGTCCGGCCGGCATCAGGCCGGAAGTAGTTACGCGTTCACGGGTGGTGGTGATATTGCGTGTGCGGATCGTTAACGTGCCACCGTCGGGCATGGCATCCCGCGCGTTGATGCACATATTGGTGATAATCTGATCCAAAGCGGACGGGTCTATGCGGATGATATGTAAACCGGCCTGTGTATCGATGATAAAGCGTATATCTTCTCCCAGGTACCGTTCCAATAGCTTTTGGTTTTGGCGAATGATTTTGTTTACATCCGTTTCTTTTTGGGTAAGGGATTGTTTGCGGCTGAAGGCCACCAGTTGGCGCACCATATTGGCTGTGTTATTAGCTTTTTGGTAAATGGTTTTAATCGATGAAACCGCCTTATGGTCTTCCGGGAGTTTGCGGAGGGTCAGTTCTGCCAACCCGCTGATCCCGGCTAATACATTATTGAAGTCATGAGCAATGCCGCCGGCCAGTTGCCCCACGGCTTCCAGTTTTTCTATCTGTGAAAGTTTGTTCTCCAATTGTTGACGTTCTCTGCTGTCACGCGCAATAATGATTAATACATCCTGATTACGGTAGGAACCCCGGCTCACATGGGCTTTGAGAGGAATAATCTTCCCCTCCCTGGACACGATGTCCAAATTAACGGTCTGTGTCGCCTTGCCATTCATCAGGGTTAGTTCACGATAGGCATTTTCGTGAATATAAGTTGCAATATCCGTGTCCAGCATTTCTCTGAGCGGCCGTTGTAAAATGGATACCGCCGCATCGCTCATATTTACTATGGAACCCGGCAGGGCATCCTCATTTAGACGGACGATAATGATCGCGTCGGACGTATAATGCAATATGTTGTATAGTAGATTGTCGTTTTCGTTTGTTTGAATGTGTGGCATAAGCGGTTAATTCTGAATGATTCTTTACACAATGTTTTAAAATATCGGACGGTGATAGTAAACAATTAGCTGCGTCGGGATAAATAGAACCTCGTGAACTTACCTGGTACGCCGTTACTCAATTTCAGCCTAAAATAAAACCATAAGTTTCATATTGGAAAGGTTTGGCCGATAATGGCAAAAAAAGGATGGTGAATAATAATATATGCGCAATGTCTTAATTATCGATAAAGATTCCAAAACGCTGAATGATTTGTCTCAATTGGTTACGGCTTTAAACTTTGAACCGGTTGTTATTTTTAATCTGAATGCCCAAAAAAATATCATTCGTGATGAGGTAGCGCTGGTTTTTATGGAAATTGAAACCACAATGATCAAACCGCGCGATGTTGTACATTATTTTAATG
>RFFS01000071.1 GCA_003696775.1 Calditrichota bacterium
AAAGCCATACGTTTGGACGGGATGAAGCAAACCATGCCCTTGCGCAACAAGATTCAGGAATTAAGGGCACAGTTGCATACCTTACAAACAAAAGAAGCGGTTAACCTGAAAAAGGTCAACGCGCTAATTGATCAGATTGGAGATTTAAAAACACAAATCATGAAAATACGCGCGGCCCATCGTCAACAAATACGCGCTTTGCTTACGGAAGAGCAACGCATCATCTTCGACAGCATGCCTCATGGCCAGCATAAACCCGGACATCAACGCCCCTTCATGCGCAAAGGACGCATGCAATAAGGAATGAAAAGAGGCCGTACCAAAAACGTACGGCCTTTTTTATTTTGGCGTTGTAGAGACGCACGATCGTGCGTCTCTACAACGTTATTTATATCAATATAAACAACGACGGGGATGTGTTGGGCATAATGAAAAAATAATACATGTCGGCGGCGAAATCCCCGATAACAGTGAAGATATATTTTAAATTGGTTGGTTATTCCAACAAATCCATCAGGTATTGACCATATCCGCTTTTCAACATCGGTTGCGCCAGCTTTTCCAGGCGATTTCCGTCAATAAATCCCATTCGGAATGCCACTTCCTCCACGCACCCTATTTTAAGACCCTGCCGGTCTTCGATGGTTTTAATGAATAGCGTGGCATCCACCAGCGAGGCGTGGGTACCGGTATCCAGCCAGGCATACCCGCGTCCCAATAGCTGGACATTCAACGCGTTTTTTTCCAGATACACCTTATTCACATCGGTTATTTCCAGCTCGCCCCGGGCCGAAGGCCGGATATGCCGGGCGATATCCAATACCTCGTTATCGTAAAAATAAAGACCGGTCACGGCATAATTCGATTGCGGATTTACCGGTTTTTCTTCTATGCTTCGCACGCGTCCCTTTTCGTCAAAAGCCACAACCCCGTAACGTTCCGGGTCTTTGACATAATAACCGAATACCGTGGCACCCGTTTCCGTTTGTTGTGCCAGAGTCAGTTTTTCCGGCAAACCGTGACCAAAAAATATGTTATCGCCCAAAATTAAGGCCACACGATCCTGACCTACAAAATCCGCGCCGATTATAAAAGCCTGCGCCAGACCCTCGGGGCGGGGCTGTACCGCGTAGCTGATTTCGATGCCCCAGTCATGACCGTTTCCCAGCAAGCGTTGAAACTGCTCCTGATCCTGAGGGGTGGTAATGATTAATATATCGCGTATGCCGGCCAACATTAAGGTGGACAACGGATAATAAATCATGGGTTTGTCATAAACCGGTAACAGTTGTTTACTCACGGATTTTGTAGCCGGATGCAGGCGCGTGCCGCTGCCGCCGGCCAGAATAATACCTTTCATGCCTTTTCTCCCAAACCGATGCGTTCCAGATTATACGAACCCGCCAAAACGGCATTACACCAATCCGTATGGTTTAAATACCATTCCACAGTTTTACGCATGCCCGATTCAAAATCATGCACCGGCGTCCATCCCAACTCGTTTTTTATTTTTGTGGCGTCGATGGCATAGCGTAAATCATGCCCGGGACGGTCGGTCACAAAGGTGATTTGTTCCACATAGGAGCGGCCGTCTTCTCGCGCTTTTAGCATATCCAGCAAACCGCATATTTTACGCACCACATCGATGTTTTTCTGCTCATTATTGCCGCCGATCAGGTAGGTACCGCCGGTGGCACCTTCATTCAACACCAGCCACAAAGCACGTACATGATCCTCCACAAACAGCCAGTCACGGACATTTTCCCCATTGCCATACACGGGAATGGCTTTGTTTTGCAAAGCATTCAGGATAATGACCGGTATCAGTTTTTCGGGATATTGATACGGGCCGTAGTTATTGGAACAGTTGGTGATGAGCACCGGCAAGCCGTAGGTATGATGCCAGGCGCGTACCAGGTGATCGCTGGAGGCCTTGCTTGCCGAATAGGGCGATCGGGGATCGTAGGGTGTCTCTTCGTGAAACATACCCGTCGTGCCCAGGGAACCGAACACCTCATCCGTGGAAATATGCAGAAAACGAAACGTGCGCTGTTTTTCCGCCGGCAAACCCTTATAATAACTTAACGCCGCGTCCAGCATGGTATAGGTGCCCATGATATTGGTTTGCAAAAAGGCCGCCGGGCCGTCTATGGAACGATCCACATGCGATTCGGCGGCAAGATGCATCACCCCGTCCGGCTGAAAATCCTTAAATAATTTGCCGATTGCTTCCGCATCACAAATATCCGCCTGCTCAAAACGATACAAGCCGCTTTCTTCCAAACCTTTTAACGATACCGTATTACCGGCATACGTCAGTTTATCGATATTCAACACGTTAGCGAGACGGTTTTCCACCAGATAATGCACCAAATTGGCGCCAATAAACCCCGCTCCACCGGTTATCAATATCTTTTGCACACAAACTCCTTAAAATGTATTGATCACGTTATTTTCAGGATGAACATCCGGAACGCGTACCATATCCAGTTCCACTTGCTTTAAGGGCTTATCCGTGCCCAGCCAAACAGACACCCGCACCGGATGATCCTTCCAAACGCGCGCGCTTTGGATAACCGTCACCTCCTGCCCGTCTTCCAGGATGGCCGTTAAATGAATCGGCACGGGCAAGCCGCCTTTATTGACGATGACCGCCTGCCAGCCCTTAGGC
>RFFS01000072.1 GCA_003696775.1 Calditrichota bacterium
GCCGGTGGCCGGCAATATCCCTGATCAGAGCGTTAGCGAGGGGCAGGGCTTTGCCACCATCGCCCTGGATGATTATGTCAGCGACGTGGACAATGCCGACAGCGAAATGAACTGGACATACAGCGGCAACACGGAACTGTCGGTGCGCATCGACGCCAACCGCGTGGCCACCATCACCCCGCCGGACGCCGACTGGAACGGCAGTGAAACCATCACCTTTACCGCTACCGATCCGGGCGGCCTGTCCGACAGCGACCCGGCCGGTTTCACTGTTTCCGCCGTGAACGACGCGCCGGTGGTGCAGGGAATTCCTAACCAATCCATAAATGAAGGTGAAAGTTTTGCCACCATCGCTCTGGATGATTATGTCAGCGATCCGGACAATGCCGACAGTGAAATGAACTGGACATACAGCGGTAACACGGAATTGTCCGTGAGCATCGACGGAAATCGTATAGCGACCATAACCACGCCCGATGCCAATTGGAACGGACAGGAGACCATCACCTTTACCGCCACCGATCCGGGTGGTTTGTCCGGCAATGACGCGGCCGTGTTTTCCGTGGGCGCCGGTAACGATCCGCCCACAGTCAACGGCATCCCGGATCAGACCTTGGAGGAAGGACAAACATTTGCCACCATCGCTTTGGATGACTATGTCAACGACGTGGATAATGCCGACAGTGAAATGAGCTGGACATACAGCGGTAATACGGAACTTTCGGTGCGCATCGACGCCAACCGCGTGGCCACCATCACCCCGCCGGATGCGGATTGGAACGGAAGCGAAACCATCACCTTTATCGCCACCGATCCGGGCGGTCTGTCCGACAGCGACCCGGCGGCTTTCACCGTTACCGCCGTGAACGATGCGCCGGTGGTCGGTACCATCCCGGATCAGACCATTGAGGAAGGACAAAACTTTGCTACCATCGCTTTGGATAACTACGTCAGCGACGTGGATAATGCCGACAGCGAAATGAGCTGGACTTACAGTGGTAACACGGAACTTTCGGTGCGCATCGACGCCAACCGCGTGGCCACCATCACCCCGCCGGACGCGGATTGGAACGGAAGCGAAACCATCACCTTTATCGCCACCGATCCCAACCGTTTGAAAGACAGCACACGGGCAGTTTTCCGGGTGAAGGCCGTCAACGATCCGCCGCGTATTGTGACCCAATTACCGAAAGTCGCTTTCGCCGAAGATGACAGCCTGGACTGGACCGTGAGTCTCTGGTATCCCTATGTGTATGATAAGGAAACCGGCGCTTCGGAACTCGGCTACACGGTTCGGACAACCGCGAGCAATCCCGTGACCGTGGAGGACCGGGAGACGATACGGCGGTTCTCTGCCCGGGCCGACTGGTTCGGCACGGATACCCTGTGGCTGGTGGTGGATGATGGCGAAGCCGCTGATTCAAGCCGCTTCATCGTGGACGTGGCCCCGCGGAATGATCCGCCGGTTTTTCAAAACCTGCCGGATACTCTGCGCTTTGAAAGCGGTGACAGTCTGACATTGAGTTTGTACGATATCGTTCGTGATATCGACACTCCTTTTGATCTTCTGCAATGGTCGGTTAACGCGGCCGATAGCGGGCTACAGGCCGAAGTGGATGAAAAACGCGCCATCCTTATCCTGAAAGCGCCTGCCTACAGTGGCATAAGCTCTCTTGATCTCTCGGTTACGGACGACAGCCTGGCCCGTGCCGAAACAGAACGTCCGGTTCGGGTGGAAGGGACGGTCAGCGCTCTGGATAAAACACAGCCGTCTGTTCGGGGGTTTTATCTCTACCCCAATTTTCCCAATCCGTTTAATCCGACGACGACTATCCAATACGATCTGCAAGAAAGCGTCCGGGTGCGTCTCACCCTGTACGATACCCGCGGACGGGTCATACGCCGGCTGGTGGATGCCCGTCAGAACAGAGGACGCCATCGTGTGCGTGTTTATGGCAGTAATCTGGCCGCCGGAGTCTATATTTATCGTCTGACCACCGGGCAGGGGCATGTTTTTACCCGTAAAATGCTTTTATTAAAATAGGTCATAAGTCCCATCAATAACAGGCCGCTTCATGCGAAACGGCCTGTTGAGCGGACTAGCCCGCCGACAGCCCCGGCTCATCCCGTCTGCCGTAAAATCATGGCTCCGTGAAGCGCTTATCTCTTTAATCCGGTGATTTATATCCGCTCAGGCAACAACCCTGTGTGCAATAGCTATACAACCCGCTCTTAATTATTACAGGCCGCCGTCGCACACAGACGTGTAAACGCCATCTATCCGAAATTGGCACAAAGATTGTAAACCTTAACAAAAACGACACTCATTCCCGGAGTCATCTTTATGAAATGGTTGTTGATTATAACGGCGTGTTTTTCACTTGCCGGCGCGCAGGATTCCCTGTCCGTCACGGCAAGGGATAGCAGCGTGACGGAGTCCGGTCTGCGGCACCTGCAACCGGAGGCATTCCGAAAATTTTATATCGGTGTCGCCTATGAAAACGCCCGTCCGGCGCTGGTTACGCTTGATATTCAGTCGGTAAGCGTGGCGGACAGCGCCATCTCGTTTTCATATATCCTGAATCGTCATAACACGCGCATGACCGGTGTCGGGTATATCTGGCCGCATAAATCCCGTATATACATCGATGGTTTAAAAGACGGACGGGTGGATTTGCCCCGGGACGGCAAATTAATTTTTGAATCGCTCAGAAGAGATTCCACCTATTACTGGAAATTGAAGGAGAATTGACATGCGTTGGATCATACCGGTCTTGATCACAGGGCTACTCTTCGGTTGCAACCGGGAAAAAGTGGAACGGTTGGAAATGGAAGTCGTGACACTGAAGAAACAAAACGAGCTGATCCGCCAACAGACGGAATTGAAAAACCGTTTTGTAGAAGAATACACGACAACACTGAATGAGGTGTATGATAATCTGGATCATATTCGCCGACGCGAGGGGTTGATTTCGGAGTTTTCCAGGGATATGGAAAAAGGGGATAAGCACCTACGGGCAAAAATGTCGCATACCATAAACGCCATCGACGCCTACATCAAAGCAAGCAAAAATAAACTGGCCGCTCTGCAAAAACGTTATGAAAAGGCGGAAATGGAAAGTCGTGCTTTTACGGAAACCATTGAAAAACTTACCCGACAACTGGAAGAAAAGGAAAATCATATTTTGGCGTTGAAAACCCGTAACGATTCCCTGAGCAGGGCCGTGCGGCTGGCTAAGGCCGCCATCAACGAGAAGGATGCCGTGATCGAGGCACAAAGCGTCCGGCTCAATACCGCCTTTTACATCATTGCACCGGAAGAAGAATTGCAGGCGCGGCATATCGTGGAAGAGAAAGGCGGTTTGTTGGGAATTGGCCAAACCACCGTGCTCAGCGCCGGTTTAGCGGACAGTCTTTTTACAACGGCCCTCCGGGATACGCTGTCCCGTTTAACCATTCCCGTAAATGTGAACGAGGTGGAGATTGTTTCCCGGCATGCGCCCGGTTCCTTTGAATTGATCCCCGATGGCGACAGCATGACCGTGTTGGAAATCCGCGATACCGCCGCCTTTTGGCGCATGCGCTATCTCGTGGTGAAAACCGGAAGTTAACATTTGGAACAACTTTACACCCATGCCGACCCACCAGCTCCTCCCAGCTAACGGCATGGGTGGGGTTGTTTTAAGGTCGCCAGCGCGCGGCGTCGATAATGGACCAGAGATGAACCAGCCAGCCCAGCCATAAAAACCACAATATGCCGGCCATTACAAATTGAATCAGAGCGGCCAGAACCCGGCCCTGCAGCAATTGTCCCAAACCGGGGATGAAAAAACTGGCCAGTGCGGCAATGACGTTGCCGGTGGATCCTTGTCCGTTCATACGTTCTCCATTTTATTCGGCATAATGTTCCAGGGGCGGGCAACTGCATACCAGATGCCGGTCACCGTACGTGTCGTCGATACGCGCCACCGGCGGCCAGAATTTACGCTGCCGCAGGGCAGGTACCGGAAAAGCCGCCTCGCTCCGGCTATAGAATTTATCCCAATCATCCCGCGAGATTTCGGCCAGGGTATGCGGCGCGTTTTTAAGCGGATTGTCCGCCTTGTCCGCCCGACCTTCGGCGATGGCCTCCAGCTCCTTATGAATGGCCAGCATGGCGTCACAAAAACGGTCCAGTTCCGCCTTGGATTCACTTTCGGTCGGTTCCACCATCATGGTGCCCGGTACCGGCCAGGCCACTGTGGGCGCGTGGAAGCTGTAATCCATCAGTCGTTTGGCCACATCCGTTACTTCGATGCCGTGGGCTTTATAGGGTCGGAAATCGAGAATCATTTCATGGGCCACCCGACCGTGTTTTCCCGTATAAAGTACTTTGTAGGCCTTTTCCAGACGGGCTTTGATATAATTGGCGTTCAGGATGGCCACGGCGCTGGCCCGGCGCATGCCCGCGCTGCCCAGCATTTTCATATAGGCGTAAGAGATGGGCAGAATCCCCGCGCTGCCGTAGGGCGCCGCCGCCACGGCGGGCAGGGCTTGTGTGCCGCCGGTGGGCACCAGCGGATGACCGGGCAGATAGGCCCGCAGATGTTCCGCCACGCCGATGGGCCCCACGCCCGGGCCGCCCCCGCCGTGGGGAATGCTGAATGTTTTATGTAAATTAAGATGGCACACATCCGCGCCGAGGAACCCGGGACTGGTATAACCCACCTGCGCGTTCATGTTGGCGCCGTCCATATACACCTGTCCGCCATTTTGATGAATGATGTCGATCATCGTGCGGATATCTTCCTCAAACACGCCGTGGGTGGAAGGATAGGTGATCATAAAAGCGGCCAGCGTTTCGCGGTGCGTTTCGGCTTTGGCTTTAAGGTCATCAATGTCCACATTGCCGCGCGCGTCGCACTGAACCAGAACCACCCGCATGCCGGCCATGGTGGCGCTGGCCGGGTTGGTGCCGTGCGCCGAAGTGGGGATCAACGCCACATGGCGGTGGCCCTCTCCGTTCGCTTCGTGATAAGCGCGGATAACACTGAGCCCCGTGTATTCCCCCTGGGCGCCGGAATTGGGTTGGAACGAGATAGCGGCGAAGCCGGTTATGGCGCATAAAATCTTTTCCATCTCATGGATCAGAGTATGGTAGCCTTGAGCCTGCTCCGGCGGCACAAAAGGATGTAAGAACGCAAACAGCGGCCAGGTAACGGGCAGCATGGCCGTGGCCGGGTTGAGCTTCATGGTGCAGGAGCCGAGCGGGATCATCGATGCGGTCAGGGAGAGATCTTTGTTCTCCAGGGATTTTATATAGCGCATCATTTCCGTTTCGGAACGGTAACGGTTAAACACCGGGTGGGTCAGAAAATCGGACGACCTTTGTAAACCCGTCGGCAAATCTATTTGAGGCGAAGGATCGAAGCGCATTTCGGGCGCGGTTTTTCCCGCCGCTTCGGCAAAGAGTTCCGCTAACTGCCGTACCGTATCCGCCGTGGTGGTCTCATCCAGGCTCAGGCTCAATTGCGTCGCGTTGATATAATTCAGGTTGATGTGCGCGGCTTCCATCTTTTCACGGATACGGGTCAGAGTTTCGGCATCGGTTTCCAGATGCAGCGTGTCGAAACGGGTGCCGTTAAGCAGGCGGTAGCCCGTCTTTTGCAGGGCGTGGGCCAGTTGGTCCGTAAAATACCAGATTCGCCCGGCTATGGTTCGCAAGCCGTCGGCGCCGTGATAGACGGCATAAAAACCGGCCATGATGGCCAGCAGAGCCTGCGCGGTACAAATATTGGAAGTGGCTTTTTCCCGACGGATGTGTTGTTCGCGGGTTTGCAACGCCATGCGATAGGCAGGCGCGCCGCTTCGATCCACGGAAACGCCGATGATCCGTCCCGGAATTTGCCGTTTGTAGGCCTCCCGGGTGGCAAAATAGGCGGCATGGGGCCCGCCGAATCCCATGGGCACCCCAAAACGTTGCGTGCTGCCCACCACCACATCGGCGCCCCATTCACCCGGCGGTGTAAACAGAGTCAGGCTTAACAAATCCGCCGCGGCGGTGATCAGGATGCCGTTTTCCCGGGCGAGGGCAAACAGCTCTTTCATGTTTTCCACCCGACCGTAAGCGCCGGGAAACTGTACCAACAGGCCATAGACATCATCGGTGAGTTCTTCCGCGGGTCGGGCACTGACCTTTACGGTAATGTTCAGCGGTTTGGCGCGGTTGCGCAGCACGGCCAGCGTTTGCGGGAATACCTGATCGGATACCAGGAAAACATGGGCCTCTTTTTTGGAACGGGGACGCAATCGGTGGCACATGGTCATCGCTTCGGCGGCGGCGGTGGCCTCGTCCAGCAGGGAAGCGTTGGCCACTTCCATGCCCGTCAGATCACTGACCATGGTTTGAAAATTGAGCAGGGCTTCCAGACGTCCCTGGGATATTTCCGCCTGATAGGGGGTGTACTGGGTGTACCAGCCCGGATTCTCCAATACATTGCGCCGGATAACCGACGGGGTGAAGGTGCCGTAATAACCCATGCCAATCAGACTTTTATACAGCGTGTTTTGCGCGGCGATGCGTCGAAGATGATCAAGGAAATCCGCTTCGGACATGCCGGGTTCTTCATAAGGCGGCTGTTCATAACGTATGTGGGGCGGCAGCGCTTCATCCATGAGCTGCTCCAGGGAGTCCACGCCGATGGTTCGGAGCATGGCCGGTATGTCGGACTCCTGAGGCCCCAGATGCCGTTGTTGAAATTCGCGGGAGGTATCGATGGTGATTTTCATTATTCCATTCCTTTTTGATTAGATCGTATTAATTTAAGCATTCAACGGGTACTTTTAAACATGCGCGGCCTTCGGGAAGGTAAAAAATATGAGATTCCGGGAAAACGGGCCGTCCGTTTGCAGTAATATTGTGTTTTGGATAGCTTTTTATCGGTCTGTTGTTTAACGCCACGGTTACATAAGGTAAGGGATAAATATGAAAGATATGAATAAAGAAAAAAGACGCGGAATAAAGGCGATGACCCGGGAAGACTGGAAACCATTATTGGCTTTGATACCGGAAATCGAAAAAACAAAACGGTTTGGCACACGGTATGGCGGAGAAGAAAATGACGACGGCACCCTCTCCATGCCTTACATGGCTCCCGAGCCCATTGTTGAGCAATTCATAAAAGTGGTTTACACTCTTTCGATCATTATACCGTTTGATTGGATGTCATGGAAGGAAGGGACCAAAATTGTAAGTGACGCATCGTTTGATTTTGACACCCTTGATTTAATAACCAAATGTAAATTGATAACCTACATCGTAAGACAGGATCGCTTTAACGAGGGCTTTCTGGTCAGTCAATTTGAATCCGGTCTGATGTTGAAAATTCTTAAATCCCTGGAAAAAGAGGTTCTTTCGGAAAAGCATTCCTGATAAACGTATTTTCGGCTCTGCTTAAAAATTATCTAAGCAAAAACTACTCCATAAAATATCAAATCCATTATTTTTCCGCTGCCGCCGGGTTGGATTTTTATAATAAAACAGAAACGCGTTTGTTTGGCCTGTTATGATGATTGGAGAATTACAGAATTTCCAATACTTTTTCCGGTGGGCGGCCAAGCAGGACACGATCGCCGTGGACAACAATGGGACGCTCGATCAATTTGGGATGTTCGGCCATGAGGCGGCACCATTCTTCATCGGGCAGTTCGCTTTTTTTGGTAATGCCCAATTCCCTGGCTTCTCCTTCCTTAAAACGGACCAACTCACGGGGAGCGATCCCCATCCGGCGGCACAGATCGCAAATTTCCCGCGCGTCAGGCGGTGTTTTGAGATATTCGATAATTTCCGGTTCCACACCTTTTTCTTTCAGCAACTGCAACGTCTGGCGACTTTTGCTGCAACGCGGATTGTGATAGATACGGGCTTTCATGGCTTGCTCCTTCTGGTTATTCATTGTCATTAAAAAGAAACGTCAGGACATTCTGCATCAAGCGATCAAGACGGGCCGCCGGCACAACCGTTTCCAGGGGAAAACCAAAAGCGGCCAGACGATAAGCGCCCCGATAAAGCACACCGGCGCCGAACCCGTTTTCCAGATAGCGCCAGGCGGTTTGTCCGCCATGCACACCCTCGATGGCATCCGGTGATTCCACGGCATAGATATCTTTATTCAACCGGGTATTAAATTGAAACGAATAGGCGCTGCCCATTCTATCCGGCACGGAACGGACGGCACCGCCGCGCACGGCGTGATCGGTTACCCATTTGAAGCGCAGCCACTCTTCGGCAAAGCGCATGTCTTCTTCATGCCCGGTTTGGTAAAGATCGCTGCCAAGATAAGCGCCGCTGATCAGCAGACGTCCGCCTTTTTGCAGATAGCCGCGCAGCACATCCTGAAATGCTTTGGGCAACGCCCGGAAATAAACAACCTCCGCGCTGTCTTTGCCCATATAGCGCGGGGCGGGTGTGGCTTTTTCTTCTCCAAGGATCACATCCACGGCCGCATAATTCTCCGGCGGTACGCCGCCGCTCCACAAGGCTTCATCGCTGCAACTTACAAAGGTATAACCCGCCTTAAGGATGGCGCGGCCATGAATGTAGGGGAAGTCAAAGGTGTTGCCGGCAATCACCCGCGTTTCATAATCCGCATAGCTGGCGCCAAGACCCGGGCGGTCATCACTTTGCCATTTGGCCTTCTTTTTAAATGCAAACTGTTCACCGGTGAAACTCATGTCGTAACGATCCGGCACCCCCTGATCCCAAAACCAGGCAAATCCTTCCAGGCGGGTATCCTTCAACGCAGCCGGTCCACTCACGCGATCGAAACCGTTGACCACCAATACAACCGGGCGGTCGGTACCGGCCCGGCCCACCGATAAAATTTCCGAATCAAAACTTTCGCCGCCTTCATTCAGCGCGGTAACCTTGTAGCTGTGAATA
>RFFS01000073.1 GCA_003696775.1 Calditrichota bacterium
CCGACTGAGCTACGTGGGCTTAAAACTGGATTAACGTTCGGGCAAGGTTATGCAGAGCGGGAGACGGGACTCGAACCCGCGACCAACAGCTTGGAAGGCTGTGACTCTAGCCAACTGAGTTACTCCCGCTTAAAAGTGTGCGGTGCAAACATAACCTTATTCGGGCTAATCACAATGTTTCGAGAGCTGGCGAAGGGACTCGAACCCCCAACCGGCTGATTACAAATCAGCTGCTCTACCAATTGAGCTACGCCAGCGCATTTTCTCAAGAGCTCGGTAATTTAAGCATTTTATTTTTGAAGTCAAACATTTTGCAAAAGAAATTGTCAAAAAAATATTTTTTACAGGCTGAATTCCCTTTGACTCAGCCGTTTTTTTTATTTACATTAAAAATCTTTATCGCGAAAAATAATTAGGAGCACCAACACATGGCACACCACAAGTCTGCAATCAAACGCATTCGGACTTCTTTGAAAGAACGCGCTTACAACCGGCATTACAAAAAACAGATGCGTCTGGCTATTAAAGCCGTCCTGAACAGCGACAACAAAGAGCAGGCCGCGACCGAACTGAAAAATGCCTATAAAATTATCGATCGTCTGGCCGCCAAAAACATTATACATAAAAACAACGCCGCCAATAAAAAAGCGCGCCTGGCCCGCTTTGTAAATAAAATGGCGTAAGATTTACACCCTGTTCTCTTTTAGCCTGTACATGGGTACAGGCTTTTTTTATGCCTGCTCCCCGAAAACCATGTCATATATCTCATCATAATGCCTGACAAAACACAAATCCATGCCCTCAATGATTTCCGGGTCCATTTCCTTGATGTCTTTTCGGTTTGCCTCGGGCAAGATCACTTTTTTGATTTTTAAACGTTGAGCGGCCAGCAGCTTTTCATTCAGTCCGCCGATTTCCAATACCTTCCCCCGCAGGGTGATTTCCCCTGTCATGGCCAGCGCCTTGGGAAATTTTTTACGTTTCAACGCCGAAAGCAACGCTGTGGTTAACGTAATGCCTGCGGACGGGCCTTCCTTGGGTATCGCTCCCTCCGGTAAATGGATATGGATTTCATATTTATTGATGAAATCCGCGGAGATGCCGTATTTTCGGGCACGAGAGCGCAAAAAGCTGATGGCCACCTGCGCCGACTCCTGCATCACCTCGCCCAGTTTTCCCGTCAAATTCAGTTTATCCTTACCGGGCAGCAAATTCACTTCAATCGGCAACACATCGCCGCCCATTGATGTCCAGGCCAGGCCCAGGGCCACTCCCGTTTCGCCGGCCCGGACAATCGGCTTGAGCTCATAGCGCGGCTCACCCAGATAGTCGTGCAAATTTTTCGTCGTCACCCTAATCTGCTTTCGGTCTCCCTTATCGATTTCCACCACCGCCCGTCGGCAGATTTTATTGATTTCCCTTTCCAGAGCACGCACGCCGGGTTCCGCCGTATATTCGCGAATGATCTTGTTAAAAACCTGTTTATCTATTTTTAGCTCATCCGGTCGCAAGCCATGATTCGCGCGCGCTTTCACAAAAATATATTCCCGGGCGATTTTCAGCTTATCGGCATCATGATAGCCGGGCATCTCCACAATTTCCAACCGATCATACAACGCGTCGGGAATGTCCGCGGCGGAATTGGCAGTAAGGATGAACAGAACATGGGACAAATCATAATCCACTTCAAGATAATGGTCGGCAAAATGGCTGTTCTGTTCGGGGTCCAGCACTTCCAGCAAGGCCGAGGCGGGGTCTCCGCGATAATCGGAACCAAGTTTATCGATCTCATCCAGAAGAAAAACGGGATTTATGGTGCCGGCGCGCTTCATACCCTGGATAATTTTCCCGGGCAACGCCCCGATATAGGTACGCCGGTGACCGCGGATTTCCGCCTCGTCACTTACGCCACCCAGAGCCATTCGAACAAATTCCCGACCTATGGCCCGGGCGATGGATTTCCCAAGCGATGTTTTTCCGACGCCCGGCGGGCCGATGAAACAAAGAATGCTGCCTTTTATATTTTTTACACGGCGCAGGGTGGCAATGTATTCCACTATGCGCTTTTTCGGTTTTTTAAGTCCGGCGTGATCTTCATCCAGTACCTGTTGTACCCGCTTGAGATCATAAACATCTTCCGTCTCTTTTTGCCAGGGCACATCGCTCAGCCATTCCAGATAGGTGCGCAGGACATTGGACTCCGGAGACATGGAGGGAATCTTTTCAAAACGGCGCAACTCTTCCATCGCTTTTTCCATAACCGCTTGAGGCAGGGCGGCTTTCTCCAGACGCTGTCGCAGACTTTCCGCCTCGCTACTGAAGGGTTCATCCTCACCCAGTTCATCCTTGATCACCCGCAACTGTTCCTGCAGGTAATAGTTTCGCTGCGATTTCACCATCTGGTCACGCACTTTTTCATCCAGATCGGATTTTATGGCCAAAATGCCGTTTTCCCGACGCAACAGACTTATCAACACATCGATACGCGCCGTCAGTCCGGCCGTTTTAAGGATTTTTTGCTTTTCAAGAATGTCCACATCAATATAGGTGGCAATAAAATCGGTCACACGATAAATATCATTCAGATGGTTGAAATTGAACAATATCTCATCCGGTAGGTCATCATTAAGCTTCACGTATTGTTTAAAAAGAGACACCAACTGACGTTTACGCGCTTCATCTTCTTTCGTCAGCCGATCATCCGGCAGATCGGGCTCCACAACCGCTTCAAAAAAATGTTTGCCCTTGCGCATGGTACGCACATGGGCCTTAAACAGCCCTTCCACCAGAATTTTCACCAGACCGTTGGGCAGGCGTATCAATTGAAGGATACGGGCGACGACACCGATTCGGAATAAATCTTTGGATTTAACATCTTCCAGGGTGGGGTCTTTTTGAGTGACCAAAAGAATCATTTTGTCGCTATCCACCGTCGATTCGATGGCCGCCAGTGAGCTTTTACGCCCCACGATCAGCGGAACAACCATATTGGGAAAGACCACCAGGTCTTTCATGGGCAGGACTTTTAACCGTTCACGGTTTTCTTCTTGAGGAATTTGTTTCATTATACTCCCAAAACAAAAAAAGCTGTCCGGCCGGCCACCCCGTCCATCAGAACGAGCGGGCCTTTTTACCGTAACAGCGGGAAAAATAGATTATTAAGCGGATTTTTTATCGGTACTAAATTCAAAAACCGGCTCTTTGCCTTTAGCGACCACATCAGCGTTTATAGTCACCGATTTCAGATTTTCCATGGAGGGAATACGGAACATAATGTCCAACATCACCTTTTCCATGATTGAACGTAGCGAACGCGCGCCGGTTTTGGTTTTCAAGGCGATATCGATCACGGCATTCAGGGCATCCTCTTTAAAGATCAGTTCAACGCCTTCCATCTGAATCAGTTTTTTATATTGTTTAAGCAGAGCGTTCTTCGGTTCGGTCAACACGCGCAGCAACGCGTCACGATCCAGTTCGTGCAGGGCGCTCAATACCGGCAAACGGCCGATCAGCTCCGGTATCAGACCGAAATGTACCAGGTCTTCGGCCTCCACACGGGCATATAATTCGCTTTTACTCATCTTATGCCCGGATTCCACATCCTGCTCAAAACCGATGTTTTTTTCACCCACACGGCGACGAATGACTTCTTCCAGGCCTTCAAAAGCACCGCCACAGATGAACAATATATTCCGGGTATCGATATGCACCATATTCTGTTCGGGATGTTTCCGGCCACCTTTGGGGGGTATGCTCGACACGGTTCCTTCCAGAATCTTCAGAATAGCCTGCTGTACACCCTCGCCGGACACATCACGGGTGATGGACGGATTGCTGTTTTTACGGGCGATCTTATCGATTTCATCAATATAGATGATGCCGCGCTGCGTCTGTTCCAGGTTGAAATTCGATGCCTGATACAGGCGCACCAGGATATTCTCCACATCCTCGCCCACATAGCCGGCTTCGGTTAGCACCGTGGCGTCGGCGATGGCAAAGGGCACATTTAAAATGCGGGCCAGGGATTGCGCCAACAGGGTTTTGCCCGTTCCGGTGGGACCGATCAGCAGGATGTTGCTTTTCTCAATCTCCACATCATCGCCAAAGCCTTTTTGATTAATGCGCTTATAATGGTTATAGACCGCCACGGCCAGGATGCGCTTGGCATGTTCCTGACCAATAACATGTTCATCGAGACGCGCCTTGATCTCTTCCGGCGTCAGCAGGGGGCCGGTTTCGGACGGGCTCAACTCTTTTTTATGACGTTCAATAATCTCCGATGCCGATTGCACGCAATCATTACATATATGTACATCCGGGCCGGAAATCAGGCTCTCCACCTCCTGCGCGGAGCGGCCGCAAAACGAACAGCGGTAAACCGGCATTTTGGCATTTTTACGCGACATTTATTCCTTCGCTTTCGAGCGGGGTTTCAACACTTTATCAATGATACCGTAATCCAACGCTTCCTGCGCGGACATAAAATAATTGCGATCGGTATCCGTTTCTATTTGTTCCACTTTTTTACCGGTGCACTCCGCCATGATTTTATTCAAGGTCTGACGGATACGCAAAATCTCATTAGCGGCGATCTCAATATCCGAAGCCTGGCCCTCGGCGCCGCCCAGAGGCTGGTGAATCATAATACGCGCGTTCGGCAAGGCAAAGCGTTTTCCGGGCGTGCCTGCCGCCAGCAAAACAGCGCCCATGCTGGCCGCCTGCCCCATGCAGGTGGTCACCACGTCTGGCTTGATGTAATTCATGGTGTCGTAAATACCCAGGCCGGCGGAAACAACACCGCCCGGCGAATTGATATACAGATAGATATCCTTGTCGGGGTCTTCCGCTTCAAGAAACAGCAACTGGGCAATAATCAGACTGGCAATGGTATCATCAATGGGCGTACCCAAAAAGATGATCCGTTCCTTCAGCAAACGGGAATAGATGTCGTACGCGCGTTCGCCGCGCCCCGTTTGTTCAACAACCATTGGAACTAATGACATAAAGCGACCTTCCGGTTTTTATGTGAGCGGTATTTCGTTTTCCGTAATCTTAGAGTTATCCAACAGGAATTGGGTTACTTTTTCATCCCGGATATTATCCTTAACCTGATCCTTCAGACCGGGCATATCCTCATAAAGTTTACGTATCTTCTCATCTTCGATCTTATTCAGGAATTCTTCAATATCTTTTTCTTCCGCTTCAATATTTTCCGCCTTGGCGATTTCTTCCTTCAAATACATCCATTTGAGATTTTGTTCCGCTTCACCGCGATAATATTCGCGCAGGGAACGTTCATCGGCATTGGGATCGCGCCGTTTCATATCGTCCACCAGGTTATCCAGGTAACGCTCCACCATGGCGACCGGCATATCCAACGGATTCTCATCCAGAATTTTTTGCATCAACTCCTGATGCAGGCGGGTTTCCGCTTCACGACTGTATTCGGTTTCGATGTTTTTGCGCACCATCTCCTTAAACGCCTCAACAGACTCCACATCCGGCGCGACACTCTTCACAAAGTCGTCATTCAATTCCGGCAGGGTAACCTGCTCAATCTTTTTGATGGTGATGTCATAATATTCTTTTTTACCGGCCAGTTCTTTTTGAGGCGCATCAGCAGGGTATTCCTTTTCAATCCGATGCGGCACGCCTTTTTCTTTGCCAATGAGCATCTTCTCAATTTCGGAATCAAAGCGATTTTCACCGATAGTAACGGAAATATCGGTATAAAGGCGGCCCTTTTGCGGCGTGCCGTCCTCATCCAACTGCTGCATGTCAATCAGAATCACATCCCCTTCCTGTACGGGACGATCCACTTCCTCGTGAGTAGCGCGTTGTTTCAACAACTTCTCAATTTCGTTATCCACAAAACTCTCTTCCACCACATATTTATCCTTGATGAACTCGAAACCTTTATAGTTTTTCAGTTCGATTTCGGGCATGACTTCCACTTCCACGCCCATCACCAGATCACCGTCATCGTTGAACTCCACCTTTTTAGGCTCCGGTGAACCGACGGGCTGGATATCATTTTCCTCGATGGCTTTTTCCACCGCTTCCTGCACGGCGCTTTCCATCGTATAGGCTTCGATATACTGGCCATAAGCACGCTTAACCATATTCAACGGCGCTTTACCTTTACGAAATCCCGGCAATTGCACATCTTTACGAATTTTTTGGGTTTCACGCTGGCGAATGGGCTCCAGGTCTTCCTTGGGCATGACAATATTTAATTCTTTTTTGCTGCCCGATATTTTTTTAACTTCAGCGGTTATCATTGTAGGGTTTATCCTCCGTCAAAAATTCAATTAAAAAGAGCAGTTAATTTAGAAAGCGTATATCCCAAAAGCAATTTATTTGGCGTTCGGAACAGGTAAAAAGCGCATAAAAAGCGCCCTTTTTTGTTGAAATTGAATTTCTTTACCTCTATATTACTTGCCTTTCGCAAAAATGAATTCAAACCGAGGAAACAGGAGACATCATGGCCAAGAAGCAAACTTTTGGCGATAAGGTAAAAAAAGGCCAGGGAAGTGAAGGCAAAGCCATTAAATTGGTTTTTACCTATACCTCACCGAAAAACGGCCAAATGAAATTCGCTGAAAAAATGATTCGAATATTACCCGGAGACAATGAAGATCAGAAGATCAACGCCGCCATCAACGACGGCCGCGCATTGCTCGAAGGAAGAGTATAAAAGGAGTATCCCATGTCACGCGTATGTAAAATTACCGGCAAAAAACCGTTGGTGGGCAACAATGTGTCGCACGCTCATAACAAAAGCAAGCGTCGCCAACTGCCTAACCTGCAAAACAAGCGCATCTATGTTAGCGAACTGAATCGTTTTGTTCGGATTCGCATCTCCACCCGCGCCCTTAAAACCATCAACCGTAAAGGGTTACTGACCTATCTCGCCGAACAAGGCCTGACCCTGGCGGATGTGGAAGCATAAAACGAAAGCGAGGTAAACACTCATGGCAAAAGCTCAGGCACGCGAAACCATTCGTTTGAAAAGCACGGCCAGTCCGCATGTTTATTCCACCAAAAAGAATAAACGCAACACCACTTCCAAACTGGAAATTAAAAAGTACGATCCCATCGTACGCAAGCATGTGCTTTACAAAGAAGCCAAGTAAGTTTGTTAAGCCGCCTTTCGGGCGGCTTTTTTATTTTTCCTGACACTCCGTTCTGTCATCATCGTATTTTTTTTTCACAATAAAACAGGATATCGGCTTTAAATGAGGTCCCGTAACCGCCAAACACACTGCGTCTGATACGCCGCGCCGTATGTCAGGTTCACATACTTAGCTTCCTCGAAATGTACACACTGAGCTTTGTCGAAGTGTACACACTGAGCTTTGTCGAAGTGTACACACTGAGCTTTGTCGAAGTTAACACTGAGCTTTGTCGAAGTGTACACACTGAGCTTTGTCGAAGTTAACACTGAGCTTGTCGAAGTGTACACTACAACGTCACCGCTTCCAGCTCTTTATTGTCCACGGGTATCTTGTTTTCGATCTCAATAAATTCGTCTGTTGTCAGTTTATGGCTTATATAAAGCCCGTAAGCATAGCCGTACAGGGCAAAACATTCTTCACGTGTAATATTTTTGCCCTTTTCGTTTAAAAAATCTTCCAGTTCTTTTACGTAAACCTTGCTCATAATATAATGTCCTCCAGTTTTGGTATATGAATGGTTATGCAAAACTTTTACATAGCACCTATATAGTTTGATTTATTTCAGAGCAACTTTCTAAATATATCATAATTTTCCACATCCATTTCTTAATTCAGCCTAAACAAACAGTACATGCTTTGGCCCTTAAGCAGTCAATGACCAAAAAAGCGGGCAGCATTTCCTTTTTGCAAGTTAAATAGCTCGGTATGATTGCCGTAATAATATTCCGCTTTTGAGGCCAGGGGGGGGGGTACGGCCGGGCTGGTTGTAGGCGCTTATCACCACCCGGGCCGTGGCGTTTACCGTTTCCGCGCGGCACCTATTCATACAAAAAAAGGCCGTCCCCGGTAAGGATACGGCCTCTCATCAGGCGGGTAACTATTGCGCCTTTATTTAATTCTAAAAAATTCGATCCGACGGTTTTTAGCACGCCCGGCGCGGGTATCGTTAGGCGCTATGGGATTTTCCGGGCCGAATCCGCGGGTTTGAATACGCGCCCCGGCCACACCCCGGTCTATCAGGTATTTTTTAACCGCTTCGACACGGCGAGACGATAAGGCTACATTTTTATCATAGTTGCCGGTGTTATCCGTATATCCCCGTATCTCCACCTCAATTTCCTGTTCACTTAACAATGTGGCGGCGACCTTATCCAAAATGGATTGGGAACTCTCCGTGAGTTGCGCACTGCCGGTGGCAAAGGTTACCCCCTCCAGAACAATACTTTTGCCTTTATCAACCGCAACCGCCGGTTTATTGTCGGGACATCCGTCCGCATCTTCATAACCGTTTGGGGTTTCGGCCTCATCCGGACAGGCATCATCCGCATCGGCGATGCCGTCGCCATCGTTATCAGGGTCCGGGCAGCCGTCATCATCCCGGAAACCGTCTTTATCTTCCCGTGTGTTCAGGTTGTTATCCGTGCCGGGACATTGATCATCCTTATCCAGGATACCGTCGCCGTCATTATCCGGGTCCGGCACGCCGTCTTTATCTTTATAACCATCATGGTCCTCGGCCTCCAGGGGCGCCTGATCATCCACATCCAAAACACCATCCATGTCGTTATCCGGATCGGGGGCGCCATCTTCATCCTGAAAGCCATCCACATCCTCCGCGTGTAACGGGTCTTTATCTTCGGAATCGATGATACCGTCCTTGTCCGTATCGGCGGGTTTACCGAAATAAAGTGAAACACCTGCGGCCAGAGTGAACCAGTTATCAGTCTTATCGCCGCGGTCGTATCCGTCCAAATAATCAATAAAAGAGGCATGTACCAAGGCCTCGGATTCAACGGCCAGATAATCATTTAAAAATAGGTTACACCCACGCCAAAAGGTATGGCGCTGTTCAGCTTGGCGTAATCACCACGGTTGACCCCCGCTGCAAAGGCGGGTACACGATGACCGTTTTGGGCCTTCGGATCTATATCAAACCGCTCGAAACCAAAAGCCAAATAAGGATTGAGCGCCCAGTCATTCCAGGGTTTATATTTTATAAGACCCATATAATTCCAGACATTCGTGGTGAAATATTCCGAACCGTCTTCGGCGCTGAGTACCCCCCTGCCAAACGTCAAACTGACACCCAGGGCGTTACTGATCCACCATTGCGCATGGCCTTCAATGTAACCATTCAGCGCGGCGCCATCCACATCACCGGAATAGCGTTCAAAACCGCCTTTTAAACCAAACCCCGCCTTACCGCCGGTTTCATCGGCATAAACAAACGAAAGCGGCAGCAACACGCTGCATAAAAGCGTAAACAACAACCTCATATCAGACCTCCAAAAAATTACTATGAGTTAATCGGATGCATGACAGGACAAAAAGCGTACCAAACCGTTTTTTGATTTTACCTGTCGGGAAAGGCCCCTGTTGACGTCCTTATTAAAAAAATATCACCACCTGAGCGTGGGGCATTTAAACCGTTTCCGGGGGATATCCCTATTTTTGAAACAGCCGCGTAGCATCCAATTGCTGACAAGTAGTTTTAAGTTTGGATGGTTTTGTCTAATTTTATTCTAAAAAGAGATCTGAAATGCATCCGACTTCCACTGATACCCCGCGTGCGTTGATCCTGGCGGCAGGCAGAGGGACACGCATGAACAGTCCGCTCCCGAAAGTATTGCATCCCCTGGGCGGACGCCCCATGCTGCATTATGTTATCGAAGCATTATATAAAACCGGTGTTTCCGCTATGGGCGTGGTTTGCGCGCCACACAACCGCTTCACCATCGGGGATTCCCGACCGCCTCATCCGGTGGACTATATTATACAGGAGAAACCATTGGGCACGGGACATGCCGTTATGGCCGCGCGTCCCTGGCTGGAACAACATGAGGGCCCCCTGCTACTGGTGGTGGGCGACGCGCCCTTAATCACACCGGGTATCCTGAAAAATCTAACCCGTGAACGGGCCCGTCTTAACGCCGCGGCGGTATTTTTAACCGTACGTTATGACAGCACCCCGCCTCCCTGGGGCCGCGTAATTCGGGATGCCTCCGGAAAGGTAATCGGCATTGTGGAAGAAAAAGACGCCGACTATGAACAGAAAAAAATCCGCGAAGTGAGTTCCTCGCATTATTGTTTTGATACGCCTGTGCTGCTCGAAGCTCTCCATCACATCGATAATCATAACGCGCAAAACGAGTACTATCTCCCGGATGTTATAGCCTGGATGATACGTCGGGGGCATGCGGTGGGCACGGTAACCACGGACGATCCCCTTCCGGCCACCGGAATCAACACACCCGAAGACCTCGCCCGTGCCGAAGCATTGTTGAAAGGAATATCCGGATGATAAACAGCGAAGCGCCGGGCCGCATTTGCCTGTTTGGCGAACATTAGGACTACCTGCAACTCCCCGTGATCACCTGCGCCACCGACCTGAAAATCACGATCAGCGGCACACCCGCAAAGGATGGTCGCTTTATCATCCGCATGCCGGATATCCAGACCGAAGAACGCTTTGAAATCGACGGTTCCCGACTCGCTTATGTAAAAAAACGGGATTATCTGCGTAGCGTTTACAATGTTTTACTCAAACACGGTGTGGCGCCCCGAAATGGAGCGGCATGTACCATCCGCGGCACCATTCCCATAAACGCCGGCACCTCATCATCTTCCGCCTTATGTGTGGCCTGGACACGTTTTTTATTGCGCCTGAACGGCTCGGAGAAGGCCGATGACGCCCATTTTGTGGCACGGATGGCCTGGCTGGCGGAAGTTACGGAATTTAATGAACCCGGCGGCATGATGGACCCATACGCTTCCGCCCTGGGTGGTGTGCAGCTTCTGCGTTTCCATCCGCGGGTAAAATCCGTGGCGTTGCGCCTGCCGCCGGGGCGGTTCATCCTGATCGATTCGGGTGAACCCAAGGATACCCTTGGTTTACTGGCACGTGTACGACAGGGTGTGCGGGAAGCCGTCCGGCAAATGAAAGGATTCTACCCGGATTTTGATTTATTCACAACACCTCTGGAAAAAGTGCGGGCCTTTTGGGACCGCCTGCCGGATAACGGAACGGCTTTATTACAGGGGGCATTAATGAACCGGGACATCACACAACAAGCGGTCCGGCTGATTCAGGAACATCCCTCCCCTGAGCAAGCTTTTGGCGCCCTGCTCAACAGGCATCATTCGGTGTTGAGTGGAAAGACAGGCGTCAGTACAGAAAAAATCGATCGCCTGTGGCGGGCGGCACGCGAAGCGGGGGCGTTGGGAGGTAAAATAAATGGCTCGGGAGGCGGGGGATGCTTGTTTGTTTATACCACGGGCGCGCCCGAACCGATCATGGAGGCGGTACAAAAAGAAGGCGCCGCGCGGGTATATCCGTTGCGCACGGACTAACACGCTCCCAAGCTTGGATGATAGCGGCGGGTATCTGCTGTTATAATTGATCGAGAACGTGCGATAAAGACGGCAACACCCTTGTCAGACAGCCGCGATTTTGAATACGGGTACGCAGGGCGCCTTGTAAAAAAACCGTCTCCCTCGGCACCGGTCTAAAGTACTGCCATTCATCCGGACCGGCCACCGCCGTCAGATACAGCCGCCAGACAGGCGCCCTCAGGCGACATTGCACATCGTGTAACATCCTCAGGATGAAATCATCCTGCCGCTCCAACCGTTCCCGGCCTGCCATCAATTCCCGAAAAGCCTCCGTTGCCGCAGCGGGCCATGTGACATGAACAGGCTTTTGCAAAACAAAAGCAAACAGATAACGACGCACCCGGCTGTCGCCATCGTGGCATAGTAAACGCCTGCACCATTGATCATGACGGTGGCGGTCGGGAATTAAAGCGGGGGCCTGCTCCCAGTCCGGTGGCGTTGTTTCTTCCAAATGACGCAGGTGCAATGTCTTCACATCCCATTCTTCGGGCCCGTTTGCCGTGTGGATTTTAAGATCATAATGATCGGCCAGCCAATAAGGGGTTTGCCCAGCGCCGGGGACCACCGTCAGGCCCTTTTTTATCAGGAAAGTTCGAGTGACCGCTTCCGCCAGCTTACCCGTGATGATATTCTCGACGCGCATGGCGTACTGATTCTCTCCTCGGTAATCCATGCGGTTAATCGTCCACGGCAGGGAACACAACGCATAACGACAGGCGCTCTCGAAGGCGTTTTGCCATTCATCCGGCCCCAGGGCGGTTACAATCGTTTCATCGCCACGCATAAGTTTTTAACCACTTTTTTTTACAGGACTGAATGCGCCGCCAGGCCTCTTCGATGCGTTCTTTTTGAATGGCCCCCTTTTGCACCTGCTCATGGAGCAAGGAAATGCTCTTTCCGATCAATTCCGGATCATACGGTTTTCGGTTGGAATGGAGTAAAATATCCAGACCCGCATTAACGGCACGGGTCAGCGCTTCCCTGTAATCATACACATCGCGAATGGCGCCCATATTCAAATCGTCACTGATCAACAGGCCGGTAAAGGCGAGCTTTTCCCGTATATACCGCACAAATGAGGGTGAGAGCGTGGCCGGATGGCGCGCGTCGAATTTTTCATGACATACATGGGCGATAAGCACGGCATCGCCATAGCCTTCATTAATTAGTGTGCGATAGGGTAACAATTCTGTTTCCGACCAGCTACGGCTGATATCCACCGGCCCTACATGGGAGTCTTCCGCCACATTGCCATGCCCCGGAAAATGTTTCAGACAGGTTAAAATGCCCTTGTGGTGCATGGCATCCACGGCGGCGCGGGCATGAACGGTAACCATGGCCGCATTATCGGAAAAACAACGTCCCTTGGCGCCCAACGCCGGATTTTCGGGCCGCAGGTTCACATCCACCACCGGAGCGAAATTAAAATTTATGCCCGTTTGGCGCAGCGTAACCGCCAGGCGGCTATAATGGCGATACGTTTCCGTTATATTATTTTGTCGGCCCAGTTCCCACGCGGAAAGCGTTGCCGGAAACCCATAGGCTTCTTTTAAGCGAATGATCGCGCCGCCTTCGGCATCGATGGTAATAAACAATGGCAGGGGCGCCGCCTGTTGCAGATGCTGAATCAGTTTTCTCAACTGTTCGGGCGATATGATATTACCGGTTGCCTTATCTTCATCGGCAAAGCCGTCGGTCAGCCACACGCCACCGGGATTATACCGACACAGTTGATCCAGGAGCGGAGTCACATCTTCCGGAAAGGCGCCACGGAAACCGAAAACAAACATCTGAGCTATTTTTTCTTTCAACGTCATAACAGGCTCTTAGTACAATTTATTTTCGGAAATATCCAAATGTTGATGATGACATTCAAAAAAAAAAAGTCCGCGCCTTTCGGACACGGACTTTGGGTAAAATTCTTTACAAACACATATTTACTTCAGTAGCACCATGCGTTTGGTGCTTTGAAAATCATTCGAGATGAAACGGTAAATATATACACCGCTTGGGGCTTTCACGCCGGAGGCGGTGCGTCCGTTCCATTGCATGACATAACTTCCCGGTTCAAGCTGGCCGTTATAAAGAGTTTGAACCAGACGTCCGCGGATATCGAAGACTTCCACCCGCGCGTTTTGCGGAGTATCGGTAGCCGGAATGTCCACCTGAAAGCGGGTCGTGGGATTAAAAGGATTGGGATAATTTTGTGTTAAGGCAAACACATCCGGAACCGTGGCCGACTTGCCGCTGACATTTTCGGAGAGCGGCGTTTGCACATCCATGGAAGCGGACAGATGACGCGCGCCATTCAGGTCCACATCATACAAGCGGTACCAATAGGTCGTGCCGGGTTGCACGTCGGTGTCCACATAGCGGTAATCGGTTTCGGCGGAGGAGGAACCCTGCCCGCGCAGGTTTTCATCGGATTTAAAATCATCGAGACGCACATAAGGCCCGCCCTGGGATTCGGCGCGTTCCACAACAAAGCCCTGGTTTTCCAGCTCGGAGCGGGTTTTCCAGGTAAGCTCCACACGGTCGGCGCGGGCATTGGCGCTGAAATTGGTCAGTTCCACCGGCAGGCTGGCGTCATCCGTGGTATAGGTGATAGTCAGCGTCCAACTGTTGATGGTACCGCCATTGTTAAAATACGAATCATCATAGACACGCAACGTCCAGGTACCCTGAGTATTTTTACCGTCAAAATAGCGCAGAGTATTATCTGGCTGGAAGCTGCCGGAATAAGGACTGCTGCCATCCGTAATAGCCGTGGCGGCTTCGTCATCCAGGGTGGTGTTGGTATAGGAAGAACCGGAATTGTTGGTCGCCACGCCGGCGCCCTGGTTGTCCGGCG
The DNA here is from genome assembly GCA_003696775.1 of Calditrichota bacterium. Lineage (GTDB taxonomy): Bacteria > Calditrichota > Calditrichia > Calditrichales > J004 > J004. The sequence goes on from RFFS01000073.1 coordinate 14,422, forward strand.
TTTCCAAATCTATGGCAAAACTGGATAATGAACCATCGACATTCAGGGTTACATTAGCATCGATGATGGTAAAATTATCGTTCACCGTTAAGGTGGAAAGTTTATAACCCGCGCTCAGAACCCCCCAGCTTTGACCATCGGTTTTGGTATAAGAAATCTGTGAAAGATTGGCCACCCAATAGCGAAAAACCTTTTTCTGTCCGGTCAATGCTTCTTCGCCCATGGGCCAGTCCGTGCTGTTTGATTGGGCGGAATTATCGGTGGCGGAAATATAATATTGCACCTGCGTGCCCAGCGTTTGACCGGGAATAACAAAGTCATACACATCACCCGTCGGCCCGTTGGCGTCGGTAACGGTTGTCCAGCCGCTGGTATCCACACCGGCGATGGTGCGGTACGTCAGCGAGGCGGAAGCAATCCCTGTGTTGTCGGTGATGGTGGCGCTGATGGTACGCGCCGCGGTATTGTTGGAAGACTGTTCGGCGGTTGCCCGGATCAGCGGGTCTTCCCCGTCATTGCCCAAAGCCATCTGAACCGCCTGACGGGCGTTTACCCGACCGTAGCCGAGATGCTTGTTCCAACCATTGGCATCATAATCATAAAAATCGATTTTGTCCGCGCTTTTTTTGATGATATCTTCCGCCTGGCTCACTGTGAGATTGGTATCCGCGCCAAGGATGAGCGCCATCACACCCGCCGCGTTGGGACAGGCCGCGGAAGTGCCGTTAAAGGTAGCGTAATAATCGCCTGCGCTGCCACTGTTGGTATTGTAACCGGCGCTGCCGATGATATCCGTGCTGTAAACAATGGTCGGCGCGGAGATATCGAGATCGGCGCCGTAATTACCGCCCCACCACCGTTGGTAGTCGTTGCTGCCGGTGTTTTTCTTTTCATCATGCATGCTAACGGCATTGACGCCCAACACCGTGGATAAACTTCCCGGATAGCCCACATTGCCGTTGCTGCCATTACCGCTGGAAAAGAGCACGGGGCATCCCTTGCCGTTACGGCCCTGGGTTCGTGCACGACTGATGGCATCTTCAATCGCCTGATCAGGAGAGCCGCCGCCCCAGCTGTTGCTCAACACATCGGCGCCGTTTTGCCAAGCAAAATCAATCGCGCCGGGAATATCGGCATTGCTGGCGCTGCCGCTGCTGTTAAAAATCTGAATCGGCATGATTTTACTGTTGTAGGCGATACCCGCCACGCCAATACCGTTGTTACCTTCCGCCGCCACGATCCCGGCGCAGTTGGTACCATGCGCTTCATCACCCGGAGCGTCGGGGCCGTCATTATCACCGCTGTAATCGGCGCCCGTTACCAGGTTGTCATTCAAATCGGGATGATCCAGGTCCACACCGGAATCGATGATCGCCACAATGATTTGCGAACTACCGCCGGGTAGCAAATCCCACGCTTCATGCACATCCATGTCGGCGCCGGGGGTGGCTTTAACCGTCGCCGGATCACCTTCCGTATCCACCACCTGACCGGTATTGTTGTGCGCCCACTGACTGCCATGCAACGGGTCATTGACCGTGGCATTCAACAAATCATGATCCAGATAAACAAAATGCGGCTGCGCCCATACCACTATGGATTCGTTTAAATAGCTGTTGGCCAGAGACACACCGGTTAATCCCGCTTGTTTATCTACTTCCAATAACCATGTATCCACGGCTACTTGTTTAACAATGGAGGCGCCGTATTGATTATTCAACGCGTCGATCGCCTCTTGCGATGTGCCGGAGGCAAAACGTACGATAAAGCGGTTATCCACCGCCTGGCGCACTTTGTCATATAGCAGAACCGGAGCGGCCATGCGTACCTGCGGCAGGGCGTTGATCTGATCGATAAAATTTTGTATTTGCATTTCGCTTAACGCCTGCGTCAGACGCACATAGCGTTTTGTAGTCCCATACATTTTGGACGTCTCTTTAAGATAACTTCCCAAAATGGTACTAAGTATACTGGCGTCATTTAAAGCATCCGCAGAATTGTTAAAAGCCACGGATAAGCCGGAGCCATCCACCTGCAATTCGATTGGCTGACCATGATAATAGTAGGTACGGTCAATGCTTTGTGCGGTTAAAAAACCACCAAAAATAAAAAAGAAAACCCACAGGCGCATATAGCGATCCTCCAAATATATAAGTTATTTGAGATTAAAGGGATGGACCTTGCTTTTAGGAACAGGCGACATAAAACAAATAGAAAATGCGCGCTCTCCGGCACATCTAACCCGGTAAGGTATGTTGGCCACGGCTACGTTTCATCCGTTTTCGGTAGCCATGGGAAAACGAATGAATGGAAACCGGCTTTAAAGCACACCCCTCAAACAATTGATTCTCTTAATATAATAATATTGAAAAAAAAGTTGTGACAAATGTCCTTTTTTTTGTTTTTTAGGAAAAAATACGTCACATTATATTTACTTTTTATAACAGATATAATTATGACACAACTCATAATCATCGGCGCCGGAGGTTTTATCGGCGCTATCCTTCGTTATTCCCTGTCGGGCCTGGTTCATCGTTTCACCGGTTCCGGACTACCTTACGGCACCCTGGCCGTCAATGTGCTGGGCAGCTTTATTCTCGGTTTTTTTCTATACATAAGCGAACAAAAGCTGGCCATCGACCCGTTATGGCGTTCTTTTATTGCGGTGGGGATGATGGGCGCGCTGACCACCTTTTCCACCTTCTCATGGGAAACCTGGCAAATGATTTCCAGCGGTTTATGGCTCCATGCTCTTGGTAATATCACATTAAATATCCTGTGCACATTAACAGCCGTCTGGGCCGGTATTTTTCTGGCCCGGGCACTGTAAGGAGGCGTTATGAAAATCGAAGGCATTGGCAAGCTATTACGTATTTTTATCGGAGAATCCGACCGCTTGGACGGGAAACTGCTTTATGAAGCCATAATACGCAAAGCGCATGAGATGAACATGGCCGGCGCCACGGTACTGCGAGGCATCGAAGGCTTTGGCGCCGCCAGTAGGATTCATAAGGCTCACATTCTGCGCCTTTCCGAAGACCTGCCCGTTGTGATAGAAATTGCCGATACCGAGGAACGCATCCGTAAGGCGATAGATGCGTTTGAAGCCATGATCGGAGAAAGCGGCGCCGGCGTTCTTATGACTTTGGAACAGGTGGAAATCATCCGCTATCGTTAAAATATTACTTCCAACCCATAGGGATAAAACATGGTACGTATTTTCACAATCATAACATTTCTTTTAATCGTCGCATCGCTTTGGGGCTGCCAAACCGACGCTCACCGGGCATCCGACTATCTGGATTACAGCGGTCGTGACGACCGTTTAAGCGGCGGTATTAAACGAATTGCCGTTTCCACGCCCAAAGGCACATTTCGGGTCTGGACCAAACGCGTCGGCAATAATCCCCGTATAAAAGTGTTGCTGCTGCATGGCGGGCCGGGCGCCAATCATGTCTATTGGAGCTGCGCCGACAGCTATTTCCCCCGTGCCGGCATCGAATATTATTATTACGACCAACTGGGTTCCCTGAATAGCGATATACCGCAAGACACATCCCTGTGGCGCACGGAACGCTTTGTGGAAGAAGTGGAACAGGTACGCCGGGCCCTTGGTCTGAATAAGGATAATTTTTATCTGATGGGCCATTCGTGGGGCGGTCTGCTGGCCCTGGAATACGCCCTGAAATATCAACACCATCTCAAGGGTCTGATCATATCCAACATGATGGTTTCCATTCCGGATTACATAAAATACGCTGACTCCGTCTTGGCGCCGCAAATGGCGCCGGATATTTTAAACCGCATCCGTACTTATGAACAAAACCGGGATTATGACAATCCGGAATATCTGCGACTGATTGAACAACATTATTATCCCCAACATGTATTGCGGATGCCTCCTGAGCAATGGCCGGAACCGGTTGTTCGTTCCTTTGCCCATACAAATCGACAAATTTACGTAATGATGCAGGGCCCCAGTGAATTTGGTGTGGCGGGCGAGGCCACTCTGAAAAATTGGGATCGAAAAGCGGATTTACATAAAATAGTCGTACCGACCCTCACCATTGGCGGCACATACGATACCATGGATCCGAAACACATGGCCTGGATGGCCGGGCAGGTTCAAAACGGACGATTTTTACTTTGCCCCAATGGCAGCCACATGTCCATGTACGATGATCAACAGACCTATTTTGACGGGGTTATCCACTTTATACAAGATGTGGACAACGGCTCATTCAGCGGGTCAGATTAAACCTGTTGCAGGCGAGTACAACATCCGGATCATATATATTGCCAAAGAGGTTTTCATGCGACTTTTAGTGCCTATATTGTTATCCTTCCTGTTAAAAGCGCATGCCGAAAGTCTGCCGCTCACACCAACGGACAGTCTGATTTTTGATCATACGTTTAATTTACGGTTTAATCAGGCGTTGGCCATAGCCCGTGACGGTCAAAAGCGCCTGCCCGATGACCCCAAATACTTTTTCATGGAAGCCGCCATTCATTTCAGTCAACGCGCCTTTGTTTCCAATACAGGGCCCTACAAAACACGCCGGGCCCGCCGGGATTCCCTTATGCGCGTTATTTTAAATACCACCCGGCCGGCCATCAGGCGTTTTGAAGGCCGCCCGCTGAATGACAGCCAAAAGATGTTCATGGCCGGATTATACGGGTATCAGGGACGGGTATATGCCGAGGAAGAAAAGTGGTGGGACACTTTCACTAACGGGCTGAAAGGACGGCGCATTTTAAATGAACTGCATGATAAGGACCCTGAAAATTATGATGTATTGCTGGGGCTGGGGATTTTTAATTATTACAGCGACCGTCTCAGCGGTGTTATCGGTTTTGTGGCCAAAGCGCTTGGCTTCAGCGGCAATCGGGAAGAAGGCATCCATATGTTGAAAGAATGTTTTACCCATGCTCCGCTTACCCGCTCCGAAGCCGCCGTGACATTGATAGATATTTACGACAGCTATGAAAATAACGAACGCGGTGCCCGGCCGTATTTTGAATGGATGCTGAAACGCTACCCCCAAAACCGGCTCATCCTCGACTGGTATCTGAACCGGATGATCAATATCGCGCGCTTTGATTTGATACACCCCTTTTTTGCGGACAGCAGCGTACACATTGCCCCCGAAACACGTGGCCGGTATTATTTTGAATTATGCCGTTATGACGCAGCCAGGGACGCGTATCAACAAGCCTTGCGCCATCCGGAACGGCTAACGCCCGTACAAACAGCCTGGATACACTATCATCTGCAAATAATGGATTTACTGGAAGGCAAACCGACCACGGAGTACGCGGAACTGCTGCCCTGGATGCGCAACGACTTAAAGCATTTCCGGGAAACACGGGAAGATTTCAAAACATTCACCGCTTTTAAATGCCGTATGGCGCACGGTGTTTTTGCCGATATCGTCCATACATACAGCGCGCAACCTCCTATTCCCGACCAGGATCCTTTTTACAAAGGCTGGTTCGCGTTTGTGATGAGCACCTGGCATTGCAACGCCCAGAATTGGGATAACGCCGAACGGTTTGCCTGGGAAGGTATCCGTACCCTTCCGCAGGTATTTGGCGGCGGCTGCGCGAAAAACCTGATTTATATTTACACCAAAAAAAAACCTTCCGAAAGCCGTTACAAACGACTGAAAACATTTATCAAGGAACGCGGTTTTGAAAAATTGCTTTACCAATTCCGCGACATTCCACACCCCAACCGTCGTTGACACCGCGGGAATTGCCCGGTATATGATCAATCGCCGGGAGAATTTTATAGCTTTCCGATTACCGACGAAATAAGAAAAGATGACATGACAACAAAGGATTGGAAAGTTGGAATCAACGGGTATCCATTATACATCCGATGCGCACATTTATCCCCGGACAGATAACACAAACGGCGTTCCAGGCACTACAGCGACTTATACACCGGAGGAAAAAGCGCGCATCGAAAAGCTAAAAGCCCGGGATCAGGAAGTGCGGACCCACGAACAGGCCCACATGCGTGCCGCCGGCGCCCTGGCATCCGGCGGGCCGAATTATACCTTTGAAACCGGTCCGGATAAAAAACAATACGCCGTGGATGGCGATGTGCAGATCGATACATCCAAGGTGCCCAATGACCCGGAAAAAACCATCGCCAAGGCGCAACAAATCCAAAAAGCCGCCCTGGCCCCGGCTGACCCTTCCCCGCAGGATCGTAAAGTGGCCGCGCAGGCGCGCCAAATGGAAATGGAAGCCCGTAACGCGTTACGTAAACAACAGGAAGAAAATCAAACTCTTTACAGCGCCAACGGTCAACGCCAATTCCCACCGGGCGACATATTAATCGATGTCACCGCCTGACATATCGTCTTTTTCCGTTTTGGGAGGGACGGGATCGTAGCCCGATGTTCCCCAGGGATGACAACGCGCGATGCGCCGGATGCCCAGCCAACTCCCTTTAAACGGACCGTGTATGTTTATTGCTTCCAGAGTGTATTGGGAACAAGTGGGACTATGACGGCAACTACTGCCCAGATAAGGTGAAATGAACATCTGATACAGCTTAACCAAACCGATCAGCACATAAGAGATACTTTTTTGAAACCGTTGCCACATTGTTTTTAAATATTGCATTTAGTATAGTACTTTAAATACACGGAAAATCCAAAAGTTACAATCGAGGGAGCCACATTGCGCGTTCTTTTTATCTTTCCACATCCCGATGACGAATCCTACGGTCCGGGACGTTTCATGTTTCATCTTCAAAGACACGGACATGAGGTTTTTTTACTTACGCTGACCAAGGGGGAGGCAACCAAACAACGCCTGCGTCTTGGCGTTGATAAAAAGGAGATGGGCAACATCCGTTACAAAGAAATGCTTGCCATGCAAAAAGTTTTGGGCATTACCCGCATGGATGTATGGGCATACCCCGACGGCGGATTGAAAGACCTGGACCCCCGCCCTCTGGAAAATGACATCATGACATATCTTAAGGAACATCAGCCCGATGTGGTGATTACCTATCCCGTGCACGGCATAAGCGGCTTTTACGATCACCTTGTTTGTCATGCCGTGGTGAAGCGGGTATTTGTGGAGTGGAAAGAAGGGTGCAAACATCCGGCCCGGCTTGCCTTTTTTGGCCCCAGGGAGGAACAGGCCCGTCACGCCACGCACTGGATACCCTTAAAGGGATTAACAGACGATGAAATCGATTGCACGGTATGCGTGGATGAAGAGGATATCGAAGCCAATAAGCAGGCGCTGGATTGCTATGTAACCTACCGTTCCACCGTGGAAGAATCGGGGATCAAGAAAATGTTACACCCCGAAATCCATTTCACTTTTTTTGGAGAGAACCATACGCCGCCCCTGACCTCCGTGTTTGAAGCAATGAAATAAAAAAAGGCGAAGCAATTTCTATAATCGCCCCGCCTTTCCAAAATGCAGCGATGGTCTTTATTCCACCCAGTCGGCGATAAAAATATTGGTTTCCCTGGGTTTGGCGTTGAATCGGTTGGAGGCAAAAACCAGTTTCTTACCATCATGGGTGAACATCGGGAATCCGTCAAACTGGTTGAAAAATGTAATCTGTTCCAGACCGGTTCCGTCCACATTGATCATCCACAGATTAAAATCGGGACGACGTTTATCCGTGCTGCCCATATTGGAGCAAAATATCACACGTTTGTTATCCGGATGAAAAAAAGGCGCGAAATTGGCAAACGCGTTATGGGTAATCTGCTTTTTATTGCTGCCGTCGGCATCCATGATCATAATCTGAAAAGCATTCGGCTCAATCAGTTCCTCGGACAACAATTGTTTGTATCGCGCTACTTCATCTTCCGTTTTGGGATGGTAGGAGCGGTAAATGATTTTTTCACCGTCCCAGCTAAAAAACGGCCCGCCGTCATAGCCCAGCTCATGGGTCAGTTGTTTCAAATCGCTGCCGTCGATGTTACAGGTATAGATATCCAAATCACCGTTTCGGGTGGAGGTAAAAACGATTTTATCACCCTTAGGCGAAACCGTTGCCTCGGCGTCGTATCCCGGAGCGGGTAAAAAAGGCCGCGGATCACTGCCATCGGCATTGGCCACATACAGATCAAAATCGTTATACACCTTCCAGACATAACCCTTGGAAAAATCCGGCGGCGCGGGGCAGTTGGCATCCGCACCGTGAGTGGAGGCGTAAATAATCTTTTTATCCCCCGGCAAAAAATAGGAACAGGTGGTGCGTCCCTTACCGGTGGATACCAGTTTTTTATCACTGCCATCCAATTTCATGGTGAAAATCTGATCGCATTTATATTGACCATGTGTGGATTGAAAGATTAATTGATCTTCCGCGAAGGAAAAATAAGCTTCGGCATTTTCACCGCCGTTGGTCAACATGCGTACATTTTTAAGATGTTTTTCCTGGGGAAAACGCATGGTATCCGCCACCGCCTTACGGCTTTCGGCGGATTGTTTTTGTCCGCATGCCATAAGAAATAAGAGGGACAAAAGCGCTAAACCAAATAATTTATTCATTGTATGGATTCCTGTTAAATATGTATCGCTTCGTTATCGGCATTCAGAGCCGCTTCCATAATCATCTCGGAAAGGGTGGGATGCGCATGAATGGTTTTACCCAGTTCCACCGGCGTGGCTTCCAGCGCCTTGGCGATGCCCAGTTCGGCAATCAGTTCCGTGGCTTCGTTGCCGATGATATGCGCGCCCAGAAGTTCGCCGTACTTTTTATCGAACACCAGCTTAACCATGCCCTCCCGAGCGCCAATGGCCCGCGCTTTTCCGGAAGCGGTATAAGGGAATTTACCGACTTTCACATCGTAACCGGCTTCTTTCGCCGCGGCTTCGGTCATACCGATGCTGGCTACCTGAGGCTGACAATAGGTACAGCCGGGAATACTGTTATAATCCAGCGTATGCGGATTCAACCCGGCGATATTTTCCACGCAAATAACGCCTTCATGAGAAGCCACATGGGCCAGCAACGGCGGCCCGGTTATATCGCCGATGGCATAAACGCCCGGGACATTGGTACGGTAAAGTTCGTCCACGGGAATGAAGCCGCGTTCATGTTTTACACCGATGACGTCAAGGTTCAGGTTTTCCACATTGCCCTGAATACCAATGGCCATCAATGCCTTATCCGCTTTCAACGTTTCCTCGCCACCATTTTTACTAACGGTAACCTGAACGCTGTTTTTCAATGTTTTAACCTTTTCCACACGAGTGGAGGTATGCACTTTGATACCGGCTTTTTTGAAGCTTTTTTCCAACGTTTTGGAAATTTCGGCATCTTCCACCGGCAACAAACGATCCATCATTTCCACAATGGTCACTTCCGTTCCGATGCTATTATAAAAGTAGGCGAATTCCACGCCTATGGCCCCGGCGCCCATGATAACCAGGGACTTGGGTTGTTTGGCCAGGCTCATGGCCTCGCGGCTGGTAATGACGATTTCCCGGTCTATTTCCACACCGGGGATGGAACGGGGACGCCCGCCGGTGGCGATAATGATATGTTTAGCGTTGATATCGGTCGTTTTGCCGTCCTTATCCGTAACGGTTAAGGTATGGGCATCTTTAAAAGCGCCGTTTCCGTATATCACATCGATTTTATTCTTTTTCATCAGGAACTCAACCCCTTTGGAGTTGGTATCCGCCACGGTGCGGCTGCGCTTGATAATGGCTTCAAAATCCGCCGTGGCCTTGCCGGCCTTAATACCAAAACTTTGGGCATGCTGAAACTCTTCAAGAACTTCGGCGCTTTTTAGTAATGCCTTGGTGGGAATACATCCCCAGTTCAGACAGATACCACCCAGCTTATCTCTTTCCACCAACGCGGTTTTCAATTTCAGTTGCGCGGCGCGGATGGCGGCCACATAACCGCCGGGCCCCGAACCCAAAACAATGACGTCATACGATGACATGTATTACTCCTTATTTCTTTCAAATTGTAAATGCCGCAATCAAATTAGAGGGGGCACTATAAAAAATCAAGCAGCAGGCGATAATAAAAAAGCCCTTTCCTATAATGGAAAAGGGCCTGACCATCCTTTAAAACGGATTATTTAATTTGATAGCCCAGACCTATGCTGAACGCAAAAATATTCATATTATGCGTGCCCGGCATCGCGTCGGCATAAGCGCCGTATTCGATGGTGCGTTCACTGCCCATTAAATACTCACCCCCGGCATCGATCACCAGTTTATCCATTTTAAAACTCAAACCGTAGGTAACGGACTGATAATCAACACTCGGGAAAAGAATGTTGTATGTTTCATCCGGACCCGGGGCGGGATCGGTGTAATAACCGGCGCGCAAGGCCAGCATGTCCGTTGCCTGATATTCAACGCCCACGCGGTATTGCGTTGCGTCTTTCCACAACAGGGTGAATTTTTTGTCTTCCGCCGGAATATTTTGATCCCATACGGAATTTTTATACTCGGTATCGAATTCTTTTTCGCTTTCGGACCATTGACTGTATTGCACGTCAAAGGTTACCGTTAATTTATCGATGGGCTTAACAGCCACGCCGGCGCCAACCCATAACGGCCAGGAAACATCACGATTAAAATCGGATTTCGGCGCGTTATACGCGGCAAAGGCCGGGTTTTCAGCTTCCCCGCTCATCGAGACATCGGTCTTGGTGCGGAAGGAAGCGCCCAACCGGATCATATCGTTTACTTTAAAGTGCGCGCCAAGGGTAACTCCGTAACCCAATCCGGTGGAACTTTCCTTATACTGTACAAACGTATTGGCGGCCACTTCAGCCGGACGTTCCATATCAAACAGGGCGTAATAAACATTCAGGGCCAAACCAAGGGAAAAATTGTCGGCAACCTGATAAGCCACCGCCGGAGAAAAGTTGACCACACCGATTTTAGACATCCAGTTAAAGGATTGCCCGCCGCTTAAGGCAACCAGGTCATCGCCGTTCCATTCGGCGCCCAAACCGGCCGGTACATAAGCGCCCAGACCAATGGTCAGTTTGTCCGTCAGCAGGCATACCCAATGCGCCATCAGGCCCGGTGAAGGATAGAGGTTGGATTTTGTTTCGGTGTCAATGGTACCGGCACCCAATGCCGATAAATCCAGCTTGTAGCTACCCGTGGGCATAACCCCGGAAAAATAACCGCCGACGAACACACCATTGAGATTGCGCAACCCGGCCGGGTTCCAATAAATGGTGGAATAGTCATTGGCCAGACCGATGACGGCGCCGCCCATGCCCAGGGCACGCGGCCCGATACTGTTCAGGCTTAAACCGTTGGCCCATAACGATGCCGACAGGAACAACACAGCCGTCAGTGCTCTAATAGCTCTACGCATACATACCTCCTTAATGTAGTGTTGAATGGTGAGAGAGTTAGAAAACGACCATAATATACGAAAAGGAATGGGTTGAAAAAGAAAAAATAAGAATCGCAGCTCTTAAATCTTCCCCAATAGCATTAAAAATACCTTAAAAGTCGTGTCTGTGTAATATTGAGTTGCCTGTTGAGGGCTAAACAGAATGGAATCCGGAGAATAGCACGGTCCGGCTCTGTGCGGGAATTTGAAATGCTTCCCAATGATTATTCGGGATCGGGGTAACGGGATTGGATGGAACGGATGACGTCAATAATCTCCAAAAATACATCGATCAATTCCGGGTCAAACTGACTGCCCGCGCCGGATTTCAGAGCGTCCAGCACATCATCTTCATTCCAGGCTTCCTTATAAACCCGCTTGGAAGAGAGCGCGTCATAAACATCGGCGATGGCGACAATACGACCGAACAAAGGGATTTCCTCACCACGCTTGCCAAGCGGCTGGCCGTTTTCATCGGTGTATCCCGGTAAAGGTTCGCCGGTTTCCAAATCTATATGGCCGGGATATCCGTCACCGTCCCACCGTTCATGATGATTAAGGGCCACTTCCTCGGCGATTTCATCAAATTCGGAACGCGCGCCTTTAAATAACCGGGCGCCCAAAACGGTATGTTGTTTCATGATGGCGTATTCTTCTTCCGTAAATCTGCCGGGCTTTTTCAGGATCGTGTCGGAAATGGCCACCTTGCCCACATCGTGCAGCATGGCCGCCATGCGCAACGCATCGCGCTGGGCGTCGATTTTTTCCTGCGGGATATTTTTGCGACGGGCGTAGGCTTCGTATATCTCCAGTGAATAGGCCGCCACGCGGTTAACATGGGCACCGGTTTCCTTGGGATCGCGTAACTCGGCCATGGATATCATGCGCATAATGGTGGTCCGGGTTAACTGGGCCCGCTCGATGGCATTGGCCGCCATGTTGGCAAAATGCTGCACCAACGGTTCGTCTTCATCCAAAAATGCCACAATTTGTCCGTTATCATCCTGGGCATTGATCAACTGCAACACCCCGATGATGTGGCCGCGGGTATTTTTAAGGGGAACCGTCAGCATGGACTGGGTATGATAACCGCTAATTTTATCGTAACTGCCGTCAAAGGAAAACGGCAAGGCCGCGGATATTTTATACGCATCGGGGATATTGGACGTGGTGCCGTTATTCGCCACAAAACCGGCAATGGATTTGTTATTGATGGGCATGGAAAATGTGGTATAAATCAACTTTTTCCCCGGCCCCAGCTTTTCCTGCAGGGTGTCGTTCTGGGCATGGCTAAAACGCAGGGTATTGTCATCTTCCTTAATGTAAATGGAACCGGCGTCGGCGTTGACCAGTCTCCGGGCTTCCAGTAATATTTTTTCCAGCAAAACATCCAGGTCGCTGATTTGGCTTACTTCAAGCCCTAACTCCACCAGACGTGTCAGCTTCTGTTTTCTATCCAGCATGGCTGTCCTTAACCCTCTGTCTAAAAAGTGGCGATATGAATATAAATTGTAATGGATTTCGCTAAGTTTTACAAATATTTTTATATCTTCGGTCGGCTTTTTAAAAAAAATATTTTTTTACAGGGAAGTTTTTGGGGTCACCCTTTTAATAACCGGTTCAGAACTTTATATCCGTTTCGACTTACCGGCAAACGCTGACCGGTCTCCAATACGGCAATGGGGCCTTCTTCAAGATGTTCTAAAAAACGCCGGTTGAGCAGGTGGGAACGGTGAATGCGGATGAAGCCCGCCGCGGCCAGTTTCTCCTGCAAACGCGCAAGCCGTTCCTTTTTGGAATAATCGCGCCGGGTAGTATGGATACGCACATAATCTCCCCGCGCCGAAATATGCGTGATCTCTTCCACCCTAATTATATGACGCACACCGTCTTCACGCACCGCCAACATGTGTACGGGCTGTTCTTGGGCTAATGTGTACAATAAATGATCGGTGTTTTTTTTATGGGTCGTCCAATGATCCCGCAACCGTCGGATGGTTTTATCCAACCGGGCAGGGTCAAGGGGTTTGAGCAGATAATCCAGGGCATGGGCTTCAAAAGCCTGAACGGCATACCGGTCAAATGCGGTTACAAACACCACCGCCGGCCGGGGCGCGTCCAACATGGCCAACGCATCAAAACCGGAAAGCCCCGGCATACGGATATCCATAAACAGAATATCCGGACGGTGTTGCTCCACCGCGTCCAACGCCTGATATCCGTCGGCGCATGATGCCACAATCTGAAAATCCGGGTAGGGTTGCAAATTCAAAGCCAGCCCTTCCCGTGCCAACGGCTCATCATCAGCAATCACAACCTTAAACATCTTCATCCCGTTGACGGATACGCGGCAAATAGAGTTTTATAGCAAAGGCCTTTTCACCCTTGTGAACCACCATGCGTGCTCCGTTATGATAGGCTTGTTCCAATCGCCCTTTCAGAATCAGTAAACCTTGTCCCGTTGAAGGCCGGTCGCTTCTTACTTCGGGCAAGGGATTGCTGATTTCAATGATCACCTGTGTATCGGTGCATTTGATATCCAACGAAACCGTACCGCCCTGCCTGAGGGGTTCGATGCCATGCTTGACGGCGTTTTCAACCAACGGCTGCAAACAGAATCCGAGTATCGGTTCGTTTTCCAGCCCGTCGCCAAGTTGCCAGTGCACATCCAGGCGGTTTTCGAGACGAATCCGCTCGATGCTTAAATAATTTTTTATATGTTCGATTTCCGAGGACAATGGGACGATGTCATTTTTAAAGGAAAGACTGTAACGTAAAAATCCGGCCAGTTTCAAACAGACGGTTTGCGCCTTACCCGGTTGCGTACGGATGAGAGTTGCCAGGGCATTGAGACTATTAAACATAAAATGCGGATGAACCGAAGCCTTCAGAAATTTCAGTTCGGTTTCCTTAACCTTCACGGTATTTTCCAGCAGAGCCACTTCCGCCCGGCGTGTTTTCTCGTTGGCCAGTGTCAGATAGCTGATCAGGGCGGCAACAAAGTAGATAAAAAAGCCGATGGTAATAAACAGGGGCAGAGCGGTATCAAAACACATGCGCAGACTGTTATTTTCCAGAAAAGTATTCAACGCCTCGGCCAGGATCATGAGAATATAGAGCCAAATGGCGGTGAGAACGGCAAAAGAAATAATATGACGGATAAAGAACGCCGCCAGCCGTCCGGCGGTAAATGGCGTGGCGCGGGAAACATACCACACACCGCCAAACATGACCATCTGTAATATCATGGCCGGCATGACCAACATGGCCACATCAACAAACGAGCAGGAGACCATTCCGGAAACCAAATATATCATACCCGCCGTGACCGGCAGCCAGGCGGCAATATACGCCGCCATTTGTTTGGGAGATCGTATTAAGGGATTCATAAAATTTTATGCGCTTGTTTGGCTATGTGTATATACACCTCACATAGCTTTTGATTCATTGCGCGGGTACTTTTAATTTTTAACTTCCACACCACCCATAATAGCGGCGCCGGTTACAATCAATGTGCGCGAAGGAGCGCTAACTTCCAAGCCTTCGATGCTTTCCAGGGGCCGGGTACTATTTTCCATGCCACCCAACAAAGGAGTTCCTTTAATATTAACCTGCCAATGGTACGGTACACGGATTTCAATACCGCCCCACATGGCAAACACTTCAATTTCCATAGTATCTTGTTCGGTGTCCGCATGGCGCAGATCAAGTGTGCCGCCGCCCATGATGGCGGTTACCCGGCCTCCGGTAAGGGTTTTGGAAGTGAACTTATGCTCCCCACCGCCCAGGATAAACAACAGATTGATAAAATCGGCATCATCGCTGCCTTCCGGTCGCGCCGATTGGGCATGATTGCGTAGGATGGAAAAACCGACGGCAATCAAAACAAGCGGCCATAATTGGCCGATATGAAACCAAATGAGACCAAAATTTCGCAGCAAAAACAAAACCCCGAACCCGATAAAAATCCAACCGTTGCTCGATCGGATACCCCGACGGGTATTGGTCAGATAATTCAGACCGATGAAAATCAGAATCAGGGGCCAGAAATCAATCAGATCAACCCCGAGGCCCAGTCCAAGGTTATCGAGAAACAATACCACACCGGCAAAAATCACAGACATGCCGATCCATACTTTTACATCTATTTTTTTATCCATGGTCTTCTCCTGATGTTTTCCCCTAAAGATACTACCTTTTGACATAAATTGTTACATTCACGTCGATGAATCAACGGAAAGCGTCGTTAAACGGCTGACAGGCGGTTGTTTTTCCATGAGCATTGCATGGCGGATTTTTGTATTTTGCAGGTTTTAAGGAAAACGGTCATGCTCATTTGCAAAGTCATCGGAGATATCGTCTCCACGGTTAAAAACACCGAATTTACCGGTAAAAAGATTTTAATTGTGCAGCCTCTCGATCTCGAAGGGCGGACATCGGGCGAGGCCTTCCTGGCGTTAGACAGCGTACAGGCCGGCGCCGGCGACCGGGTGTTGGTGATGAAAGAAGGCGGCTCGGCGCGCATCGTGTTTAACAACAACAAGATACCCGTTCAAGCGGTGATTACCGCGATTGTGGACGGTGTGGATATGGATCATAAAGCAAACCGATAACAGGAAAAAACTATGTCTGAGATAACACCAGAAATCATGGAACGCATCATCAATCAGGTGATTGCCGAAATGAACATCGAACCCTGCCCGCAATGCGGCGGCACACATACCCGGCCCTTCAGTTACGACGCGGCCAACGATCTGGTCTCTTTTGGCGCCAGCCGTATTGGTGCCGTGGCTCCCAGTTGCCCGCCCCGTTACGAGATGGCCCGCTGGATTGATCATACCCTGCTTAAACCGGACGCTACTTATGAACAAATTGAAAAAATTTGTCTTGAGGCGCGTGAGTACAGTTTTGCTTCGGTGTGTATCAACCCCTCCTGGGTGGCCGACGCGTATAAAATATTACGCGGATCACCCGTTAAAGTCTGTACCGTGATCGGGTTTCCACTGGGCGCCACCCTGCCGGAGGTGAAAGCCAAAGAAACCCGACTGGTCATCGATCAGGGCGCGGATGAAGTGGATATGGTCATCAATATAGGTGCTTTAAAATCCGGTCGGCTGGATATTGTGGAACACGATATCCGTTCCGTGGTGCGCGCCGCCGGACGGCGTACCGTTAAAGTTATTCTGGAAACCTGCCTGTTAAGCGACGAAGAGAAGGTTACCGCCTGCGTGCTTTCGCAGCGCGCCGGGGCTAATTTTGTTAAAACATCCACCGGGTTCAGCAAGGGAGGCGCCACCGTGGCCGATGTGGCTCTGATGCGTAAAGTGGTGGGCGCCAGTATGGGCGTAAAGGCCAGTGGCGGGGTGCGCAGTTATGAAGAAGCCTGTAAAATGGTGGAAGCGGGCGCCACGCGCATTGGCGCCAGTGCCAGCGTGGCCATCGTTAAAAAAGGCGAATCCGCCGGAGAGGGGTATTGATGGCTCGCCATGTTTTTATTACCGGCGCCACCGGCAATGTGGGCCGCGCCGTCTGTTCCGAGTTAAACCAATGCGGTTACCGCCTTCTATGCGCCACACGCAACGCTTCCGCTAAACCCGACGGATGCGATGCCGCGTTTCCGGCCGATTTAACCAATGAAGCCGACACCCGGGCCTGCATCGACACGGCAGTGCAACACGCCGGCAGCATAGAAGCCGCCGTTCTAACCGTCGGAGGGTTTATGATGGGCGATGTGGCACACACCTCGCTTCAGGATGTGGAACGCATGATACAACTCAATTTCCATACGGTTTACAATTGTGTCCGTCCTTTATGGCAACATATGAAACAGAACGGTTTCGGCCGGGTTGTTCTGGTGGGCGCGCGTCCCGGACTGCATCCGGAAACAGGCGCACCGATGGTGGCCTACACCTTGAGTAAGTCGCTTGTGTTTGCCCTGGCCCGATTGTTAAACGCAGATGGCGCCGCGAGCAACACTGTCTGTTCCGTGGTGATTCCTTCCATTATCGACACCCCCCAAAACCGCCGGGCCATGCCCGAAGCGGATTATAAAAGCTGGGTAACCCCACGGGAAATAGCCCGGGTTATCGCCTTTGCTTTGGAGGAACAGAGCCTGCGTGAGCCTTTGTTTAAAGTGTATGGCGCTTCCTGAACATGCCGCGCGATAAAAAACAAGCGTTGCTTTTACTGCTCATCACATCCGTGATCTGGGGCGCGTCTTTTCTGCTTATCAAAAAAGGCTTGGCGGTCTTTACGCCCCTGCAAACAGGTTTGTTGCGGATAACGTTCGCCATGCTGGCCATGCTGCCCGTCGCTCTGACTTCTCTCCGTACCTATTTACCCGGTCGCACGGGCCTTTTACTCGTGGCGGGTTTATGTGGCAATTTACTGCCCGCGCTCTTTTTTGCCCTGGCGGAAACACGGCTCGACAGTGGTTTAACCGGTGTTCTGAATGCCTTAACGCCCTTGTTCACGCTGATGGTGGGCTTCTTTTTTTTCCGCATGCGCCATACCGGCCAACAGGTTCTGGGCATGCTCATCGGATTGGGCGGCGCAGTATTTCTTAGTTTTATAGGGAAAGACGGCCTGCTCGCGGGCTTTAACGCCTATGCTCTGCTGGTACTCGCCGCCACCTTTTTATATGGATTCAACATCAACTTTATCAAACGATATTTGACCGACATTCCCAGTATTAAACTGACCGCGCTTTCCCTTCTGTTGGTGGGCCTGCCCGCTTTGTTAATATTTTTATTCACCGACTGGACATATCGCTTAACGCTTCCCGGCGCTTCCCGGGCGGTTATGGCCCTGATTGTTTTGGGTGTTGTGAATACGGCCCTGGCCCTGATTCTGTTTTTCCGTTTATTGAAAATCGCCTCGCCCGTGGTGGCCAGCTCGGTTACCTATATCATACCGGTTATAGCTCTGTTACTCGGCAGTTGGGACGGTGAAGCACTCGGTATCGCCCATATTTTAGGCATGGCGATGATTTTCATCGGCGTTGTCGTCGTCTCCCGCGCCTGAACGTTTGCGTCATCCGGGGTAAAAAACATTAACAGACCGTGTGATGGAATAAATTCAACGGTTATACTGTTGGCATATACACATCACTTCCTTAAAAGGAGCCCGCCATGAAAGCCATGTTAATATTTTTAATCGTGTTGATCAGCCATCCCCTTACCGCCCAAACAGTTCCGGACTTACCCATCTCTCTCGGAGCAGGTTCCGCGGAAGTTTACCACAACGCCATTTATTATTTCGGCGGTTCCAACAACTGGAGCGGCAGCGTGGTTTATCCCCGCATCTATAAATATGACGGACAAAGCTGGGCCCACTACGACAGCATACCGGACAACAATTTATGGGATGTGGAAACCGTTTTGACGGGTGACGATGTATATCTGATCAGCGGCTGGCCAAACGGCGCGTCCTTTTTACGCAAATATAATTTTTCCAACCGGCAATGGGAATATCTCCCTCAAAGCCCCAATACCAGCAGTTGGGGTGTGACGGCCGAGTATTTAAACGGCCATATCTATTTATTTCAACCAGGCAACGGCAATGTTTATGACTACAACATTTCCGACAGCACGTGGACAACACGAAACAACGCCGGTATTACCGGCCCTTTGAATCTGAGTTCCATCTTATATGAAGATGAAATTTATATCATCGGTTACAGCGATTCGGCTTTTGTCAAATACACGCCGGCCACGGACCAATGGACATTTCTTTCCAAACCACCCTACCCGGTGGGCGCATCGGCCATGGGCATCATTAACAATAAAATTTACAATGTGGGCGGGAATGCCAACGGCAGCAGCGCGGCGGAGTATAAAAAGGTGATCGTTTATGATATTACCACGGATCAATGGACAACGGACAGCCTGACCCTCTCCGCCAAACGGCATTGGATGGCTACGGCATCCTATCAGGGCGGCTTGTATGTACTCGGCGGCTTCGACTCCACCGCCTATTCGGTTGCCACCGTGGAAGAGATCGTTCCACAGGGTACGGCCACAACGCTGGCATCCGGTTTACCTCTTGCAACTCAGGGGTTTCAATTAAGGCAAAACTATCCCAACCCCTTTAATCCGCAAACACGAATTCCATATACGCTCACACAGGCCGCACATGTCAATTTATCCGTTTATAACACGGCGGGGCGCAAAGTAGCAACATTACTCAATGGCATCCAGGCCGCCGGCAGCCATTACGTGAATTTCAGCAGAACGTCCTTATCCGCCGGGATTTATGTATATACGCTTACGGTTAGGGCAAAAGGTGTTACCCGTCAGGCGACGAGAAAAATGCTTTTGCTCAAATAAGCCTGGCGGACAAATTAGGGGAGGCGCATTGGTTCCGTTTTGTATTTTAATGCGTCCAGAACACCTTTTCCTGTTCCTGCTATGCACTTTGCTCCGTTAATATGTATATTGTTCTCCTGATGTTCAATTATCCCTTTCCGGAGTGTGCAGGAGTATGATTTCAAAAAAAAAACTGATCGTGGTGGGCGACCGGGTTTTAATTAAACCCGATGATTCCAAAGAACAAACATCAACAGGCATTTACCTGCCACAGGGCGTGGCCGCCAGGGAAAAGGTTCAGGGCGGCTATGTGGTAAAAACCGGCCCCGGTTACCCCCTGCCCTGGCCCGAAGAGGATGAACCCTGGGAAAAAGAGGGCGCCGCACCCCGCTATCTGCCCCTTCAGGCTGAAGAGGGCGATTACGCTCTTTTTTTACGCAAAGCCGCCATTGACGTGGAATTTGAGGGTGAATCGTATCTTATCGTTCCGCAAAACGCTATCCTTTTGCTGGAGCGCGACGACCTGCTCGGTCGTTTGGATGAGGCATAACCCGCCATTTTGATAAATGTCCACATTACCGTTTAACAGTCTAAACACAGAGGGTTACCATGCGTAATATGTTCATTTTTTTAGGATTTTTAATCCTGCTCGTTTCCTGTTCCATCGATCCCGTGACGGGTAAACGCACTTTTAACCTTATACCGGAAGAGCAGGAATTGGAAATGGGGCGTACATACGATCCGCAAATCAGCGCCATGTATGGTGTTTACGATCACCCCGCTTTGCAAAAATATGTGGCCGGGCTGGTAACCCGGCTTGGTAAGGTTTCCCATCGGAAACAAATCCCTTTTAAGGGTAAAGTGATGGATAGTCCGGTGGTTAATGCCTTTGCCATCCCCGGTGGCTATGTATATGTTACCCGCGGTATTCTGGCCTATCTGGAAGATGAAGCGGCCCTGGCCGGTGTTATGGGACACGAGATTGGCCATGTGGCGGCCCGGCATTCCGTGGAGCAGATGAGCAAAGCGCAGTTGATGCAATTGGGGCTGGGCATTGGCGCGGCCTTATCGGAAACCTTTGCCCAATATGCAGGCATTGCCCAACAGGGTCTGGGGCTGTTGTTCCTGAAATTCGGCCGGGATGATGAACGCGAGGCGGATAAGCTGGGTGTGGAATACGCCACGCGCATAGGATATGACACCGAAAGCATGGCCGCGTTTTTTAACGTGCTCGATCGAATGAGCAGCGCCTCCGGTAATAGTTTACCCGATTTCCTTTCCACCCACCCTAACCCCAGGGAACGCGTGGTGAAGGTGGAACAATTAACAAAGGAATGGCAAAAGAAAATCGGCAAATCCAACTATAAAAGAAATCGCAAAGCCTATCTGAAACAGATTAACGGTCTGGTATTCGGCAACGACCCAAGGCAAGGCTATGTGGAAAACAATGTCTTCTATCATCCCACATTAAAATTTCAATTTCCCGTCCCGGCCGGCTGGCAAACCAACAATCTGCCCACCCAGGTGCAAATGATCGCCGCCGACCAAAAAGCCGTGCTGATATTTAAGGGTAACGGCACCCAAACGGCGGAAGAAGCGGCGCGGGTCTTCACCACAAACAACAAGGTCACCGTCTCATCTCAAAAGAATGTACGCGTTAACGGCCGCCGCGCGGTGGAAGTAAACGGAACGATTAGCGGTCAGCAGGGTGCGCTAAGCATTCTCAGTTATTTTATTCAGGATAAAAAAAATGTCTGGCAGTTTTTGGCCTACGCGTCATCCAACGATTTTCCGGCATTCAAGGCGACCTTTCTGAAAACCATGCGCGGTTTTAAAACGCTTAACGATCCTTCCAAAATCAATCGCACACCCAAACGGGTGCATATCAAAACGCTGCCGCGTGCCATGCAATGGGAGGCGGCACTCTCGTTTTACAAGGTTAAAGACCGGGCGCTGCACCAATTGCTTAATTCACAAGCGGCCCAAAAAGGTACGCTGCCCAAAGGGTATCAGTTAAAGGTTGTCTATTAAAACGGTTTGCATCAGCTTTTTTTTCTTTTAAACGGCCAGCGGAAAATTCCGGTAATTTCATTTGCTTCGGCGGTTTCGGGGCTCATGGACATTGCCTTTTCAATTTTTTTGCGCAGCCGTTCCGTTTTGATAGCACCCGTTTTACGGTCCACCAGCCGGCCATGGCGGAAGATGAGAAAGGTGGGGACGCCCATAATTTTGAATTGTCGGGCGATGTCGGGTTCTTTTTCCACATTCAGTTCGAACAAAACAAAATCATCATGCCCGGCAGCCAGTTGTTTAACGCGGGGCGCCATGGCTTTACAACCGGAGCACCAGGGCGCGTGGGCAAAGACCAATACCGGTCGCCGGCTTTCTGTCAATACCCGTGTTTCAAATGATGTGGACATATTCCATCCTTTTTATTGCCAATGTACGGTAAATCGTTTTACCGAACTGTAATTTTTGTTACATTGGTGTTTTAGTACATATTTTTTTAACCGGGAGGCAAACCGCATGAAAAAGAAACTGTTCACCGGATTCGTTATCCTTTTGATTGCTTTGCAACTAATCCCCGTGGAGCGCGACAATCCGCCCGTCCATGAGGCCGAAACCCTTAAAATGCCACCCAAAGTGCAAAGCATAGTTCAACGCGCCTGTTACGACTGCCATTCCAATACAACCCGCTGGCCGTGGTACAGTTATGTGGCACCGGTTTCCTTTTTTGTGGCCCATCATGTGGAGGAAGGGCGTGATGAACTGAATTTCAGCAAATGGTCAACATACTCAGCCAAAAGAAAAAGCAAAAAGCTGAAAGAAATTCGGGAACAGGTTAAAAAAGGCAAGATGCCGCTGTACGGCTATGTCTTGCTGCATCCGGATGCGGCCCTGAGCGAAAGCGATATTCAATTGATTAAAACATGGACTGAACAGGCGGATACCCTGTATGTGAAGACGGAGAAAAAAAAGGAATGAAAGCAGCGATTTATCTCCTTATTGTTATTGCTTTTCTAAATCCGAAAATTGTTTTGGCTCAGCAAACACCCGCCTTATCGCCGGACAAGAATGTGTGGATGGCCCTCACCATCGGCCCGGCCCTGTCGGGATTTGAACCGGGCATTACGGCCCGGGCCACCGCGGAGTATGCTTCCACCACTTCCATATACGCGCTTGAATATATGGCTTATTCCAATTTAAACTTCATACCCTCCAACAATTTCCGTGAATTTTCCGCCATCGGAGTGATGTATGGGCATATAAAACGCTATGATTTTTTCAAACTGACCTATTCCGCGGGATTGTCGCTTGTTATACCGGGTGGGGATACCGGCGGGCGTTACACGTTTGGCCTGCCCCTTTCGGCTCAATTTATTCTAACGCCCCTGAGACTGGTTGCCGCCGGTGTCAGGGCTTATGCTTGTTACATCCCCGGTAATTCCGTTGTGGGAATCGGGCTCGCTTTCTATTTGGGCAAGGTGCATTGATTTTTGTCCATCCGAATGCCCTGCGTCATTACCAAGGTAAAGTATGACAAGTGGCGTAATAAATGCCGGATGTAAACGGTTAGCAATGTAGGGCTGTTGAAATGGACTCCACAATGGGATAGATAGTCTTTGAGGAAATTTTCCGGCAATGGATTGCATCCGTTAACCGGCCACCTACCGTGAAAAAAAACATACAGGGTTATCTTACGGGACTTACTGCCATCAGGCCAGTCCGCCCAAAACATCTCCCACCCAATAAGCGGCTGAGGCAGCAATGGAACCGACTATAAACATTTCCAGTCCGGATATGAACCAGTGCCGCTCTGTGAAGATGGATTTTAACGCGCCCAGAACAAACAAGGTCAGGCCGGTAATCAGCGAAGAAGCCAGAAAAGGATCACTGACCATGCCGGGATGAAACCAGTTCAACAATGGGACAACCAACGGCACAAACCCAAACAAAGCAAAAGAGAAAAATGTAACAACGGCGTTTTTCAAAGGTGATTCCAGATCGTATAACAATCCCAACTCTTCCACCATCATAATACTCAGCCAGGCTTTTTCATCCTTGGAGATGATATCCACCACGGTACGGGCGTCTTCTTCGCTGATGCCCTTGGCCATATAAAGTTCGATCATCTCCTTTTTTTCACCTTCGGGGTAATTGCGAAATTCCCATTTTTCCCTTTGATACTCCGCTTCCTTATATTCGTTTTCCGCGCGTGTGCTTAAAAAATCGCCAATGGCCATGGAAAGTCCGTCGGCTATCAGATTGGCAAACCCCAAAATCAAAACCACACCGGCGGAAAGCGAGGCCCCGGCCACCCCGGCCACAACGGCAAAGGTGGTAATTATACCGTCCAACCCGCCATAAACCGCGCTTTTAATATACTGGCCGTGATCACTGCCATGCGGTTCGTCTCCATGCTCATCATGTGCCACGCGCAATGCTTCGATATCTTTTGTTTTATAGGCGTGCCGCGCTTTTTCCAGGCTGCGGGATAACATATCCGTCTCCTCTGTTGTACACCGCCAATATACACATGGCCCCGGATGTCATTCAATGCCTGACATGCATTTCATCTTTTGACCCTTTCCTTTATAAAAACAATAGAAAGGTACCATTTTAACATCTATCATGAATGTTTTAAATATCATCTTTTTTTTGTGAACAAATATTCGATTAAATTGTAATCATTGCCGATATTGCTTTTGGTACAATTATTGTTTATCGAATCCGCTTATGACAAAAAATTGTGAGGGTTCATGTTTAAGAAGATGGTCTATTTAGTCAGCCTGACGGCAATCGGTTATATCTTTTATCGTTATTGGGACTATTACACCCTGCCCTATGCCCTGCGCCCGCGGCATGAGTTATACAACCTGCTAAAACCGGGAGGTCTGTTTGGACATGGAGTGGGCATCATCGGTTCCGCCATGATGATCCTTTTGCTGCTCTATTCCGTACGCAAACGTACACGACTGTTCGGCCGGTTCGGTGCGGTCAGCCGCTGGTTGGATGTACATATCTTTTTCGGTACCATCGGGCCTTTATTGATTGTATTGCATTCCACATTTAAACTCAACGGTATTGTATCCATCAGTTTCTGGTCCATGGTGAGCGTGGCCTTAAGCGGATTTGTGGGCCGCTACCTCTATATCCAGATTCCGAGAACCCTGCGGGGCCGGGAATTGACACTGGAGGAGATTGACAACCGCCGCCGGGCCCTGCGCGAGGAACTGATGCAGAAATACCACCTGGAGGAGCGGGAAATTCATCAGGTTGCCGCTTCCTTAAGTATTAAAGCCGGACAAAAAACTTTGCTCGGTTTGTTGTTTGGCATGGCCCTTGCCGATATCAAGCGTTTGTTTACTTTTAAAAAGGTCAAACGTACGTTAATGCGCCGTCATAAAATCAGCAAAAACGAAGCGGTTGAATTTTTGAATATGGTTACGGAAAAGGCTTTGCTGGAACGCCGTAAACGTATTTGGGAGCGGGTGCATACTCTTTTCCACTACTGGCATGTGTTTCATAAACCTTTTGCCATCATCATGTATCTGATAATGATCATACATGTTTCGGTTTCGGTTTGGTTGGGTTACACCTGGATATTCTGATGAAACGATTCAAACACATCTTGTTTATTACGGCTGTATTATTGCCATTCAAATGCCTGTTCGCGCAACTGTCACCCGGAGATTTGCACCGTTCGCACGCTTTTCTCGAAGGGCTGGAAAATTGTACTAAATGTCATGAAAGCGGCCGAAAGCTTAATCCGGATAAATGTCTGGATTGTCATGTTGTGCTTAAAAAACGCATTGACAATAAAAAAGGGCTTCATGCCGGTAAAAAATTCAAAGATTGCGCCACCTGCCATGTGGAACACCACGGTCGCGATTTTGACCTGATTTATTGGGAAAACGGTCGGAATAATTTTGATCATAAAGCCACCGGTTACACGCTTGAGGGCGCCCACGCCAAACAAAAATGCCGCGATTGCCACGCCCCCCAAAATATCCGCGGTCCGGATTGGGAAGTGCTGAAAAAGGCTAAAAAGAAAGCGGATCATACCTATTTGGGGCTTAACACCGACTGCCTTTCCTGTCATCGGGATGAACACCGCGGCCAACTCTCCGAAAAATGCACAAACTGCCACAACTTTAAGGCCTGGTCGCCCG
Organism: Calditrichota bacterium; assembly: GCA_003696775.1. Lineage (GTDB taxonomy): Bacteria > Calditrichota > Calditrichia > Calditrichales > J004 > J004. The sequence continues at coordinate 40,266 of RFFS01000073.1, forward strand.
CTCCGGGTTTTGATCACGGCACAACAAAATATCCCCTGACCGGTTTACATAAAAAAGTAAAATGCGCTCAATGCCACAAAACCATTACAGACAACAAATACCCGAAAGACAAAAGTTATGTTCGTTTTGCCGGATTACGATTTCCGGCCTGTATCAATTGTCATAAAGACCCGCACCAAAACAAATTCGGCTCCCGGTGCCGCACCTGTCACGTAACCGACGGTTGGAAACAATATAATAAACAGAAATTCAACCATGATAAAACCCGGTATCCGTTAGAAGGCCGGCATCGCGACCTGGCCTGCGAGGCGTGTCATAAACCCGGTCAGCCCCTTCGCATCAAACGGTTTTCACAATGTCGGGACTGTCACCGTGATGCACACGCCGGGCAATTTTTGCACAGTTCCTCGCGCGGCGCCTGCGCGGCGTGTCATGATGTAAACGGATTTAAACCCGCGCATTATACCATTCAAGAACACCAGACGTGCGCCTTTCCTCTCGAGGGGGCGCATCGGGCCGTGCCTTGTATCGCCTGCCATAAACAAGCGTTGATTTCCGGCCGTACCCGAACCATGCAATTCAGGTTTAAAAACCTGCGCTGCCAAACCTGCCATGATGATGTTCACAAGGGAACGGTTAACCGCTGGATGACCGAAAAAAATCCGACCGGTCGGGTTGGCTGCCGGGCCTGCCATTCTTCCGTATCCTGGTCGGATATCGCTTTTGATCATGACCAAACCGACTTTCCCTTACAGGGACGCCATAAGGATGTCGCCTGTAAAAAATGTCATTATCAGACCAGAGGCGCCGCGCCCCACTGGCGCTTCACGAACAGTCCCACCCGATGCGCTTCCTGTCATAATGATATCCATCGCGGTCAATTTGCCTCTTCTGACGGGCAAGTGGATTGTGTTCGGTGCCATACACCCGACAACTGGAAAGCGGAAAAATTCAACCATGAAACCGACAGCCGATTTAAACTGGAAGGCGCCCATGAAAGCGTGGCCTGCGTACAATGTCATAAACCTGCCATCCTAAATGGTACGAAATTTGTAAAGTATAAACCCCTCGATATGCGTTGTGAAGCATGCCACGGGTAGGAGAATTTATGGGAATTTGCAGGCGAATGACTTTTATAAAATGTTTGGCGGGGCTTATGCTTATACAGGTGTTTTGTGCCCGCGGCCAGGAAACCACCCGCAATCCCCACGGCCCCCTGCCCGGTTTTGAATGCGTTACCTGTCATACAACTACCAACTTTCATGACATCCCTGCTTTTAAATTCAATCATGATCAAACCGGTTATCCGCTTATCGGCCGGCATGGCAAGGTACCCTGCGCTTCCTGTCACCAAAGCCTTGTTTTTAAGCAGGTGGGTGTCGCCTGCGCGGATTGCCACACCGATGTCCATCAGGGAGAATTGGGCATACGTTGTGAAAACTGCCACACCACGGCAGGTTGGGAAAATCGCATGGATATGCTGGATATGCATAATCAGACCAATTTTCCCCTTGTTGGTGTGCATGCTAACCTGGAATGCACATCCTGCCATCGGACAACCGACGCCGGACACCAATTCAGCAACACACCGGTCCAATGTAAAGGATGCCACCTGACCACCTTTATGAAAACACTTAATCCCGCACACCAAAAAGCGGGTTTCGACCTAAACTGCGAAAAATGCCATTTGCCCAATCAAAGAGGCTGGAAAAACGCCATTTTCGAACATACACAACTTTTCCCACTCACCGGCGGACATGCCCGCCTGGAATGTATTTCCTGCCATGCCAATGGTTATGGCGGCACACAGGCCGATTGTTACACTTGCCATAAAAAAGATTACGAAAGCACCACCAACCCCGATCACGCATTATTCGGCTTTCCTACGGTATGTCAACAATGCCATACCACCACAACATGGGTCCGCGCGGAATTTGATCATCTCGAGGCCAGTGGTTTTGATTTAACCGGCGCGCACAGTACCATTCAATGCATCGATTGTCATGTAAACAATAAATTGAACGGCTTGCCGAGAGATTGTTTTGGCTGTCACAACACCGACTTTAACAACACCGATGATCCGAACCATGCCGCCAACAACTTCAGTCATGATTGCACCACCTGTCATAACACCACACAGTGGTCTCCGGCTAACTTCGATCACGCCAACACCAATTTCCCGCTTACCGGCGCCCATACTTCCGTCAACTGCATCGACTGCCACAGCAACGGTTACAGCAACACGCCTTCCGATTGCTGGAGTTGCCATAGCAGCGACTTTAACAATACGGACGATCCGAACCATGCCGCCAACAATTTCAGTCATGATTGCACCACCTGTCATAACACCACACAGTGGTCGCCGGCTAACTTCGATCACGCCAACACCGATTTCCCGCTTACCGGCGCCCATACTTCCGTCAACTGTATCGACTGCCACAGCAACGGCTACACCAACACGCCCACCGATTGCTGGAGTTGCCATAGCAGTGATTTTAATGGTGTGCAGGACCCCAACCATGTAAGCAACAATTTCAGTCACGATTGCACCACCTGTCATAACACCACACAGTGGTCGCCGGCTAATTTTGATCATAACAATACCGACTTCCCGCTCACCGGCGCCCATAAGCAACAGGATTGCGCCTCGTGCCATAGCAACGGTTACAGCAATACACCCACGGAATGCGTGGCCTGCCACCAGTCCGATTATGACGGCACAACCAATCCCAATCACGCGGCCGCCGGTTTCCCAACCACCTGCGATGACTGCCATGACACGGATAATTGGGAAGGCGCTACGTTCGATCACGACAGCCAATATTTCCCCATCTATTCCGGGAAGCATAAAAACGAATGGGATACATGCAGCGACTGCCATGTAAACAGTGACAACTACAAGCAATTTGAATGCATCAACTGCCATGAACACCGAAAATCTAAAATGGACGACGAACATAAGGATGTTAGCGGATATGTCTATAACAGCGCGAATTGTTATTCGTGTCATCCCAACGGGAAAGGGGATTAGTCCTTTATTTTTTATCGTCGGGGTCTTTTTGGCCGTCATCCCCCTTTTCGGCCGGGAAAATCCCCACAACGCGACAATAGGCCCATGCGCCGACTGTCATATTGAGCAGGATTGGAATATGATACATTTTAATCATGATACGACCGGCTATCCCCTGATTGGCCGGCACAAGGAACAAGCCTGCGCGGCGTGTCATGATATTGTCGATTTCAAAAAGGTTGGCGCTGATTGCCGGGATTGTCATCTCGATGTGCATCAGGGGCGCTTAACCCCTCAATGCGCCACCTGTCACACACCCGGTAGCTGGGCTGTTTTATCCGCTGTGCAAGCTCACCGTTCCACATTTTTTCAATTGCTGGGCGCTCACGCCTCACTGGATTGCTATCAATGCCATCGTAACGGGAGGGACAATGGATTTTTAATAACGCAAACACTATGTGCCGATTGTCACATAGAAACGTACAACGCCACGGGTGCCCCAAACCACCGCGCGGCCGGATTCGGTTTGCAATGTGAACAATGCCATAATCTGATCCGTTGGACGCCCGCCTTATTTCCGGGCCATGATGATCTGTTTCCCATATTTAGCGGCACCCATTCCGGAGAATGGAACACCTGTGCCACCTGTCATGAGTCATCCGGTAACTATGCCGCTTTCACCTGTTTTAATTGCCACGAACATAACCGGGCGGCCACGGACAGCAAACATGATGAGGTTTCGGGATATGTATATGCAAGCAGCGCCTGTTATGCGTGTCACCCCACAGGGAGTGGTGAAAATGATTAAACAAACCCATTGGACCCGATATATTCCGATCGGGCTGATTCTGTTGCTTGTATTAGCGCCCGCGACTGCTCTTTTCGCGCAGGGCAAGACCGTTTTTGCCGTAAAATATATCAGCGCGGAAAACGTTTATCTCAACGGCGGGGCGCGGGACAGCCTGGCGCAGGGTGATGAATGCACGGTATTGCACAACGGTAAGGAAATCGCCCGGTTGCGCGTGGCCTATGTCGCCGGTCATTCGGCTTCCTGTGAAATTCTGGAAAAAAAAGAGCCCATAAGCGCGGGAGATCGCGTGGTGGTGGTCAGGCGCGCCCCGCGCGTTTCGAATAAGAAGAAAGAAAAAACCGAAGCGGTGAAACAAGCGGCTCCCGTTAAAAAAAGAAAAAGACAACGTCGGTCCGCGGGGCCTAAAATCAGCGGATACCTCTCGGCTCAATGGTACCGTTTTGACGACCTCGGCGCGGGCAACCGGGATTTTAATCAGCCAACCTTCCGTTTTAGTTTGCGCGCGCGCCGTTTGTTTGGCGATGCCTATACCCTGCGCATAAAAGCCCGTAGCCGTTACGACCAGCGACGCTACGCCAGTCGGACGGGCATTCCGGACAAGGAATGGCACAATCGGCTTTATGAAGTCTCTTTTCGTTATGAAAATGAAAACGCGCCGTTCAATTACGCCGTTGGTCGCGTGTTCTCCAACGCCTTCAGCGGTGTGGGGTACATAGACGGCCTGATGGCGCAACACAATATCAATACCAACTGGCGCTGGGGGCTTTTTGGCGGTATCCAACCGGAATGGCAATACGCCGATGTCTCGGCCACCATCCAAAAGTACGGTGTTTTTGCCTCATACAGCCTCGGCGATTTCCGTACCAGACGTTTTGCTTCCACCTTGTCGCTGGCCGGGGCGTACCATAACAGCGAGGTGAGCCGGGAATTTATGTATTGGCAAAACAGCTATACGGTCGGCAGCCGTCTGTACCTGTTTCAAAGTTTGGAATTGGACCTGAATCGCGATTGGAAACAGACCACCACCCACGAATCGGTCAGCATGACGGGTTTGTATCTGAACGGGCGTTATCAATTCAACAATCAATGGTCGTTGGGCATGAGTTATGATAATCGCAAGAATTATCTGACGTGGTTTTCCCGTGATTTGGCCGATAGTTTATTTGACGATGCTTTCCGTCAGGGTTTACGCCTGTCGGTCAACGGTCGTTTATTCCGGAATTTCCGTGTTTACGGTAATGCCGGACTGCGCCATCGTCAGGATCAACCGGATATAACCTGGTCGTACATGGCCGGGGTTAACTGGAATCGTATCATGCGCACGGCATTCAATTTTAATTTCCGATACGCCGGTTTCAACAATTTCTATACGATCGGCGTTAACCCGACGGTCTCCGCCGGGTGGCGGATGCGCGGCGGCCATCAGCTTCGGGCGTCCTACGGCTATTACGGATACACCTTAAAAGCCGATCAAAGTTTTAACCAGCGGCAATGGATGCGGTTTAATGCCGATTTCGAGCTGCCGGTTCGGATCTTTTTAAGCTCGGAATATCAATATGAATGGGGAGACGATTTAAACGGGCAACGTTTTTTTATTGAATTGGGATACAGGTTGTAGCTATGCAGGAAAGTTATCTGATTTGGGGCGGCACGCTGTTTATGGCGCTGATCATCATTTTTCCTTTTATCCGGGCGCATCACAAAACACTTAAGAAAGATGAAGCGCGCAAAAAAGAAGCGGTCTTCCTCGGCGCCGACAAAACCATTGCCCAGCACCCGATCATCGATGAATACCGTTGCATTGGCTGCGGGGCCTGCGTGGATGCCTGCCCTGAAAATGATGTGCTGGGTATAGTCGCCGGCAAAGCCACCATCATTAACGGCTTAAAGTGTGTGGGGCACGGCATGTGCGCGGAAGCCTGCCCCGTGGAAGGTATAACCGTGGGCCTGGGTGATACGAGTAAACGCTCCGACCTGCCCTTTATCAGGGAAAACCGTGAAACCAATCTGCCCCGTGTGTACATTGCCGGAGAGCTGGGCGGGCTGGCATTGATAAAAAACGCCATCCGTCAGGGGCGCGAGGTGGCCCTGGATATCGCTGAACGAATCAAAAAGAACCCGGACATTCCCGCAAGCGATAATGCGGTCGATGTCATAATTGTGGGCGCCGGGCCATCCGGGATGAGCGCCGCCCTGACCGCCATCGAAAACAATCTCACCTATCGACTGTTAGACCAGCAAGACCCCGGCGGCACCATTTTACAATATCCGCGAAAAAAACTGGTTATGACCAAACCGGTTACCATTCCCTTTTACGGAACCCTGACCAAACCGGAATACTCAAAGGAAGAGTTGTTGGATATTTGGTATGCCGTCATGGATAAATCCGGCCTAAAAGTGGAAACGGGATGCAAACTGACCGGTTTGCAGGAGGAGGGCGCGTATTACCGGGTGACCACCAACAATGGCAGCTTTAAAAGCCGCTATGTGGTTTTGGCTTTGGGACGGCGGGGAACACCGCGCAAACTGGGCGTACCCGGCGAAGACAAACCCAAGGTCATGTACAAATTGATCGACGCCGAAACCTTTACGGACAATCATATTTTGGTGGTCGGCGGCGGGGACAGTGCCGTGGAAGCCGCCATGGGTCTGGCACGGCAAAAAGGAAACCGCGTGGTGCTTTCGTATCGCAAGGAAAAGTTCTTCCGCATTAAAAGACGGAACCAGGAGCGGCTGGAAGCCATGATCCATGATAAAAAAATCATGGTCTTATACAATTCCCACCTGCGACGCATAGACGATTCCGCCGTGGTGGTGGAATGGATGGGTGAAAAGAAAAAAATCCGTAATGACTATGTATTCATTTTTGCCGGCGGCGAACCGCCCTTTGAGTTACTTAAACAGTGCGGTATTCAATTCGGAACGACGGATTAAGCCCTTCCCTTTTTCCCAATCGCGTTTTATATTCTTGTCCCCCATGCGTATTGCATAACAACCATCAAATTTTCTGTTTAAAAAAATATTTCAGGTATTGAAAACTGTTTATAAGTTCAATAATTTACATGGTAAACAATAAAACAAGGAAAGTGAAATGACCGATCAAAATCTTGAATACGAAATGGCCAACACCATCTTTTTGTTGCGCCAAAAATGCTATACCAAGGATATGTATTTTGTACGCTCTTTCAACATCACCATGGCGGAATACAATTGTCTGGTGATTTTTTTCAGTAAGGAAATCTACGCCATTAAAGATTTGGCCAAAGCCCTGGATATCACCCCCGGCGGCGTTACCCGCATCATTACATCTCTGGAAAAAAAGGGTATCGTCAAACGGCGCATTGGCGTGGAAGACCGGCGCAGAATCGATGTGCAACTGACCAAAAAAGGCCGGGATATGGTGGATAAACTGCGTCAGACTTCGATGGAAATGCATGGTAAAATTCTTTCCCGCCTGGAAGAACCCCATCGTGAGCCGGTGTTAAATGCTCTGCGTCAATTAACGGAAGCGATTGACGCCTGGGTGGAAGAACATAATCATAAATAAACCGCAAGGGCGCCGTTTACATTAAAACGGCGCTTTTTTTTACCAGGGATGATCCACGGCCGGGGATGTAACACCGGTCAGGAATTCCAAATGCCCACGCGGCTTGTTCAGTTCCGCATGATATATTTTCCAGTTCAGGCTGTCGCATAAGGCTTGCAGGCTGGCCTGGATAATATTATTCGAAACACCCACGGTGCTCCATTGCCGGTCACCGTCGCTGCTTTCCACCAACACGCGTACCTGTGAAGCGGTGCCGCTTTTATCCCCCAACACACGCACCTTATAATCCGTTAATGTAATGTGCCCGATCTCCGGAAAAAAGCCGGTTAAGGCCTTGCGCAGGGCATTATCCAACGCGCTGACCGGCCCCTTGCCGTCCGCAGCAGTATGCGCTTCCTGCTCACCCACCCGTACCTTAAGGGCCGCTTCGGAAGTTTCCCGTCCTTCTTCATCGATGCGCACCGTCACATGGGCGGAACATATATCAAAATAGGGCTTAAAGCGGTTCAGCTCAGCACGCAGCAGCAATTCGAAAGAAGCTTCCGCGCCGTCAAACTGGTAGCCCTGGTGTTCCATTTCCTTGATGCGCCTGACCATTTTCCTGCTAAAGGCCTTTTCTCCGGCATGCAACCCCAGCTCTTTGAGTTTATATCGGATATTGCTTTGACCGGAAAGATCGGACACCCGGACATTCCGGTTGTTGCCCACTGTTTGCGGATCGATATGTTCATACATGCGCGGATCCTTGAGCACGGAACTGACATGGATGCCCCCTTTATGGGTAAAAGCGGAACGCCCCACAAACGCCGAACGGTTATGGGGCGATAAATTGGCCCGTTCATAAACATATAGCGAAAGCGGCGTCAACTTTTCCAGCGCCACCTTATGGCGGGTTGTGTATCCCATTTTCAGGATGAGGTTGGGTATCACCGTACACAAATTGGCGTTCCCGCAACGTTCACCTATGCCATTGATCGTCCCCTGTACATGCACGGCACCGGCGCGCACGGCGGCAAGGGTGTTGGCCGTGGCCAACTCACCGTCGTTATGAACATGTATGCCCAGCGGGCGATGTACCTGCCGCGCCACCTCACGAGTGATCATTTCCACTTCTTCCGTTAAAGCCCCGCCGTTGGTATCGCACAAAACCAGCCGGTCGGCGCCGGCCTGTTCCGCCGCCCTGAGCATGGTTAGGGCAAAATCGGGATCATCCTTATAGCCGTCAAAAAAATGTTCCGCGTCAAAAATCACTTCCCGGCCGTGTTCTTTTAAAAAAGAAACCGAGCGGGCAATCAGTTCTTCATTTTCGGCATCGCTTAATCCAAGAGTTTGGGATGAGTGAAAACGCCATGTTTTGCCAAAGATGGATATCACCGGTGTTTCGGCGCGCAGCAATAAATTAAGGTTATTATCGCTGGCCACCTGATCCGGATAGCGGGCGGTGGAACCGAATGCACACATGCGGGCCTGCTTAAAACGCCTGCTTTTCACTTCCCGGAAAAACGCTTCATCCCGGGGTTTGCTGCCCGGCCAGCCGCCTTCTATGATATCGATCCCGAAATCATCCAGCTTTTCGGCTATGTGTAGCTTATCCTGTATGGAAAGATTGACACCTTCCCCCTGGGTACCGTCCCGCAGGGTGGTGTCGAACAGCTCGATACTATTTTTTTGCATGAAAGCTCACTCCTTCTGTTTACCGCCCCCCATTCAGGTGGCGATCATACCCTGTTGACGGGCATAGGCAAACAATCCGCCCGCCGCGATAATCGGACCCACATCGCCCAGTGGCCGCAGGGCATGGCTCTTCCCCTGCGTGCTGTTATACAGCCGGTTGGCCGCAGTGTCCAGCTCCAGTTGATCCCCCGTGGCGATTAGATCGCTTAAATCTTCTTCCGACTCATAGGGAATGACGAATCCCCCATCCACCGCGTTGCGATAAAAGATGCGGGCATAGGATGGCGCGATCACGGCCCGGACACCCGCTTTTTGCAGGGCAAACGGGGCGTGTTCCCGCGAGGAACCGCAACCGAAATTATTCCCGGCGACGATGATGTTAAAAGAAGATCGCCACCGATCGCCTTCCGTAAAAGGGATATGTCCTTCGGGCAACCCGGCCAATGCGGGCGGCACCCCGGATAAAGCAAAACGTCCGTAATTCCGCGACTCTTCGGGATCACTCAAACTATACACCAGATGCTCGGCGGGAATGATCTGATCCGTATCGATGTTGGCACCGAGCACATAAGCCCGGCCTGTTATTTTTTGATCCATAACGTTTCCTGTTTCCTTTTTTTCGATTTACATAAAATCCCGGGGATCGGTGATATGCCCGTTAACGGCCGACGCCGCGACGGTTAAGGCCGATGCCAGATAAACTTCCGATTTTTTGCTGCCCATACGGCCGGGGAAATTACGGTTGGTGGTGGAAATCACCACATCTTGATCCACGGAACGTCCGATGGTATCCGCCGGGCCGCCGAGACAGGCCGCGCAGGAGGAACGGGCGATGACACAACCGGCGTCTTCAAGAATTTCACGCAGCACAATACCCTTGTAGGTTTCCAGTTCCAACAGGCGCGCCACGCCGGTGCTGCCAGGTACCACAAAGGTCGGGACGCTTACTTTTTGGTTGATTAAGATCGACGCCGCCATGCGGAAATCGCTTAACTTGCCACCGGTGCAGGAGCCGATGTAGGCTTTGGTTAGCGGCGTGCCCCGTACCGCGCGCACGGTATCGCGGTTATCCGGGCTGTGCGGTTTGGCCACCAGCGGCTCCATCGCAGCCACGTCATATCGATAGCTGGCCCGATAACGGGCGTCGCCATCACTTCGGAAAAGTTCGTACGGCGCGTTGCTGCGGGCTTTCACATACGCTTCCGTTTTTTCATCGGCCGCGATGATTCCGTTCATGCCGCCCGCTTCGATGGCCATGTTGGTCAGGGTCATCCGCTCATCCATGGAGAGCGCCTGCACAGCCGAGCCGTCAAACTCCATCGCCCGATAGGTGGCGCCGTCCGTGCCGATATCGCCTAATATTTGCAGGATCATATCCTTGGCGGTGACATACGGCGGGCTTTCGCCTTCAAAGGTAAAGCGCATGGAAGCGGGTACTTTTTCCCAAATGGTGCCGGTACCGAGAATAAAGGCGGCATCCGTGTTGCCCACACCGGTAGAAAACAGCCCGAACGCACCCGAAGTGCAGGAATGGGAGTCGGTGCCAATCAGCACGGTACCCGGCAGGTTGTAGCCTTCTTCGGCCAGAGCGATATGGCACACACCTTTATAACGTTCACTCTGCACATCATAATAATTGGGCAGTTGCCTGTCCCGGGCAAATTCCCGCAAAATGCGTACATTCCGGTTAGCATGCGGGTCTTCCGTAAAGATGTAATGATCCGGAAACATCACCACTTTTTCGCGGTCCCAGATGGCGGCGTTTTCACCAAATTCCTTTTGCCATATCTGAAAGGTGGGCGGGCCGCACACGTCATGGGTCATAAGTGTATCCACCTTTATCCAAATATTTTCGCCGGGCGTCACAACCGTTTTTCCGGCGGCTTTCGCCAATATTTTCTCCGTGATGGTCATTGCGGGCATGTCCAATCTCCTTAACCTGTATAAGCCCAGTCAATCGGGCGTGTGATATTTTGATTTTGTTCCACATGATTTATGGCCATGATGAAAGCGCGGGCGCTGGCTTCCACCACATCGGTGGATACGCCCCTGCCGTTATAAGCGATGCCGTTCACACGGATGCGCAGCAAGGCCTCGCCCAGGGCGCCGCGCCCGGATGTTACGGAACGCACCTGATAGGATTCGATGGGGTAACTGTGATCCAGCGCCCGTTCGATGGCGTTGAACACAGCGGCCACCGGCCCGTCACCCGTGGCGGATTCTTCCCAGACGCGCTCTTCCCGGCGCAACCGTACCACAGCCGTGGGTATGGCATGGGTACCAAGATGCACCTGAAGGAAATCCAGAGTTAGCCCTTCTGTTGCGCGGGTAACGGAATCGCCCATCAGTACACGCAGGTCATCATCAAAGATTTCCTTTTTCTTATCCGCCAAATCCGTGAAACGGCTGTACAGACGGTTCAATTCTTCTTCGTTGACGGTATAACCCAATTCCAGCAGCCGCGCCTTGAGGCCATGCCGGCCGGAATGGCGGCCCAACACGATCCGGGTTTCCGTTACGCCCACTTCTTCCGGGGTCATGATTTCATAGGTTTCACGGCTTTTCAGCATGCCATCCTGATGAATACCCGATTCATGGGCAAAAGCGTTGGCGCCCACAACGGCCTTATTGGGCTGCACAATCATGCCGGTGAAGCCGGACACCATGCGACTGGTATTATATATTTCCCGCGTTACAATGCCGGTGTGAAAGGGCATCCGGTCGCCGCGCACCTTCAGCGCCATGACAATCTCTTCCAGCGCGGCGTTACCGGCCCGTTCCCCGATACCGTTTATCGTGCATTCGATTTGGCGCGCTCCGCCTTGCACACCGGCCAGGGAATTGGCCACCGCCAGTCCGAGATCGTTATGGCAATGCACGCTGATCACCGCCCGGTCAATGTGGGGAACACGACGGCGCAAGGCTTCGATTTTGGCGCGGTATTCCCCGGGCAGCGTATAACCGGTGGTATCGGGAATATTGACCGTGGTTGCGCCGGCTTCGATGGCCGCCGCGATCACCTCCGCCAAATAGACATCATCCGTGCGGCCGGCGTCCTCGGCGGAAAATTCCACATCGTCGCAAAAGGATTTGGCCAGTTGCACCGCCTCAACGGACATGCATATCACCGTCTGCCTTTTTTCGGACAAGGTGGCACCATATCGCGCGTCGCCGAATTTCCCCAGGATATGATAATCCGATGTGCTGGAAAAGGTGTGAATACGCGGTTTCACCGCCTCCTTCAGAGCATCCCGGGCGGCCAGGATATCTTTTTCATGGGCGCGGGCCAGCGCCGCCACGCCAATCTCCACCGTTCCGGCTATGCGCCGCACGGCATCAAACTGCGCCGGGGATGAAACGGGAAATCCCGCTTCGATGACATCCACATTCAGTTTTTCCAGCTGACGGGCGATTTCCACTTTTTCCGGAACGGACAAAGCCGCGCCCGGCGATTGTTCGCCGTCCCGCAAGGTGGTGTCAAAAATAATGATGCGTTCCGTCATACGTCGTCCTTTCTTTAAAAACAGAGCCGCCGGCCGGTGATAGCTCCAAACAACAATGCGGGAACCGGGGCTCTGTAACGATTAAAGGGTAAATACCCGAATGGCTTCGGTGTTGTAAATATCCTCGCAATGTTCGAGTATCCGTTCCGTCATCTGTGTGGTGCTTACGGTCGCTTCACCCGGCCCGGCGATATCCGGCGTGCGGTAGCCTTCCTTAAGGGTATTGTTCACCGCCTGCTCAATCACCCGCGCCGCCTTTGTCATTTCATGCATATGTTCAAACATCATCCCCACGGAAAGAATGGCCGCCACCGGGTTGGCGATATTTTTTCCGGCGATATCGGGCGCGCTGCCGTGAACCGGCTCGAACAAGGCGTGCCGCCTGCCGATGCTTGCCGAGGGCAGCATGCC
>RFFS01000074.1 GCA_003696775.1 Calditrichota bacterium
ATTCTTCCTTTATAAGGATAATCTTTAACACTTTCGCCACGATCAATTAGTTTATTAATGAACTTCAAAGCCCGGTCAGGATTATCCTTAGAAATAAATTGTTCGATATCAACTAATTGACGTAATGATTCTTTTGACCAAATAACTTTCAAAGGGATTTTCTCGCCAGTCTTTGTTTCTTAAGCTCTTTTTTCAACTGTTCTGAATCAAAAATGTCCCCGGCAGTTATATCAGCTAAGCCCTGGTTGACTGAATTAATAAATCGTTCGGTGTATTTCATCTTGTCAAATTCTTCGGGTGAAAGTACTACGGCAGCAGGCTTTCCGTTTTGTGTGATAATCAGAGGATGTCCGGTCTTTTTGGCAGTATTTAGCCACTTCGACATCTGGCTTTTAAATTCACCTATGGGTATTATGTCGGTTGAAACATTTAACTTCATATAAAGTCCTTAAACAGTATTGAATTTAGTCCAAGTTAATACTATAAAATCTAAAGGCAAATATATTATAGGAAAAAAATTGCACATTTACATTATATGGACACCTTACGATTAAAAAACATTTTTTAAACAGGATTTCAACGACATTATTAATTAAACAGCGATTTACACCAACCTTTTAGTATAACGGCGTTGCGCTAAATTTCCTTAAAACAAAAGCTTATCTTGCTCATAAATCCTGTTTTATCTGCCTTCCGCTTCCTCCTTTTGTCATTCGACCCATAAACCGCCCATCCCTACCTGTACCAGGCAGCAATAATGATCTGGCATTGAGGAATACCTATCCGTTTTATTCATAAAGTAAAGTGAATTTAAAGATCGCCCTTTTCCTTGACGAGTATACCGAAAAATCAATTCAATTTATGCGTAAATATCAAAAAAATTTCGAAGAAAACAGCCTGTTAACACCGCTCGGGCATATTGTCATGTATGCCAGCATCGGGCTTATTCCGGGGGCGGAAGTCAATCCGACCCTGCAATACCCCGCCATGCTGGCCCTGCTTTTCATCACACTCTTGCGCTTTATCCTGGTTTTCCTTGCACCGGATACCCCTTTCTTTCACAAACTGGCTTTTACTTCCATAGTATTTTCCGGATTGTTTTGGTCAACAGCCTATCTGCTTGAATTGCTTTTTCACCCCGCGTTGAATTACGTTACCCAATATATGCTCTATTTGATAATCGGTATAGGCGGTACCGGTATATTCACCTTATATAAACGCAAGGCGATGGCTTTTGCCTTTTTGTTTTCCATTCATGGACTGGGCCTGCTGTACACCCTTCTTTTCCTCGAAGAGTTAAAAAGTGTTATCATCATCGGTTTTGTGATCAGTATTGTTTTTAACATTTTTATTACCTTGCAACAGAATCGAAACTGGATACAATTTCTTGAACAACGCCAAAACAATCTTGAACTGAACCGAAAACTGGCGGCGGACAAACAAAACCTGCTCAATCTGACGGAACGGCTGGATAAAGCCTTGTTGGAAGCCCGGCGCTATTCCGAATTAAAAGACCAGTTCGTGGCCACCATCAGCCATGAAATCCGCACGCCCATGAACGGTGTGTTGGGGATGAGCACCATGCTGAATGAAACGCCCCTCAATGAAGAACAAAAGGAATATAACGAAATCATTTCCCATTCCGCGCGGGCGCTTCTGCACATCATCAATGATATTCTGGATTTTTCCAAACTCAATTCCGGCAAGCTGGTGTTGGAATCGATTCCGGTGTCCATACGGAAAATGTGGAATGAACTGGTGGCGATGCATTCGGAAAAAGCGCACGCCAACAACAATACCCTGCGAATTGACATCAGTGATGATTTTCCGGAATGGGTGAAAGGCGATCCGACACGGTTGCGCCAGATTTTTAACAATTTAATCGGCAATGCCAATAAATTTACACAAAACGGCAGTATTACCGTTCGCGCGCGCCGGTCGGCTCCCAACCGTGCCTGGTTTGAAATTGAAGATACCGGCATCGGTATTCCAAAAGACAAACTTGAACACATTTTTGGCACATTCACTCAGGTGGATGCTTCCACGACACGGCAGTTTGGTGGTACCGGACTGGGGTTGTCGATCACCAAACAACTGGTGGATTTGATGAATGGACACATTCGTGTGGAGAGTGAGTTGGGCAAAGGCTCCGTCTTTTATATTGAACTTCCCCTGGAACCAGTCCAAAAGGAGGAGATAACTCCGTCCCGTTCAAATATAATTACGTCGGGTCCGGTAAGATTACACGGCTCGGTACTCATCGTGGATGATAACCCCATCAACCGCAAAGTGGCGTTAAAGATGCTCACCCCCTGTGGATTGGATATCGAAGCCGTACCTTCCGGTGAAGCAGCCATAGAAATGGTAAACAGGCGGTCTTTTGACTGCATCCTGATGGATATACAAATGCCCGGTATCAACGGCATCGAAGCCACCCGGATGATCAGAAATCTGCCGAATGCGGCAAACGGGACGGTTATCATCGCTTTAACCGCCAATGCCTTCCAAAAGGACATCGACAACTATCTGGCTTCCGGCATGGATGATTATATCAACAAGCCCATCGACCGGAAAATCCTCATCGACAAAATCCGCCACTGGCTCACCCGAATGGACAGGGTGGATCAATCCTAAAAGAATGTTATCCGGCTCATTCATAATATTCGGCCAAACCGAAAAAAAAAAGCCCGGCATTAACCGGGCTTCATCGGATTTTTTACAATAATTACAGTGCCTTGAGCACTTCCAGTAAATAGGCCCAGACACTGGCGACGGAAGCGGGGTCCACCCGTTCGGCCGGTGAATGCGCTCCGCGGATATCGGGACCAAATGAGATCATATCCATGCCCGGGCTGGCCTCGCCGATAATGCCGCATTCCAGACCGGCATGCACCGCTTCCACGGAGGGTTCTTTTTCATACATCCGCTTAAATACATCTTTGCACACCTGCAATATTTTGGAATCGGGATTGGGCTGCCAGGCCGGATAACCACCGCCCTGCTCCACCTCGTAACCGGCCAGATAGCCCAGCGCGGCCACCTTATCGGCGATATCGATGATGGACGTGGCAACGGAGGAGCGTTGACTGGTTAACATATAAACATCTTCCTCGCGTGTTTTAACCACCGCCATGTTGGTGGAGGTCTCCACCAATCCTTCCACGGCATGACTCATGGCCTGCACTCCGTGCGGCATGGCATATAACGTACGAATAAAGGTAAGCCCCTCTTCCCGGCTCATACATCCCTTTGTATTGTCCGCTTCATCCAATACGATTTCAATGTTATCTTCAACAAAGCGCAGCTCGTTATTAAATATGCCCTGATATTGGTCGGCCATCTTGCCCAGTTCGGTCAGGGCGTTGTTATCCATGGCCAAAACGGCATCCGCCTCGCGCGGGATGGCGTTATGCGCGGTGCCGCCGTCAATTTCGATCACCCGGAAATCATTATTTTCGGCGAATTTATACAACAAGCGCGCCAACAACTTTATGGCGTTGCCCAGCCCTTTGTTGATTTCCATGCCGGAATGACCGCCATGCAACCCTTTGATCTTTAATAAAACACGCTCATTCATTTCGGCGGGGATATCCTGCCGCTTGACTTTATGCGTCAAAATGGTATGCTTACCCCCCGCACAACCAATGTAAATGATGCCTTCATCCTCGGAATCGAGATTGATCAGAATTTTGCCTTCAAGAAAACCGGGTTTAAGTCCCATGGCCCCGGTCATGCCGGTTTCCTCATCCACCGTGGCGAGCACCTCAAGCGGGGGATGCTCCACGCTGTCGTCTTCCAACAAAGCCAGCCCCATGCACAAGCCGATGCCATTATCAGCGCCCAAAGTGGTGCCATCAGCCTTGATCCAACCGTCTTCCGTTTTAACAAAGCGGATCGGATCTTTAGTGAAGTCGTGTTCCGTTCCCTTGTTTTTTTCACAGACCATATCCATGTGACCCTGGACGACCACAACGGGCTTGTTTTGCAGAGAACCGGTTCCGGGCTTCTTTACCACCACATTACCGGTTTCATCCACCTTATATTCAAGGTTTAAACGTTTGGCCATATCGATTATATATGCGCGAACGCCGGCTTCATTTTTGGAACAACGCGGTATTTGACTGATGTTGTAAAAATGCCGCCATACCAATTCGGGTTTCAGACCGTTTAAAATATCGCTCATAAAAATTCTCCTTTCAATGGAAGCTGTAATAGCAATGTGTTGACGAATCGGGTACCTTTAACCCATTGTTTAAATTAAGCAATTCCCCGAACAAGATAAAGCATAAATACGCGCTTTTTAGTTGGATTATGAAACTTTACAGCGGGAAATTTGCATTTACGGCATACATTTTATATTTATGCCAACAATTACTTATCAGGAGGCCCGTTCATGGAAATCATCGTCATGGTTACTGTTGTCTTTTTGGGTTATCATTTGATGTACCGTTTATACGGCGGTTTTCTGGCGCGCAAGGTGTTCAAGCTCGATGCGGCACGGATCACTCCGGCGGTGGCCATCAATGACGGCGTGGATTTTGTTCCTACCCGCAAGGAGATCATTTTCGGTCATCATTTTACATCCATTGCGGGTACCGGACCGATCGTGGGCCCGGCCATTGCCATTATATGGGGCTGGCTGCCCGCCCTGCTGTGGGTTTTTATCGGGTCGGCGGTGATGGGCGCCGTGCACGATTTCGGATCGCTGGTGATTTCCCTGCGCAACCAGGGTAAATCCATTTCCGAGGCAACCGCCCTTTACATTAACAGCCGGACACGTGTGCTCTTTTTTGTCATGGTATTTCTGGCCCTGTGGATTGTCATCGCCATTTTCGGATTGGTTATCGCGGTGATTTTCAACATCTATCCTTCCTCCGTCTGGCCGGTGTGGTTGCAAATTCCGGTGGCGGTGTGGCTGGGGCGCATGATTTATAAACGGGGGAGAAACATCACCCTGTGGACTTTGGTGGCGTTGTTTGTTTTATATGCCCTGGTGGTGCTCGGGTATTACCTGCCCTTTTCCATGCCGGAAATAGCCGGTATTCCGCCCACGGGAATTTGGACGATACTTCTCCTGATTTATGCCTATATCGCTTCCGTTTTGCCGGTCACCACGCTGTTACAACCGCGTGATTATATCAACGCCTATCAATTGATCACCACCATGGCCTTGCTGGTGGTAGGGATCATCGTTTCCATTTTTTGGGGAGGCATGGAAGTGGTGGCGCCCGCTGTGCAGCTTACCCCGGCGGACGCGCCGCCCTTGTGGCCCTTTTTGTTTATAACCATTGCCTGTGGCGCCATTTCCGGTTTTCATTGTCTGGTGTGCTCCGGCACAACGGCCAAACAGTTACGCAGTGAACCGGACGCCCGATTCGTCGGGTACGGCTCCATGCTGGTGGAGGGGGCCCTGGCCACATTGGTAATTATTGCCGTGGCCGCCGGCATAGGTTTGGGCTATACCACATCGGATGGCACGTTTTTAACCGGCGCCGCCGCGTGGAACAGCCATTACGCCTCCTGGATGGCCGCCAAGGGGCTGGGCAGCAAAGTAGGCGCATTTGTGGATGGTTCGGCGAATATGATCGCCATGCTGGGCATCCCCAAGGGCATCGCCGTCTCTCTGATGGGGTTGTTTGTGGCCTCCTTCGCCGGCACTACGTTGGATACATCCACCCGCATACAACGTTATGTGGTAAGTGAATTAGGGACGGATTTAAACATCTCCGCGCTGAATAACCGTTATATCGCCACGGCCGTGGTCGTGATATCCGCGGCTTTGCTGGCCTTTGCTTCCGGCGCCGACGGCAAAGGCGCCCTGGCGCTATGGCCCCTTTTTGGCGCGGTAAATCAAACCCTGGGCGCGTTGGCGCTGGTCATCATTACCATTTACCTTAAACGCAAGGGCGGCTGGTATTGGCTCACCGGCGGGCTGCCCGCGTTGTTTATGAGCGTGATGACCCTTTGGGCCGGGATAGAAAACCAAATCAACTTCGCTTCTTCTTCTCTGCTGTTGCAAAGTGTTAACATTTTCATTATCGCCGTGGTGGGCTGGATACTGTTGGAATCCTTATGGGCATTTTTTCATACCAAAGCTGTCCGCACAGCCGCCGGCAACTAATAATCCCGGCGGCGCATCCGATATATTCTTTTTTGCAAGAGTAGGTACAAGCCTCTATATTGCTTTCTTGCAATAAATATTAAAATGGAATATTTCAGGAGTTTTCATGGCCGCCAAAGTTCATTTTCCCGGCAAAAATGCGTTTTATAAGGAATTAAGAGCGCGCATCAACAACTATTTCACCCAGGAAGGGAAATCGCCTACCGGGGGTAAAAAACTGGCTGTTAAAAGCATCATTATCCTGCTGATGGCCATAAGCAGTTACCTCTATCTGGTCTTTATCAGTCATACCTGGTGGGAAACATTGATCGCTTCTTTTATACTGGCGCAAAGCTTTGCTTTGATTGGTTTCAATATTATGCATGACAGCGTGCACGGGAGTTTTTCGCGCAGCCGTAAGCTCAACAAACTCATGGGTTATACCATGGATTTTCTCGGTGGCAGCGCCCGTTTGTGGTATCACAAACATAACGTGTTGCATCACACATACACCAATATTGCCGGTATGGATACCGATATTGAAACACAGGGTCTGTTACGCATGAGTCCGCACCAGCCCTGGCGTCCGTGGCACCGTTTTCAGATTTTGTATGCCTTCCCCGCTTACAGCATGCTCACCCTGTCCATGGTGTTATATACGGATTTCCAAAAATTTATCAGCGGCCGGATAGGTCGATATAAATTGCCCCGGGCCGGCGCGGCGGAAGCCACCCGTTTTTGGATCACCAAAGCGATTTACTTTTTTTACGCGCTGGTATTGCCCATGTTTTTCCATACATGGTGGGTTGTTCTTGCCGTATTTTTTCTGGTGCACATTATCCTGGGTTTTACCTTTTCCATTGTTTTTCAATTGGCGCACACCATGGAAGACAACCATTTTGCGGAACCGGACCCGGTTTCCGGAGCCGTGGCAAACGAATGGGCGATTCATCAAATTGAAACCACCGCTAATTTCGCCACACAAAGCAAATTTCTCTATTGGTATATCGGTGGTCTGAATTTCCAGATCGAACATCATCTGTTTGCCAAAATCAGTCATGTCCACTACCCGCAAATCAGTAAAATCGTTCGTGAAACCTGTGAAGAATTCGGCGTGAAATATGTCCATTACAGCAATATGCTTTCCGCCGTCTGGACACATATTAAATTTCTATATCACATGAGTAAGAAACCGGCACGGGCATAGGGTAACAGCCCGTTCTTCCGTACCATTGCACCTGTGTATAAAGCCGTTCCCGTCCGGGGGCGGCTTTTTTTTGATACCTTGCGCTTTAAACCGGGGCTCTGTAAACTATTGTATTTAGGAGAAATCGCCATGTGGCAACGCATGAAACACTTTTTCAGACAATGGGAAACACTCAACAAACAAAAAGCCCTGGAAGACCTGGAATGGGAAGCCCGGGAATTGCAACATCTTTTTGCCCTGATGACCCTCGGGCAGTTCATCGGCATGCCCGCGCCCCCCTTGCCCGTTGCCCTGGAACTGCTCCCCGACATGGAACAGGAGTTTGCCATCATGCTGGCTAAAATAAACGCCGCCCATGCTCCCCTGTCCGATCAATTTTCCAAACTGGATGCCGTATGAGCGGCCAACCTACGCTACTATTTTTTATGGGCAAAGGCGGCGTGGGAAAAAGCACCCTTTCCGCGCTGACCGCTCTTTATTTAAGCCGACGGGAAGAAACCCTGTTGCTCTCACTCGACCCGGCCCATAACCTGAGCGATCTTTTTGAGACGGATTTGGGGGATCGACCGAAATCACTAGGCAAGCGACTGCAGGCGGCGGAAATTGATGTGGATCGCTGGAACCGACGCTATCTTAAAGAAGCCGAATCCCGTTTTAAAAAAGCCTACGCGTATCTGACCTCCTTTAACCTTGATAAACATTTTGCCGTGATACGTCACGCTCCGGGCGTTATGCCCCACGCCCTGACACAGGCCCTTGTTCATCACGTTAATACAACCACCGCCCGTTGGATAGTGGTGGACACGCCCCCCACCGCCCTGACCCTTTCGCTGTTGGGTCTTCCGGAGCTGTCCCTGCTTTGGTTGCGCCAATTGCGGGCATTGCGCGCTTCCATCGTCGAAAAACATCAACTGATCCATACCCTGCGTCTGGGCAACCGGACATTTGAACGCGATCGCGTGATGGATAATATCAACCGGCAATATGACTATTGGCATGGCCTTCAACAGCGCTACCGCGATACGGCCCTCAGCCGACTGTTCGTAATCGAAAATGAGGCAACCTTATCCCAAAAAGAAAATCAACGCATCATACAGCAGTTAAAGGCATTGCACTTACCCGAACCGAAAATTTGTCTAAACAAAACGGATAGCACAAACCCAAAGGGCTTTCCCAGGGCGTTACCCTTAACAGGTAAGGCGGCGCTTAGGACATACATGGAAAAATATGAAGAAAGGTTCAGGGGCTTGATTGCAGACCAGTCATCTTCTTGATGGTAAAGCGAAGGATATACTAAACAGATAAAACGTCGTGTTAGCCATGCTGATCACATTCCCTTCAAATTCCCACTGTTGCCCCTATCGAACATCTGTCCGGAATCCCACATCCAGACCGTAATAACCAACAGGAAGTATAAGTTCCGGTGCATAGATAACACTTACTCCATAGAATCCGCGCGCGTAATAATTTTCATACCGAACTTCCGGACCAACATTAAGGTAAGGTAAAAAGAAATAAAGATAAGTACCGGTTTGCAGGCTCAGAGAAGTTTGAAACCGTTTATTTGGGCTTTTATAAAGGGTAACGAAATCGGACATACGGTATGACAGCCCCAAAAGCGGATATTTCTCCTGGATGAGGAGGGCGTCTTTGCTCAACCACAGAGTAATGCGCAACCGGTTCAATGGCTGGTAGCCGCTCTTATCCCGTGGCGCCCAATAGCCCCGTTTTTCTTCGCGCCCCCGATCGGCCGCGGCCCGCAACGCCTTTTGTCCCATCGTATCGCACGGGGCATACAGCCCCCACCCTTTTTCCAGCCACAGGGCGTTGATGTACGTATCGACCAACGGATATTTTTTATACAGATGCACCGCCTGAATGCTATCGGACACACAGGTTGGCGAGGGTACCAGAATAACCGGCCAGTTCAAAAGATTTTCCCGTGCCCAACTCTGAATACGGCGGGCCTGGTTTCGCAAGAGACTGTCCGGATCGTTAACGGAAGGTGTCACCACATCGGCCAGCCGCACCCATTGGCTGTCGGATGTTAAAAAAAGATTGGCGTCCCGTGCGGCAGTCAGCCGGGTTTAGCTTCCCCAAACCCAAACAGGCAAAACCGAAACACATAACAGCAGGCAGCGTATCATTTCAACTTAACCGCCGTGCCATAGGCCAGAACTTCGGCGGCCTGCGCCATCACATAACTGGTGCTGAACCGCACGGATACCACCGCATCGGCGCCCAATCGCTCGGCGTCCGTAATCATCCGGTCGATAGCCTGTTCGCGCGCTTCCCCCAGTAATTTGGTATATTCTTCAATTTCACCGCCGGTAATATTTTTAAACTTGGCCAAAATATCGCGGCCGATATTACGGGCGCGAATGGTATTGCCTCGTACCAGTCCCAAATGCTCTGTAATTTCCTTACCCGCTACCGTATCGGTTGTTACTATTATCATCGCTGCACCTCATTATATGGATCATTTTTACGCATGAATAATTTTTCTCTTAAAACCGAAGCAAAAAGAGCTAACACTCCCGCGCCGGTCAGCGAAACGCCCACCCGCATCACCAGCGGCACATGCGCATCGGTTAAAAATTCAGTTATAAACTCAAATATACCATATCCGGCAATAAGTAACACCCCGATGATAAAAACAAACCATGAGATGCCTCTTTCCAGACGATTATAGATATTACTCTGATACATATCCCATACTTCCTTTCGCGGCGCTTTAAATCCTACCTTACGGGTGATCTGTCGTACACGGCTCAGCTCTTCCCATTCCCTGCGGAATTCGGTGCTGCTTTTCAACAACTGTTCAAACCGTTCCCATTCCGCTTCGGACAGAGCGTCATCCAGCGCTTTCATTAACAGGATTTGCCATTCTTCAGGGATTTGACCCGGATTCGTTTTCATAATAAATCCCCTATTTTATCCGCCAGTTCATGTTTAAGCGCCTTACGCGCGTTGTATAGCCGGGACATCACCGTCCCCACGGGAATTTCCAGCATATCGGCGATTTGCTGATAACTGTAATCCTGAAACTCCCGCAAAACAAGAATTTCCCTGTCGCGTGGATTCAACCGTTCCAAAGCGACCCACACTTCCCTCCTGATCTCATTTTGTTCCACATCCCGTGTTGGGGTATCAGCCACTTCGGTAACTTCCAAAAAAGCCAGTTCTTCAAGTTTGGACTGCCGTTTTTTACGGTTACGCAACTCATTGAGGCTTAAATTTTTGATTATGCGGTACAGCCAGGGGAAAAAGGGTTTGGTCGTGTCAAACCGATTGAGATTATAATACGCCCGCACAAAGGCTTCCTGTGAAATATCCAACGCCCACTCGTGATAATGTAAAAATCCAAGAGCCGCATAATAAGCCTGTTGCTTATATCGTTCCACCAGCAATCCAAAAGCCCTTTTGTCGCCGGACAGGGTCGCTTCTATCCAATCTCGTTCATTCATCCGTTCCATCCCGTCAGTTTTTACATCCATATTAAACCTGACCCCGGTTTTTATTCACCTTCAGCCCCCGTATTTTTTGAGTATGGATAGAACGCCGTTATAATAACCGCCGCCGAAAAGATTGAGATGATTGAACAGATGGTACAATTCATAAAGAGGCAAACGCTCCCGCCAACCGGACACCAAAGGCAGGGCTTCGTTATAGGCATCGTAAAAAGTTTGAGGGAAGCCGCCGAACAGGGTTGTCATGCCCAGTTCGGCTTCACGATGGCCGTAATAGACAGCCGGATCGATCAGAGCAGGCAGGCCCTGCCGGTCAACAATGAAATTACCGCTCCACAAATCGCCATGCAAAAGCGCCGGCTCTTCTTCCGTGCCGGCAAGCAGGCCCGGCAGCCGTGCGGCAAAGCGTTCAAACACGTTGTCCAGCTCTTTTGTACTCAAGCCGTTGGCACGGGCCAATTGCCATTGATAGAGCAGGCGTTTTTCAAGATAAAAGGTTGGCCAGTCCGTGGCCTGGGCACGATTATCGGGTATATTGGGCTGAGGCGTATGGCCGATAAAATTATCTTCATCGAAACCGAAGGTGGAACGGGTACGCGCATGCATTCCGGCCAAAGCCCGGCCGAAATGTTCAAAAAAACGCGGTTGCCGGGGCGCCGGTGTCAGATAGGTCATGAGTAAAAAATCGGATGTAACATGTATGACCCGTGGAATGGTCAGGTTGGGCGTGGTGCTTAACTCGTGCAATCCGCGGGCTTCCGCCGGAAACATCCGCGGGTGTCGCGCCCCCCATTTAACAAAGTATGCCTGCCCGTCAGCCATTTTCAAAAGGGCTGTACGGGCGATGGAACCGCCGCCCACGGGACGCATCTCACGCACGGCGCCGCCCAGCCGTGCTTCTATTTCATGTTGATAGGGGCAGGTCATGTCTGTTTCGGATATGATCCAGTAAGCCGGCGCAGGCGTCTTCCAACAGGTCCAGCACCTTCTCAAATCCTTCCGCGCCGCCGTAGTAAGGGTCCGGAACAACCGTTTCCGTACAGCTCCGGCAAAAATCGGTCATTTTATAAAACTTGTCTCCATACTCTCCGGTTGTATCCAGGCGTTTTAAATCCCGTAAATTCTGATCATCCATGGCGATGATATAATCGAAGTCACGCAGGTCTTCGGCTGTTACCTGCCTGGATATACTGGTTAGGTCATATCCCCGCCGGGCGGCGTGACGCTTCATGCGCGCATCCGCGCCTTCACCGGCATGCCAACCGATAATCCCCGCCGAATCGATGCGGAAGTGATCGGAAAGTCCCTGTTGTTCCACCAACGCGCGAAAGACCGCCTCGCCGGACGGCGAACGACAGATATTACCGAGACACACAAACAAAACAGATATCATCAGGCCTGAACCCTCACTTTTATCCGCGCCGCTGTTTCCAGGGAAAGAGCCAGGAATTTTTTGCCGTTGCCCAACAAGCATACCTGTTCGCCGGGCGGTTTTTCGATCATTGTCCATAAAGCGCCTTTCACCAGGTCACGTTCGGCGTAATAGCGTTCTTTTTCATCCTCCAGTGTCAGGGCATTGACCACAAAAGAACGACCCACCGCCACATCACCCAGAGCGATGGTATTTTGCAGACTCCATGGCGGGATCACCGAACCGTGCGGGTCCGTGCCGGGAAAACCGAGATAATGGTCGATCCGGTACATAAGCTGGTCGGAAATAACATGTTCCAGCCGTTCGGCTTCTTCATGAATTTGCTGTTCATCCATGCCCAGCACGTGGCCCAAAAAAGTTTCGATCAAACGATGTTTGCGCACCAGCTTACGCGCCGCGTCGGCACCGGCATCGGTTAATAGCGCGCCTTCGGTTTTATTATATGTCAGCAGGTTCCTTTTTTGTAACTGTCGAAACATGGCCAACACCGTAGGCGGTTTGATATTCAGTTCATCGGCAACCACCTTGGCCGTGGCGCGACGTCGGTTTTGTTGTAAATGCCAGATAATTTTCAGATAATTTTCCTGGCTGGCGGAAAAATTCATATCACATCCCGTTTAAATTCCCGCTAAATTACAATTTTTAGCGATGCGTTAAAAGACCGATTGTTTCCATTCCCAATAATTGTTTTTTTTAATGCATGTTTAAATCATTTCCCTTAACTTCAATCACTCTATTAACAAACTCCAAAAGGATAATATTGAAAAAGATTGAAATTTACACGGACGGCGCCTGTTCCGGCAACCCGGGGCCGGGCGGATACGGGGCGATTTTAAAGTACGGTGATCATGTAAAGGAATTATCGGCCGGGTATAAAAACACCACCAACAACCGCATGGAAATGCGTGCCTTAATCGCCGCTCTGGAAAGCCTAAAAGAGTCGGGCGAACTACACATCTATTCCGATTCCAAATATATCGTGGACGCGCTGAACCAGGGCTGGGCCAAACGCTGGCGGGCCAACGGCTGGATGCGTAACAAAAAAGACCCGGCTCAGAATATTGATTTGTGGGATCGGTTGCTCACCTTGCTGGAAAAACACAACTACACTATTCAATGGGTAAAAGGGCACGCGGGTCATCCCGAAAACGAACGCTGCGACACCCTGGCCGTTCAGGCCAGCCGGGGCTCGCATCTGCTGGAAGATCGAAGATAGCCCAAACCATAAAAATTAAGACAATAACACCTTGTTTTCTTATTTGATAACCAAATAGACTTCATTTTGTTTTTTTATTAATGTCCATCTTGCTATTTACTTAATTTTTTAGTAAATCATTCATATTAGTAAGTCCGGTTTTAGGACTGAGCAATATGTACAGGCATATCCAATCCAAATTTCTATCATTGTAATATAAAATGTAAGGCATTATCGACAGGAGGACCTATGAATTATCCTGTTTGGGATATTTCCATGGGAACAGGCATGTTAATGGCACTAGTGGCTATTATTCATGTTTTTGTTTCTCATTTTGCCGTGGGCAGCGGGCTGTTTTTACTGGTAAGCGAAAAAAAAGCTTACAAAGATAACGACACCCATCTTCTGGAGTGGCTTAAAATGCATTCCCGTTTTTTCATTCTGATCAGCGTGGTATATGGCGCCGTATCCGGTGTGGGTATTTGGTTTACCATAGGGTTAATCAGTCCTTCGGCCACCAGTATGCTCATCCATACATTTGTATGGGCCTGGGCTACGGAATGGGTCTTTTTCTTTTTAGAAATTACATCCGCACTGCTCTATTATTACGGATGGGATAAGCTGACACGCCAGACCCACCTTTGGCTGGGATGGATTTATTTTATCTCCGCTTTCATGAGCATGGTCATCATCAATGGGATTGTCGCCTTTATGCTCACCGCCGGTGACTGGCCCGATACGCAAAATTTCTGGGACGGATTTCTCAATCCCACTTACGGCCCTTCCCTGGCCATCCGTTTTGTCTTTTCCCTGGCGTTGGCCGGGATATATGCCTTTGTCACCGCGTCGCGCATAGATGATCCGGATGTGAAGGCTAAAATCATCAAGTGGGCCAATATGTGGATTATACCCGCGTTTATCCTGTTACCCTTCATCGCCATGTGGTACATCGGCAATGTCCCCACGGCCCAGTGGGAGAGCGCCCTGGGCGCCATGCCCACTGCCACCTTTTATGCCGACCTGATCATGTATGCGGCCATCGTTACCTTTGTATTGGCCGTCCTGGCCTGGTTTATGGCGCGCCGTGTCTCGTTTGTTTACAGCATGGTGTTGCTCCTTTCGGCTTTGGCCACCATGTGGTCTTTTGAATACATCCGGGAAGCGATTCGAAAACCGTATGTGATTGGTCGTTTTATGTATGCCAACGGATTACTGGAATCGCCTTCCGACACGGATGGCGGCTTCTCCGTGGAAAAAATAGATGAGAAAGGCATTCTTAATACGGCACGATGGATCAAATACGATCATATCACGGAAGAGAACAAAGTGGATGTTGGGCGCGAAATATTCCGGGTGGAATGTCAAAGCTGCCATACGGTGGATCATTACAGGGGCATAAAGAATATCATTGGCGCCAAAAAATGGGACCGCGGCACCATTTATAAAATGCTGGATGGTCTGGACCTGATGCGTAACGCCGTGATGCCGCCTTTTTCCGGTAAGGATGAAGAACGCGAGGCGCTGGCGGACTGGCTGGCTCAAGTCACTTCCGCCCCGAGCCAAAAACAGGAAGTCAGCGGCGACGGCGCGCAGGTTTACAATACTTATTGCAATTCCTGCCATAATTACAAACCGCACGACGCCCTCTTTCGTCGTCTGAAATCCTGGAACAAAGAGAAGACGATGGCGCGATTGGACAGCCTCCCGGCCTTATTCAATCGCATGCCGGACCTGGAACTCTCCGAAAAGGAACGCAGCACCCTTATCGATTGGGCAAAAGAACAATTTAACGGCGAGAAAGGAAAATAGCATGGAATCAAAAATAATTATTCCCGCTCCCGATCCTCTGGCCCTGCCGGCCCCTTACTGGCTCTTTCTCACTTTACTGGTGCTGACATTCTTACTGCACATCATAGCCATGAATTTCATGTTTGGCAGCGGTATTTTAGCATTTATAGCCTATCAAAAAAGTAAAAGCGAGGAAGTTTTCGGACGTATTTATGAATCCATCGTCAAAAAAATACCGACTTTGATGGCGGCAACCATAACCCTGGGCGTGGCGCCGTTGCTTTTTTTACAGGTCTTGTACGGGCAATTCTTTTATACCTCCTCTCTGATCATCGCCTGGCCCTGGTTTTTTGTATTGATTTTTCTCGTACTGGCCTATTACGGATTTTACAGTGTGGCCTTCAGTACTCATAAAAAAAGCAACCTCATGGGCTGGATACTGATCTTTTCGGTGGTGTTGGTCTTTGTTATCGGCTTTATTTACAGCAATAACCTGACATTGATGGAAACGCCCCAACAGTATGCGGTAAAATACCATGAAGACCCGAGTGGCATGAATCTAAACCTGGAAGACCCGACCCTTATTCCGCGTTTTCTGCACTTTTTACTGGCATCATTAGCAGTGGGTGGTCTGTTCATCGGCACCATCGGTTTGTATAATTGGGAAAAAGACAACGCCTATGCCAAAACCATCCTGACCTTTGGCGGCAAGTGGTTTAATTACAGCACCATGGCTCAGTTTATCGTTGGTACCTGGTTTATGATGTCTTTACCGCGTGAAAGCATTCGGTTATTCATGGGCCGGGATTTAACCGGCACCTTAAGCCTGACCATAGGCGTCATCGGCGCTGCAATTGCTATCATCATCATGTCCAAAGCCCTGAAAAGTGACGATCCCCGCAGCGGCTTTAAAAAAGCGGCCTGGCTGACGGGGCTGGTGGTAGCCCTGATGACGGTTATTCGTGAAATCGTAAGAGAATCCTATCTCAAAACCTTTTATATCTCCCATAATTTCGACGTGGACACCCAATGGGGTATTTTGATCATTTTCCTGGTCTCCTTTGCCGGAGGCGTTTGGCTGTGGATCAAGATGCTGCGTGTCTATTTCAAGGAAACGGCAACAACTTAATTCGTATCATTTAACCCGGAGGATTTATGAGAATTTTTCTCATTACCGTTTTTGCGGCGGTTTTCCTTTTAACTTCTTGCGGGAGCAAGAAGGGCGAGGACGATTTTCGCATCATGATAAATTACGAGCTGGGCATGCACTGTACCGGCTTTGACTTTGAATACTGTTGTGTTCTCCCCCCGTACAACAGTATTCAGGCTCAGGTAGTCAAGGTGGGCCAGGGTAAAAAGAAACCGCGCCTGCTTAGCGATCACGACCCCAACGACCCGACGGTTTTGGTGGACCCCGATAACGGGAAACGCTATAAGCTTAAGTATGAGATCGTGGACAATACCTTCTCCGAAGGTACCAAGATGCTCTACTGGGACGCCGCTTACGACATGAATAAAAACGGCAAAACGGAGGATAACGGTGAAAGCGTGGCCAATGCCTATTTTTCACATCTTTATTTATATAAAGACCTGGAAGGCAGCAACCCGACCGGTACATCCAAGGATGCCGACAAACTATTCGTTGGCGGTCCTAAGCTGCAAATACCCCGTGACGCCGGGCCCTCCGGACAGGGCCTTTCCGGGTACCTGCGCAATTCCACGGAGAAAGGTACCATCGTTTATACCAAATCCCCTGTATTGGATAACACACCCATCGTGCTGACCAACCCCGGTATTTGGGAAGCCCTGGGTTTGGCCCTGACGCCATTCCTGGATTCCGAACTGGCGGGTAAGGATATCAAGAAAGTAACAGAAAAAAATGTCCAACCCTATCAGATCGCCAAAGTAACCCTGGTGGATGCCGAAACCGACGAGCCCATTCGGAACAAAAAGGGTGAAATCGTCAGTTTTACCGGTGACAACCCGATCGATGTACCCAATTGCAGCAATTGCCACGCCACCGGCAATGTGCTGGACGGGAACAAAGATGTGGCCGAGAAAGTGGAAGCCGAACGTAAATTTTGGAAGGACGCCGGCGCATCGGACTGGTATGCCGCACAAAAAGCCACCAGTATCAGTATTCTGTCCCTGCATGATAAAAAACACGGCACCACCTTTACAAAAAATTATGATCCCACCGCCACGTCCAATCGACTGGGCCGCGGTTCGGTTCTCTGTCAGAAATGCCATGCCGACAACGTCATAGGTGTTTTAGGCGGCGGTAAAGTGGTTCATCGTAAAGACGGCACCGTGGTTGTGGAAGATATGGCCAAAATTGACCTGGCTTTGCCGGACGATGTACCGGTTGAATATCTGGACCCCAAAAACCCCAACACGCCGAAAGACGGCACGCTTATTCCGCCGTTGACCGAAGCCATACACGCCAATCATATGCGCTTACGTCCCTTTAGCGATAAAAAAGGACGCAACGGTTTGTGTCAGGGTTGCCACCCGGCCCACCGTTTTGACCGCGACATGAGCGGCTATCCGATTACCGCCGAAGGTAAAAACGCCTATGCTGATGCCGATAACCGCGACGCGGCCGGCGGATGTTATGTAGGTCGTGATGTTCACTCCAACCCGAATAAGGATAAAGACGGCGCCGGTACTCCGGAACATCTGAACGCCATCGGTCAATGGCTGAAGGACAATGTTTCCCGCGAGGATGGCGAAATGAAGGGGTTGTGGTGTACCAACTGCCATACTCAGGTCGCCCGCGAGCTTTACAAGCACGATAATCTGGCTCCGGAAGAAGCCTTTCATCCCGATCCGGCCCATACCATCCGTGACGATTCTTTTGAAGATATCGCCAAGGCACTTGGTGTTACGCCGGAAACGTTGGGTGCCATGCTGGACCCGAAAGTTAAAGTGGATAAAAACGGTCACGATACCGGACATAACCTTGACCCGTGGCGTTCTTCCAAAGAACGGACTACCGCCGCCATTGCCGTCATCGCCACGCAAAACGGCGGCCCTGTGGTTACCAAGGACAGTGACGGCGATATCAACGTACAGTTGTTAAGCGCCAATCCCAATAAAGCGGCCGATTTTAAAGACAAAGGCGGTTTTGCCGCCCCCTATGAAGCCGCGACACACGGCCGGGATTACTGGCTCTCGCCTGGTGTGCCCCATTGCGCCGACTGCCATGCCGCGCCCTTTGTGGAAGGACAAGGCGGCGTTGCTTTCCCGATTAATCAACCGGGTAAATATTCCTCCATGCGCTATTCCAAGGGACATGCAGGTCTGGCTTGCCAGTCCTGCCACGAATCAATCCACGGTTTGTATCCGGTTACCCCCGAAGTGGACGTAACCACCTATAAACAAGCCGAGGCGTTGAACCCCGACGGCAGCCACGGCCCGTTGAAATGCCAAACCTGTCATGATCGCGTTAATTCCAAAGGCGTGCCGCTTATAGCCGCCAAGACCAAATACAAAGGTAAGGATATAACCAGCGATTTTGATCTGGCTGTTCAGTGGATTCATGCCAGCGCACCCGATATCGGCGGGGCCATCCCCGATATGGCAGATGAAGATAAATAATCTGAATTAGCCGGTCGGTCGCTTTATGCAAGCCGCTCCGTTCGGGGCGGCTTTTTTTATACAAATTTGTTTAACCTTTCCCAAACTTCTTTTAGGGAAACGATATGGTTAGAAACAGCCATTCAATAAAAAATTATACGGCCCGTCGGGCTCAGGGCAGACCAACAGAATGAATTATCAGGTACCCATGACTCCCATGAATGTTTATGAGATCATAAAAGAAGATAAAACATGCGGAAATTAAGTTAAAGCATACCATTCGTCCACATACCTTCCAGTTCCAAAAGCTTTTTTTTTGTGGAAATACCGCCGCCATAACCGGTTAGCGCGCCGTCCCTGCCCACCACCCTGTGGCAGGGGATGATGATGGCCAAGGCATTGGCGCCATTGGCCGAAGCCACGGCACGCACGGCATCGGGCCGGCCCAGCCGGCGGGCTTGTTCGCCGTAGGTGATGGTCGTCCCATAGGGAATATCCTGCAATGTCCGCCAGACTTTCATCTGAAAATCCGTACCCACCATACGTATGGGAAGATCAAAGTCAGGTTGTTTGCCTTTAAAATAGGCTTTGAGCTGATCCATGAGTTCATCCATCAGAGGCGTACGGGCCGGGATATAATCAGCGCGAAGCCCTTTTTGCAAACGCCGGTCGATTCGTTCACGCAGGGCGCGATAGCGAAAATCGAGTAAGACCAATTGGTTGGCATACGTGCCGAGGATCAGTTCTCCCACCGGACTGTTAAAATAGTGTATGGCAATATCGGACATGATTTCTCCTTTAATCCGCTTTATTTTATAATATTCCCACCAAATGGTATCGGCCTGTGCGATTGGCCACCTTATTGTGTCCAATACCCCTGGTCATCTTTAAAAACCCGTTCTTTACCCCATCCGGTATAAAGACGGAATAGGCGGGAAACGCTATGGCGATACTTTCGCCAGACACCCTGTTCCAGACGACGATGGTCCGTTTCATAAACCTTTAAATTCTTTTCATACCGTACACGCCAGCCGGCTTTTTGTATTTGCCAAAAGATGTAGGTGTCTTCGTTGACGGTTAATCTCGGATCAAATCCGCCGGCATCTTTCAACGCTTCTTTGCGGATAAGCATATTGGAACCACTACCGAGCGGCAGACGCACACGCGCGCCCAGCCCCATGGACCAGGCGTACAGTCGATAATAGAGCCGGTATTTGTCCAGACTCAATTTCGCGCCCATAACCGCCCCGGTGCGACTGTCCGGCAACCAGTTCCGCAGATGTTCAAAATAATCATCGGCAAAACGGATATCGGCATCGGTGTAAAGCAACCAGCGCGTTGTTGCCGCTTCCGCGCCCAGTTGCCGGGCCTCGGGAATGTTGCAATCACGTACAATCACCTCGGTATGGTTGCTTCGGGTTATCCGGATCAACGAACGTGTACGATCCGTTCCGGAATCAATTACAATCAGCCTTACGGCGGGCGGCAGGCTTTTTAAAAATGCGATGATGTTACGTTCTTCATTTTTTACCGGAACGATAGCGGTGATATTTTTTAAATCCATACGTAAAGATAGCCATCCATATGCATTAAAACCAAACCGCCTTTTATCTGGCCTATCCATTTCGTTTTGCCCCACTCTGCATCTTTTTCTATTTTAAGGGCATGCATCTGTTGGAATATTTTTTTATCCGCCTTCTTTACGCCCTTTTTTCACGCCTGCCGTTTGCCATGGCCCGTGGTTTCGCCCATTTTATGGCTTTTCTGCTTTTGCGCGTGGCGGGTTATCGCAAACAGGTGGTTATCGCCAATTTAAATCGTGTATATGGTAACAACTGGCCCGCGGAACCGCGGCGGTTTTTACGCGATGTTTACCGTCATTTTGTCTATCTGTGGATGGAATTATTGCAGACTCCGCGATTAAATCCGGCGACTTTACCCCGTCACATCCAGACACGGCATCAGGAAGTACTGGCAAACGCCCTGGCCGAAAACAAAGGTGTGATACTGTTAAGCGGCCATCTCGGCAATTTTGAATGGATCAACAGCGGTATCAGTCTGCTGGGTTTCCCATTTGCCGGCGTCGCCAAACGGCAATCCAATCCTTATGTGGATCGGTTTATCACCAATCTGCGTCAGAAATGGGGCAGTACGATCATAGACACCGCCTCGGCCACCAAAGAGGGGTTGCGTTTTCTGAAAAACGGGGGCATTCTCGGTTTGGCCGCCGATCAATATGCCGGTAAAAAAGGGGTGCCCGTCAGCATGTTCGGTTTGGAAACGGTTACTTTTGTCGGGCCGGCCATATTTCACATGCGCACTGGTGCACCGTTGGTTTTTATCGCCGCGGAGCGGACGGCATACGGAAAATTTACATTTCATTTTGAACGCCTTGAGTGTGGTCCGCCGGATGCCGATGATTCGAAAACGATCGCGCGTATTTTACAATGCTACAATGACGCTCTGGAAAAATGGATTCGCCGATTCCCGGAACAATATTTCTGGACACATCGCCGTTGGAAGAACCTGGAAACCGGGGAAAAGAGATGAAATATTACAAAATCGACCCCTACAAACCCGATCCGGCCATTTTAAAGGAAACCGCTCACACGCTGGAAGCCGGCGGCATTATAGTTTATCCGACTGACACACTTTATGGCCTGGGCGTGGACGCTTATAACAAAAAGGCCGTTTCCCGGTTATTTACCATCAAAAACCGCAGCCTCAACAAACCCGTTTCCCTGATGATGCCCCATTTACAACTTATCCGGGAAATTTTCGGCATTGAGCCACCCGATCGGGTTGATGATTTGAAAAAAATGCTTCCGGGACCTGTAACAGCTCTGATCGCCAATCGTTATCAAAAAAAGATTCCGGCCATAGAAAAGATGGATCAACCCGGCACTTTTCAGGAAAAAGTTGGCGTGCGCATCCCGGATCATCCCTTTTGCCGTGAACTTACCCATATTTATGACAGTCCGATTACCTCCACCAGTGCCAATCTATCCGGTAAAGCCAACCCCCTGGAGGTCAGTGAAATCATCGGACAATTGGGCGCCAAGGTAGATATGATCATCGACGCCGGCCCCCTAACGCCATCCAAAGGCTCCACCATCATCGATTTAACCCGTGATCCGTATCTGATCCTGCGCGAGGGGGACTGGTCACGACAACAGTTGCAATCCTTGCTGGATAAGCCTGTCGTTTCCAGGGATGAACGGTTTATCATCACCTTTGTATGCAGTGGTAACATCTGTCGTTCGCCCATGGGCATGGGTATTTTGCATCAGATGTTGGAACGAACCAAATACCGGCCGATCATCCGGGTACAGTCCGCCGGCACCCTGGATGTGGAACGGCAGATGACCCACCCTCTGGCTTTGGAAGTAAGCGCCCAAAACGGTATTGATTTACAAGGCCACTTTTCCCAACATATCAATGAAAAAATCATCGTGGAATCGCAATTGGTAATATGCATGGCGCAAAATCATATCAATTATTTACACCGTCGCTATCCCAACCACAAGCATAAAATCGTATTACTTAAACAATGGAAACGCAAGGAAGAACTGGCTATTCCCTCTGTGGCCGATCCGATAGGACACAGCGCTTCTTTTTTTAAGGAAACCTATAAGGAAATACATAAAGAGATCAAACGGATTTTCCCTGGTATCCTCGCCGAAGTGCGGCGCTTTGCCAACGAAAGAGACCTCACATTTTAAAATGCTTTTCATAAGCCCCCGCCGGGCTTACATTTATGGAGCTGTTATCCTGCCGATAGCGATCGGCACGGAGGCGAGGCCGTATTGTTCAATCAACTTTTTCAATCGATTCAGTTTTTCCATATCCGGCGCGAAGGCCACGCCCACATCTCCGCTGCCCGCGCCGCTGGGTTTATACACACACCCCGTTTGGCGCGCCCAATCCGCCAAATGTTGATGCACCGGACTGATGATTGGCATCCCGCTTTCTTTTCCAAGCCGCATGAGCCGTTCATAAAAAGCATCCACGGCCGATAAAAAAGCGGTTTTATCCTGTTGACTGTAAGCCCGGATACCGGCTGTGGAGACCGCGCCCAGTTCCCTCATCAATGCATCGAATACGGCCGGACGTGCCTCTCGCAGACGCCGTACGCCGCCCACCATGCGCCGTGTCGATTCCGAATGTCCGGTAAACACACACAACAGCGGTAAAGACGTCCATTCCTTAACCGGAACAGGGGCTTCCTGACGGGCCTGGGGATCAAGATATACCCGGTATTGTAACACGCCCCCATAAGCGGAAGCGGCCACATCCACTCCGCTCCCCATTCCGCTTTGCGCCTGTTTATGGGCCGCGAGCGCCAGCCGGAATAAACGCGCCCGGTCTGCATCGCCCACACCGAACATTCGCAACACCGCCCGTGTCACGGCTACGGTCAGGGCAGCACTGGAACCAAAACCCAGTTTGGCCTGCAATTGCCGGTCATAAAAGGCGCCTGTATCAAGGGTTATGCCAAGGGGATACAATTCATGCCCGGATTTCAGAATATAACGCAGGGTATATTCCAGGGTGGTTTTAAAAAAGGTCAGCTTATAAAGGGTCTCGCTTGGGATACCTTTATCAAACCGGACAATGCCGGAAGACGTAACGGAAAACGGTATATAGGCCATTTTCAGATTCGGCGCGTTAAAAAGCCAGGGCCCGTCCACCGTTTCCACGGAGGCCCGGGCATGACGGTTGACGGCCATCACCAGGGCCGGCGCGCCTTCCAACACGGCATATTCGCCCAGTAATATCAGTTTTCCGGGCGCGGCCACATTAACCGCCTGTCGCTTATTCATCCATGACCCGCGCGTCGTTACCGAGAGAGCTTTCTATAATCCGCTCCACGGCCGGGTGTTCACGGAGCAAGGCTCCAACCCGTTCACCGTAGTCTTCGGGGCAGATAACCTTAAGCTGCGGCCCGGCATCGATGGTAAAAAAAACCGGCCAGCCCTCTGCCCGCCGCGCGCGTACCCAATGCAGTAATTCTAACGTGCGATCGTTCCAGTATATCAGTCCCGGCCGTCCCGACATGGCCAGCGCATGCATCTTCAGACAACTGTATTCGGATATATCCGCCAGGCGCTCGAAATCCTTATTTTTCAATGCCTCACGCATGGCGTCGATATCCTTTTGGGAATCCGACACCCA
The DNA here is from genome assembly GCA_003696775.1 of Calditrichota bacterium. Classification (GTDB taxonomy): domain Bacteria; phylum Calditrichota; class Calditrichia; order Calditrichales; family J004; genus J004. The sequence continues at coordinate 23,947 of RFFS01000074.1, forward strand.
GGCCTCATAATACGGCGAGGTAAGCCTCGAGTGTTCCATGCCATCGGTGGAACCGGTTTTTTTCGGCCCTTCGGCGGTTACCGCAATAATCACACGCAGAGGCCAATAGTCGCCCTTATACAACGGCTCGGCGTAAGCGTCACGGCCATCGTCCCGTTCCCCGCGATGCATCTGAACAAATCCGCCGAACAGGGAACGCGCAGCGGAACCGGACCCGATACGCGCCAATACGGAAAGTTCCGGAGGGGAAAGCGTTAATCCGGCGGCGCGCGTGGCGGCCAGGGCCAGGGCCGCAAAAGCGGAAGCCGACGAGGCCAGACCCGCTGCCGTAGGGAAATTGTTCACACTTTCGATGCGGGCAAAATCGTCCCGTCCGGCCATCTTTCTGACACGATCCAAAAAGGCGCTAACCCGCCTGCTTTCTTTTTCTTTTGCCGGGATACCGTTCAATACCAGCCTGTCTTCCGTTAAGGAAGGGTCAAATACCACGGCGGTATCCGTATAAAGGGCATCCAGCGTTATGGATATGGAACCCACGGCAGGGATGTTCAAAGGGATATGTCGTTTTCCCCAATACTTTACCAGGGCAATGTTCGAATGGGCGCGTACCTTTACCATTTTTCTCCAAAGGATTATTCAGCTCAATTCCAAAAACTAACAAAAAAGAGTATATAAAAGGAACAGACCTTAAACTTTTTCGGCGCGGCTCAACAGAAATATAGAACGCTATACCCATTTATCGTAAATTTCCGGCAATCATTGAAAAAGAAGGGTATGTTTATGGCTCAGAATCTTGTAGAAAAAATCGCCGCGCGCTATTGCGACGAGGCGGAAAACGGTCAGGAAATACACAGTGGTGATTTTGTCACCATACGTCCGGCTCATGTGATGACACATGACAACACAGCGGCGGTGATTCCCAAATTTGAAAAAATAGGCGTGCCCCGTGTCGCCCAACCCCGGCAAATAGTTTTTACACTGGATCATAATGTTCAGGATAAAAGTCCTGAAAACTTAGCCAAGTATAAAAAGATCGAAGATTTTGCCGCGCGGCATGGGATCGACTTTTATCCGGCAGGACGCGGTATTGGTCATCAGATAATGTGTGAGGAAGGCTATGCCTGGCCGGGCACGTTTGTGGTGGCATCGGACAGCCATTCCAATATGTACGGCGGTCTGGGCTGCCTGGGCACCCCCATTGTGCGTAGCGATGCCGCCGCGGTCTGGGCCACGGGTAAAACCTGGTGGCAGGTACCCAAAGTCGCCCGTGTTGAACTGACCGGCACCCTGCCCGGGGGGGTAACCGGCAAGGATGTGATTATCACGCTGGCCGGTTTTTTTAACAAAGACGAAGTGTTGAACCATGCCCTGGAATTCACCGGAGACGGCGTGGCCGCCCTTTCCGTTGATCAACGGCTGACCATTGCCAATATGAGCACGGAATGGGGTGCGCTGGCTGCTGTTTTCCCCATAGACGACGTCACATTCGCCTGGCTGGAAAAACGCCGCAAGCACCTGAACAGCGACGGGAATACGCATCCGCGAATAAACGCGCAACGTATCCGGACCCTGCGGGAACAGCCCTTAAAAGCCGATGCCGACGCCTGTTACCACAAAACGCTGACTTTGGACCTGAACACGGTTTCCGCGCATATTGCCGGCCCCAATTCCGTCAAGGTAATGCACGCGGCCAGCGAACTGGCCAGGCAAAAAATCCGCATACATAAGGCCTATCTGGTCAGTTGTGTTAACAGCCGGGTGGAAGACCTGGCTCAGGCGGCCCAAATTGTAAAAGGACACAAAGTGGCCGATGGTGTGGAGTTTTATGTTTCCGCAGCCTCCAGCGAAGTGCAAAAGGAAAGCGAGGCACGCGGCGACTGGCAGGCATTGATAGACGCCGGCGCCCGAACCCTGCCTCCTGGCTGCGGTCCCTGCATCGGTTTGGGGAAAGGGCTGCTGGAAGATAACGAAGTGGGGATTTCGGCCACCAACCGCAATTTTAAAGGACGCATGGGGTCGCCCGACGCGCAGGCCTATCTCGCCTCGCCGGCAGTGGTGGCCGCTTCCGCTCTGGCCGGATACATCACGGCGCCCGGTACATTTGGGGACACAAACGGATTAAAAGCAGACATGCATCAACACGATTGTGGCGCGCAAGGCGGCCCGGTCACCATCCTGCCCGGTTTCCCGGAAACCTTTGAAGGCCGCGCG
>RFFS01000075.1 GCA_003696775.1 Calditrichota bacterium
GGCCGGTATCAGGGTGAAAGCCAGGGCAAGATTCAGGCGTAGTTCTTTTTCCGGTACCCCGCGTGATAAAAAGATAACACTGATGGTGGTCCAAATGGAACGGGAAAAACCCACCAACGCCAAAAATTGCAGGGGGGTCACGGCGGGTTGCCATTGCGCGCCGTAAAACACCGGTATCAGCCAGGGCGCCACAAGAGCCAACCCGACAAATAAAGGCGTCAGAATCAGCCCCAGATAATAAACCACCTGATAATAGAGTGTTTTGTAGCCTTGCGGATCATCCTGCAATTTGGAAAAAGCGGGAAACATAACCCGCAAAACATTTTTTGAAATGCGTTGAACGGGGAAATCCACCAGTTGATAGGCGATATTATAAAACCCCAGAGCTTCCAAACCGATCAATTTACCTATAATAAAACCCGGAATATTGGCGTTTAAATAGGCCACCACCCGGGTACCCAACACCCGAATACCGTAGTGCCACAGTTCCATAAACGCTTCCTTATCGATACGCAGGGAGACAGGCGTGAAGGCCAGCGCGTTAAATAAAACGGTTAAAATAATTTGTTCCGCCAGAATGCCGTAAACAAAACTGCTGAATCCGAAACCGTTCAATACCAGGGTCAGAATCGTGCCGAGTTGCACCACCACCCCGCTCAACTGTATCACGCTAAAGCGTTTAAAACGCATATCGCGTTGCAAACGAATACGCGGCAGGGCGTTTAGCGCGTACAGCAGGAATAGGGGTGCCAGCAGTTGGAAAGAAAAAGTCAATTCCGGATGTTTGAAAAACCGGGCCGTGACCGGCGCGCCGAGCCACATGACCAACGTGTAAACCGCCGCCGAGCCGAGGTAGATCATAAAAGCGGCGCTGAAGTGTTCCCTGCGAATCGCCTTGCGTTGAATCAGCGCGGAACTAAAGCCGAAGTCGAACAACACAAACGCCAGTTGGGCAAACATCAGGAACAATGCCCAAATGCCGATGGCTTTGGCGCCCAACAGACGGGCCACGATCAATGTGGCGCCGTATTGCAGCAAACGGATGAGAATTTCGGCCAGACCGACCCATTTGACGCCCTGCGCGGAACGTCGGGCGATACGGGAAGACGCCCCGCTCATCGGGGCACCCGCATTATCCGGCTTTGACGACATAATAATGATGCCAGGGAACGGCAATATCGCGGTAATCGCGCACGATGGTAACGCCTCCAAAAAGATTCCGACGCACATATTCGGCGCTGTACGTGACGTCCGGTGTTTTTAAGCCGATTTCCCAATGATGATCATCGCCGAATTTTTTGCCCGCGTTCCTGAATCGACGGGTCGATAGTAACTTTTGCAGGAAGACCGGCCCTGTACCGAAGACCGTCATGCGACCGCTTATAAAATAGCGCATATCCGGCACGGAAATGAGTACATATTTACGCGCCAGCTGCGTCATGGAGCGCACGGCCTGTACGGACTGTTCAAAAGGCATGTGCTCCAAAACTTCGTAACACATCACCACGTCGGCGCTGTTTTCTTTTAAGACCCGGGGTTGGGTTATATCGTCCACAATATCGGGTTGTAAATCCGGGTTCACATCCACCGTTGTGACCCGATAACCGAGATAACGTTGGCAAAAATCGGATACAAATCCGTTCCCCTTGCCAATTTCCAACAGCGTATCCTCCGGTTGGGCAAATTGTTTGATCAGTTCTATTTGTTCCACAAAAGAATACATCCGTTCCCTTTTCAGGTAACGGGCGTTGAAATAATGGCTTTTATCGATACGGGCTTCATGTTCCGAACTCATACGGCATCCTTATTTAACAGGGAATATAAATTTCGGGCTTCCACCAAAAACGGCGATTGCAGCACTTTGCGCTGAGCCAGGGCTTTTTGGGCGTTTCTCGAGGCATCGGGATACATACTTTTATGTGCCGCCTTGCCGAAAAAACGGGCGTTGACTTCCTGTAATTTATGGAATATGGTTTCTTCCTGTTTTTCGGGATCATCCAGAATCTTAAACCGTGTGCCAAAACGTTGATTGAGGGCATCTATAACGGTATTCATATCTCCGGTTATGGTTTCAAAGGAAGCCACCAAAATGTGATCCTTATACGGCAACAGGCTGGTATGAAAACGGATATACTCCCGAATATAAACGTCCGCGTTATACGATCCCTGAAAAACCATGAAAGACGCCACCGCTTCCTCCGGGGCGCGCAGCACCAATATAGCGGGTATGTGAAATCGAACGGCGCGGATCAACTGAATGGGTACATGCAAATGGTGTCCGATGGGCACGTCGGGGTTCACCAGTTTAAAGGCGACTACCGCATAGGAATTAGCGGAGCGGGGAAAGCCTTCAATCACAATGCCCGTTTCCGGTGAAACGCCCATGCGATTAAAGGGAAAACGCCTGGCAAACAGGAGATAATAATAATCATGCCGGCCCACGCGGTTTTGCAGGCTGTATAACCCGTCTTTTAAACGTTCCCTGAGCGCATCCGTCCATCCGGCCATCAAAATGCCACCAGTTTTTCCATATTCGTTTCTTCCATCCGGCGCAATAAATCCGCGGAAAGCTCTTTTAGACGCGTGTACCTATCGCCAAAAATCAAATCATGCAGGGTATCGTGAATTTGTTTCTTATCGAGATGCAAACCCAAACCGGCGCCCTGGGTAAATGTCCCGTAGGGCCACTCCAGAGTCAACGTTTCCATGCGTTGCCAAATGGGTAAAACCTGTCCCACACCCAAACGGTTTAACCTTTCTCCGTTGGCCCGTTGCTCGGAATGGGAAGGCAGCACCAGGGCCGGCTTGCCCAACATGAGCGCCTCCATCATAGTACCGTAACCGCCGTGGAAAATAAGGGCGTCACTACGGGCAATAGCCGAGGGGCCATGTATCCAGTTGACAAACTGCATATTGGCCGAACGCTTATGATAGTTTTTGGCCTTCACCCGATTTCCGGTGGAAACCAACACACGGTAATCGCTCTTATCAAACACATCTATCAATTGTTCAAAGAATTTTTTTTCACCCGACCGGCCGGCGCCGCCACCGATACTCACATAAATCCTGGGACTGTCGGACGGGATGTCAAAAAACGGGATGGCCTGGTTGCCCCGGTCATAGTGGGCAAATGGTCCCGTGTAAATCACATCGTTTTCCGTTTTATGTACCGGTTCCACCCGTGGCGCCGCCGGAATCAGATAACGATCTCCCCGTAACAGGTCTTCCACCCTGCCCGCTTCAAGTTGTAGTTCATCGAGTATTTTTCGGAACGGCCCGAGGCCATCCGGGGCGATGAACGCGCTCTCATCATCTCCCCACCAGGCGAAATCCGGCGCCGGCGGGAACCCTTGCGTGCGGGTAATTTGAACCACCGGCAGATGATGAATAGCGCCCAGTAAGCGGGTAAGCAAATGCGTATCGCCCACCAGCACATCGGGCTTAAACCGCCGGATGATTCTTCCCAGTTTTTTCAGGCGGTAACGCACCAGGCGTTCCGACCAATAACCGTCACGCGGCACCTGATACGCCAGGCTGTTAAAGGCATTATAGACCGGCCGTTCCCGTAATCGGCTTTTGAGATGCACACCGGGCTTGAAGGGTTTGCGTAATTGATACTTCACCAGACGTTCGGGGCGGGTATCAAGCAGAAAACGCTCATACATTTCCGCCACACCGCTGTCATAGTGTTTTTTTTCCAGAATAATGGCCGGTTGAAAGCCCTGTCTTCTAAACCGTTCCGCCAGATAAACCACCCGGCTGACATGTCCGCGGCCGCCGCCATGATCACTCGGTAACAATAAAATGCGCGTCACACTACTCCCTAAATCAGTCCAATCAGATGAAGACGGCTAATTTACACATTCCGGCGTAATAAATCAGTTTAAAATTTCAACCGCGCCATTGGCGCCGTTTATACGAATACGCGCGCCATCCGGGATACGCTGGGTCGCCTGTTTAACCGCCGTCACCATGGGGATACCGTATTCACGGGCGATGATCGCTCCGTGGGATAAAGCACCGCCTATTTCCGTCACCACGCCGGCGGCGGTCATAAAAAGCGGTGTCCAACCGGGGTTCGTGGCCGGCGCCACCAGGATTTCACCTTTGCGCAATTTACCGAACTCATTTTCATTGACAATTACCCGGGCAACACCTTCCACCACGCCGGCGCTGCAGCCGATGCCCTGATGGTCGGCGTTTTCAGCATCCGCTTCGATTACCGGACGCCACAGTTCCCCCACCTGCATCATTTTGGCAGGATGAGGCTCTTTCATATCCGCCGCGCGCTTTTTGCGCCTTTCCCTGATAAGCGGCAACAATTTTTTAACAGGCGGCGGTTCTTCAAGCCACGGGGCGATCTCCTGATGCGTCATAAAAAAGATATCATCTTCCGCTTCCAGTATCCCTCGGTCAATCAAATTGCGGCCGATGTGCAACAGATGTTTTTTTAGTTCCGCGTGGGCTTTTAACAAGGCTTGTTTTAAATTCTCGCGCTGGCTGCCCAGTTGCGCCGCCCGCCGGTAAACATGGTTGAATACAAGACGTTTGACGGGATTCAGTTGTTTACGAACTTTTTCAAGCATCGCCAGGCGATGTCGGGCCAGTTGTTCCCCGGCCTCCTTTCGATCCGGCAAGTCGCCTTTTAAATAATTTCGAATATTGGTGTAAATATACGAGCGGTCTTCATGCCAACGGGGATACAGCAACTCAAATTCATGCAGGGCGCCGTGTCCGAATTCTTTTATAAACGCGCGCAGGGCCCGGACCACTTGTCCGGATTGATCTTCACGCACCAGTCGCTTTTCCAACTGATTCGTATCTTCCAACATAAACAATTCGTGCAGTTCCGGACGCTCCTGTATCAACAGGGCAATTGCCCATAGCGCCTTTCCGCTTCGGGCGCTTTCCGCTTCACCCAGACCCGCCAGCAAACCTTCGGCGCTGACTTCATCACA
>RFFS01000076.1 GCA_003696775.1 Calditrichota bacterium
CGCGTGTTGTGGTAACCGGCGCCTTTCGTGGGTGGAGCACGGATATGGACACGCAACGCTGGCGGTTAAAGTCCGGCAATAACGGTGTTTGGCGCCTTACGGTGGCCAACAAAGACTTTCAGACCATCCCCCCTGCCTCGCCCTTTAAATTCCGTGTGGATGACGGTCAATGGCTGGAGCCGCCCGCTGAGGCGCCCAATCGCATGGATGGCAACTTGATTTTTGCACCGGATATCCAACCGCTGACACGGCGCGCGGAATTATACGGCCCAAACGATATCCGTCTGTTGTTTCCCCATGCCCGGCCCCAAAGCTATGACTATGATCCGACGCATTACCGGCTCTACCAAAACGGCGACACCATTGCCGTTCGTGCCGTTCAATACATCACCGGCGATGATATACAATTAATTCCCGCCCGTCCGATCAACATCCGCCGTTTCACCCGTTTAAGTATCTCCGGCATATCGGATACCCTTACCGTTCGCTATAACGGTTGGTTTAAAAGTTTGTACAACGGTCGCCGGCTGGGCGCCTGGTATGACGATTCAACCAGCGGCACCCATTGGCGGCTGTTTGCCCCTCGCGCGGATTCCGTCCGGCTTTACCTGTATGTTAAACCGTATCAGCCGGCGATCAAAACCATTTTGTTGCAACCCGAAAACAACGGAAGCTGGCATACCCGACTCGATGGCAATTGGGAGGGTATCTACTATGATTTCACGGCATACGGAGCAGACGAACCGGGTAATTATTACCATAAGCGCATCCGCCGTCACTTCAGCGATCCCTGGGCGCAGGTTAGTGTGGATAGCTGGGGCCCCTCCCGCGTGGCCGCGCCGCTTACACCTGCCCCGCCTCTGAAAAACGGCATCCCCAAAATGGAAGACCTGATCGCTTATGAAGTCCATGTTCAGGATTTCACCACCCTTTTACCTCTGCCCGATTCATTAAAAGGGACCTTCCGCGGCTTTGCCACCGCCGGTCTGACCAATAGCCGCGGCATACCCATTGGTATCGATCATTTATCGGACCTGGGCATCAACGCCGTTCATCTCATGCCGGTGCAGGAATATCTCCACTATCCGGACAGTTGGTGGCAACCGGCTTTTGAAAATGACCCGTATATGAAGGAACAGGGCATCAACATGCACAATTATCAGTGGGGATACCGTACATCCCACGCATTTGCCCTGGAAAGCAGCTATCGGGTAAAAGGCAGCGCGTGGGGCAGCCAAAATCGTGATTTCCGGGACCTGGTGGCCGCTTTTCATCAAAGGGATATCGCCGTGATTGTGGACGTCGTTTTTAATCATACGGCGGAACGCATGGACGGCCGGTTGATGTTTTTTAATTTTGCCGCCATGGACGCGCCCTATTTTTATCGCACGGATGAATATTATGATTTTATAGGCGCCTATGGCACGGAAACCAAAAGCGAACAACGCGCCGTGATGCAACGCTGGATCATTGAACAGGTGTTGAATCTTAAAAATCAATATGGCATAGACGGTATTCGTATCGATTTGGCCGGACAAACCGACCAGCAGACTCTGTTGAAATTACGACAGGCTGTCGGGCCGGATTTTATTATTTACGGCGAGCCTTGGATCGCTTCCGATGACCCGGACTACGAGGCCAACCCGGATTGGGACTGGTACAAAGAAGACGCGCCGATCACTTTTTTTCAGGATGACAGCCGCAACGCCTTTAAAGGGCCGCCATCCAACCCGCAAGATAAACAACGCGACCGGGGCTACGCCGGTGGAGACGGTAACCGGGAAGCGGTTAAGAAAGCCTTATCCGCCGCCTTTCCCGAAGATAAAACGCCTCTTTCCGGCATCAATTACCTCGACATACACGACAACTGGACACTGGCCGATCGGTTTGCCAAAAAGAATTGGGACGGGCGCTTTGGCGTGGACGAAGATGCCTATAAAATCGCCGCGACTCTGTTGTTCACATCACCAGGTCCATTGGTGATTCACGGTGGTAGTGAATTTATGCGCAGCAAAGGGCTGGCACCTTTAAAGGAAGTGGTTAAGGAATTCCACGGCGGCAAAATTTGGCTGCATGGCAAACGCGATACCTACAACATGGCCGCCGCCAATCGTTTTGTATGGGAAAACCTCGGCCGTAACGCCGCGCCGGAAGACGGCATCTATTGTAATTATGCCGATATGCATGCCTTCTGGAAGGGGCTGATCGCGTTGCGCAAAAGTCCCTGGGGCCGGGTTTTCCGCATTGCCCGAAAATGGCCGTCCGCCGCCTACCAATGGTTTGAACCCCGTGATCCGCGTTTGCTGGGGTACATCGTAAACAATACTGTGGCCGTGGCCCTGAACACCGCCGATAGCAGCGCGGTTTTGAACATGACCTTTCCACCGGGGCAATGGAAACTGATCGGCGATAACCAAAAAATGGATTTTACCGGTCTGCGCGCGGGGTATCCGTACAGCCGGATACAAGCCGGACAACACGGCATACACTTGCCCCCCTACAACCTGCGCATTTGGATCAACATGCAACCTCATTCCGTTCAAACCAGGGAGTAACCAATGTACCGTACCTTGCTCATTCTCACCGCCCTTTCCGGGTTCCTTACCGTCGCACTGGGCGCTTTTGGCGCGCATGCCCTTAAAGATGTTTTGGATGCCTATGATGTCACAATCTGGAACAAGGCTGTTCAATACCAGATGTTCCATACGGCCGCGCTATTTGCCGTTATCGCCTGGGCCCAATCAAAAAAAATCAACCTTAGGTCTGTCGCCTGGGCGTTTCTGGCCGGCATCGTTTTATTCAGCGGCAGTCTATATATTCTGGCATTCACCGGAAATAAAATGTGGGGAGCGGTAACCCCTTTGGGAGGATTATCTTTTTTAGCCGGTTGGGCGCTGTTAATCAAAAGCTTTTTGATACTACAGGAAAATTAAAGGATTTTTACTCCAAACGCCTTTTCCCCGAAACGGAAAAAAGGCCGTTTTATGGGAAGGAATTGGCAGGCGGGTTACCTGTCCATTTGGACGATGACCCGGCCATCTCGGATTTCAAACATATCGAATTGCAATTTTTGCAGCACATCGCGCCCCAGCACGAGGCGCGCGTCGGCCATGAGATCGTTTATTTTGCGCGAAAATCCCCCGATTTGCACCTCGGAATTTTCACTGAATACCACCCGGTCACCGATCTTTTGCGGCAGTCCGCGCACAGCGATATATACATTATCCAACATATCATCGGGAACCAAATCACGGATCAGGGCCAGGCCCTTCCGTGCCTTTTTGGGTAGTTTAAGTTCCTCCACACGGGTCAGGTCCACCACAAAAGCCGCTTCCACCGCATCATCATGGATGGCCACCTTGTAACTTCGGATCAATTCATCAACCGGAATAGTGCTTTTTTTACGAATCGCGGCCATCATCACCGTTTCTATATCGTCAGCGCTGATAGTGGCCCGCCCGGTGCTTTTCAATTCACGGGAAAGCCGTTTTTTTACCACCCGTGCCTTATCAAGATATGGCTCATCCTTAAGCGGACGCATGGTTTCCATATCCTCCGGTACATATCGCATGGTATGATCCACATAATACCAGGCGCCCGCTGCTACAACAGCCAACACAGCCAGTAAAATTAAAAATATTCGCATGTGTTTATCCGTTGGTTATAAGTTCGTCGCAAATTTCCCGATACACCCGGTCGGCGTCATCCTGGCTGACCACACAACTACCGGCGCTGAGGCGCCCGCTGCCGCCGTATCGCGCCATCAAAGCCCCCACATCGGTTTTACAGGTTCGGTTGAATATATTGTGTCCGCAAAAAATCACACTTTGATCGGAACCCCTTGCGTTAAAAATACTCAGGGAAACATTTTGCTCGGGATACAAAGTGTAAATAATAAAACGGTTGCCGTTGGGGAAATAATCAAAGGAACGGGTATCGGTCAGAATAACATTGCTTTCCGTATGGGTGCTTTCACGCAGGGCGTTGATAAAAATCTTATGTTCGGAACGAACATGTTCAATACGGTTCTGCACATCGTCCATCAGTAAAATGGTACTCAGCGGATAGCGTTTGATCCATTCGATCAGATTGCTGAAGTATTCCATAAAATCGCCCAATCGGCCCAACGGATCGTAGGCATGCAGCGTGCGTTCGATGATGAACCAGCCGTGGGGATTTTTAATATCCTCAATGCTCAACTGCGCAGAATCGATTTTATCGGCAATAACGACGATTTTCTCGAAGCGTTGTATCGGCTCAACGGCATCCTTATAATAATCAAACACTACGCGGGAACAACTGGGCGCCACTTTAAAAGCCCCCTTAAATTTGATTTCCGCCGCCATTTCTACTTCGTTAATATGGTGATCGAACCACATACCGCAATCGCTGTGATACGGTAAGTTCGCCACGATATCATTGGATGAAATGGGTATCAGATTTTCCTGAATTTCATGGGGCTTCGCCAGAAAGATGGTATCGATATCGTGCGCCAGCGTTAACAGAACGCCCGAAGCCAGTCCGTCAAAATCCCCACGTGTAACAAGTCTCATTCAATTCTCCAGCCGCTTTGCATCATCTTATTAACGGATTTTGAAAGTATTTTATTAGTTTCACACCTGCCAATGTGTGATAATCGGCATGGGAAAGCTGTAAAGCTATTATTTTTCTTTATCAAATCCTCTATCCGCCACATAGCGGGCCAAAAGTGCCAGGGTATCCTTCCGTATATATCGGAAAGCAGGCATGCGCCAATTGCCTTGTCGGATTTCACGAGCCACATCTTCTTCGTCCATCCAGGTATCAAAAGCCGGGTAAAGCACGCCGTTGCCTTCACCGTGTTGACCGTGGCATTCCACACAGGCCTCCCGGTATATCCGTGCCGGATCGGCGGTTTGGGGCCTGTACAGGCCGTTGCCCCCAAAAAAGAATAAATAGACGGAAAAACCGATGGCGCCGGCCATCAAAGCCAAAAACGGCAGCCACCTAACCCAGTTCCGCGCGGGCATCCGCCCTCCTTTCCATACGATACGGTTTGTTCAATCTCTGACGATAAATACTCGCCCAGGCGCCCCACTGTATCATCCTGTCCCGAACGGAAAAACGCCCCCGGCGCGCCCTTTCAATCTTTTTTAGCACCATCCGGCTGCTGTCCATCCGATAGACACTGATACGCGGCAAAAACAGACGGGAAGGCGCACCGATCGGAGAAAGTCCTACGGCATAGCGGTAGTAACGCGCCGCCATGCGCACGGCCCGGTCTTCATATTTTCCAAAGGGATAGCTTAAACTGATAACCTCCGCATCCAGCCAGGCTTCCAGTTGTTGTTTACTACCCAGCATTTCGGCCTCAAGCCGTTCTCCTTTTAACCAGCCGCTATAAGTATGGCTGATTAAATGCGAGCCGATTTCCATACCCGCCCGATGCGCTTCCCGCAACTGTTTCCGGTTCATATGTTCAAAACGCAAACCGCCCCATTGCACATCCCAGGAATTGGCCGCGCCCACAAAAGCGGTGGGCATAAATACAACCGCGCGCAAGGCCATGCGTTGTAACACCGGCAAAGCACTTTTATAAAAGGATGCATAACCGTCGTCAAAGGTTATGATCACGCTTTTTTCATTTTCAGGAATATCTTCGATCCCATCCCGAAACGTACGGGTGATATAACCGTTCTCTTTCAGCAGCTTCATGTCGTTTTCAAAATCGTCCGGTTGCCGGGTGGTGATGCCAAAATCGAAGCGGTTTTCTATTTTATGATAAGCCAATATGGGAATCATGAGATGCCTGTCAGATATTCATTTCCAGTAAATCGTAAATATTGTAAAAGGCCGTACCAAAACGATCGGAAATGACTTTGTTGGTTATTTTACCTTTATAGGCGGCCAGGGCGGAAAGCAGTTCCGGATGACTGTTTAAGGTGGCGGACAACCCTTGTCTGGCCAGAGCGCTGACATAGGGCAAAATGCTGGCGCCATAAATGCGGGTGGCCGTTTTGGGTATGGCACAGGAAATATTGGGCACGCAATAATGGATCACATCGCGTGCCGTGAAAGTGGGTTGACTTAAACTGGTCACATGCGCGGTTTCCACAATGGGTGAATGTTCAACCGAGAGGTCAATGATCACGCTGCCCGGTTCCATCATCCCCACATGATCGGCGCTGATTTTCAGATCGGGTTTATCGGATTTTAATGCCTGTACCGCCACAATAAGCACATCGGTTTGGGGCAGCAACGCTTCAATTTTTTCCTTGGAGAAAGTCCGGACGCATAAACCGTCTTTTTCCATTTCATGGGCATCTTCATTAAAATTCCTGACGCTTAACAGGGTTACGTCGGCGCCGGTATGCCAGGCCTGAATTGCGGCCACCTTTCCCACCAGTCCGGAACCCACAACCACCACCCGCGCCGACTGGGCGCCGCTTTCGCCGGATAGCAGGATGCCTTTGCCGCCTTCGCTTACCGTAAGCAAATTGGCGGCCACGTGCACCGCCAACCGACCGGCAATTTCCGAAATGGCTTTTAAAACCACATGTTGACCGTTATCGTCAATCAATAATTCCGATGAAAAAAATACAGCCTTGTTCTTCAACAATTGCAGCAAACGATCCGGGTTTTGATATAGATTGATAAATGAAAAACTGATCTGATTTTCGTGCATCAATTCCGCTTCATCCGTGGTAACCGGTTGGATCTTCAGGATGATATCGGCCTTACGGAACACTTTCTCGGCGGAGGGCACAATCGTCGCACCCGCCTGTTGATACGACGCGTCGGGATAGCCGGCCGGCAAACCCGCTTCACGCTCCACCAATACCTCAATGCCCTGTTCCACCAAACGGCCCACATCTTCCGGACATAAACTGACACGGCGTTCAAAATTTTTAAGTTCTTTTATAATACCAACGGATAACATGTAAATGCCTCTTAAATAATACTCCCGGCCATCATTGCAGGGTCACCATCAACCAATTGTCGAAATTTAAATAGCGTTGCGCGGTTTCCATCATCTGTTCCACATCGACGGCATCTACCCCGGCAGACAGCTCGGATAAGGAAGCCACGCGGCCGGTTTCCATAAACTGCCGTGCCATGTGAGCCATGCGTTTATAGGTGCTTTCCATGGACAATTCCCGCTGGCCGTTATATTGTCGCTTAACCCGTTCAAGTGTATCTCGGTCGATGCCATCACGCGCTAAACTATTCAAAGTGTTTTTTAACAGCTCCAGCGCCCGGGTTTCTTTCCGCGGATCAACGCCGAGATACACAAAAAACACACCGCTGTCGCTGTAAAATTCCGGATAGCTGTAAACAGTGTACACCATGCCGTGTGTTTCACGTAATTGTTGAAAAAGCAGTGAACTCATACCGGCGCCCAATAGTGTATGCCACAATTCCAGGGGATATCTATCCGGGGCGTTGGCGGCACAAAGGGCCGTTCCGCAGCAGATATGACGCTGGGAGAAGCCAACGCTTACCGGGGGACATTTGCCTTTACGGGCGTTTGGTTTTTGGTCGGAGAACGACCGGGAAGGTACATCGTTGGTAAATTGAAAATATTTTTCACACCAGTCGGTGAAAGCATCATGGGTTACGTGCCCGGCGGCGGCAATCAGCAGGCGATCGGGACGGTACCATTGCCGCCAAAATTGCCGCACATCTTCAGGGGAAAAGTCGCCCACGGTTTCCCTTGTGCCCAGAATGGGATGGCCCAAAGGGTGTTCCGGGAACAGTTTTTCCTGAAACAGATCGACCACATAATCTTCGGGGGTATCTTCGGTCGCGGTGATTTCTTCAAGTATCACCTGCCGTTCCGTTTCCACATCCCGCGGATGGAATACAGAACCGGTTAGCATATCCGCTAATATTTCCACCGCTTTTTCCGCGCCGGCGGCGGGTGTCTGGATGTAATAGCAGGTTATTTCCCGCATGGTATAAGCATTGATATGCGCGCCAAGGGATTCCGGCTCTAAAACGATATCCCGCGCGGAACGTTTATCGGTTCCCTTAAAGAGCATGTGTTCCGTGAAATGTGCCAGCCCTTCTTCCCCGGACGATTCCATGCGGCTGCCCGAGCGTACCCAAACGCCAATCGTTACACTATCGTAAAAAGGCAGGGCGTCGGTCATAACCGTCATACCCTGCCTGGTCTTTGTTGTTGTTATCACGATAAATCAGGTCTATCGTCCGGTGCTTTTAATGCGCCTTCTCGTGTTTTTTTTGCTCTTTTTGCAAGAACATGCGGCGGCTGAGGGCAATTTTTCCGTCGGGAGCGATGTTTTTAACAACCACATCGATCGTATCGCCTTCGTTACAAATATCCGTCACCTTATTGGTGCGGGCGATATCCAGCTCGGAAATATGAACCATGCCTTCCTTACCGGGTAAAAATTCAACAAAGGCGCCAAAATCCTTAACACGCTTCACTTTACCTTTATAGGCCTTACCCAGTTCCGGTTCTTCCACCAGTTTATCGATCATGCCGCGGGCACGGTTGGCGCTTTCGCTTTCCGTGGCGGCAATACGTACCGTACCGTCTTCGTCGATATCGATGGTTACACCGGTTTCTTCGATGATATGGCGAATGGTTTTACCACCCGGCCCGATCACCATGCCGATTTTATCCACCTTGATCTTGAACTCATAAATCTTCGGCGCGTGCGGGCTGATATCCTCGCGCGGCTGCTCAATGGCTTTGGCCATCTGCTCCATAATGTGCAGACGTCCCACCCGGGCCTGTTCCAGCGCTTTTTCCATAATTTCACTGGAAATGCCGTCAATTTTGATATCCATTTGCACCGCGTTGATGCCATTGCGCGTTCCGGCTACTTTAAAGTCCATGTCACCGAGATGGTCTTCATCACCAAGGATATCCGAAAGGATGGCAACCTTATCGCCCTCCTTAATCAACCCCATGGCGATACCGGCCACGGCGTCACGCACCGGCACCCCGGCATCCATCAGGGCCATGGAACCGGAACAGACCGTTGCCATGGAAGAGGAGCCGTTGGATTCAAGGATTTCGGAAACGATGCGGATGGTATAGGGAAAGGTGCCTTCCTTCGGCAGGACCGGTTTAAGCGCCCGTTCCGCCAGGTTGCCATGCCCCACTTCCCGGCGGCTGACTCCGCGGATCGGTTTGGCTTCTCCCGTGCTGAACGGCGGGAAATTGTAATGCAGCATGTAATCTTTTTTGGATTCCCCTTCGATGGCATCCACAATCTGCTCATCGGAGGCCGTCCCCAGCGTAACAATACCGAGCGACTGGGTCTGGCCTCGGGTAAACAACGCCGAACCGTGCGCGCGGGGCAGCACATCCACTTCACAGCTTATGGGGCGAATTTCGTCGGTCTTACGTCCGTCGAGACGCAGGCCTTCCTCAAGGATCATCTTACGCACTTCATCTTTTTCAATATCATGCAGAATTTCCTTGATATCGCCTTCCATTTCCGGATATTCTTCTTCCAGCGCTTCAATAACCTTGGCGGCTACTTCCTTAAGGGCTTTACGGCGCGCTTTCTTTTCTTTAATACGGATAGCTTCCATCACACCGGCATGCCCCAGTTCCGTCACTTTATCATGCAGACCCTCGGCGTATGTTTTTTCTTCCACATCGCGCATGGGTTCGTTCACTTCGCCTTTCATCTCCTCGATGACGGCCACCAGTTTTTTTATGGCTTCATGCGCCGTGTTGATGGCTTCCAGCAGGTCTTTTTCCGACACTTCCTGAGACTCGCCTTCCACCATCATGATGGACGAGGCGGAACCGGCGACCACCAGTTCGATATCCGCTTTTTCCATTTCTTCCATGGAAGGATAAATAATGTATTTACCGTCCACACGGGCAACGCGTACCGTCGCGGTTGGCCCGTAAAACGGAATATCGGAGATGGAAAGGGCGGCCGAAGCGCCCAAACCGGCCAGAACATCCGCGTCGTTTTCCTTATCCATGGAAAGCACCATGGCCATGATTTGGGTTTCGTTGCGATAGTGCGGCGGAAACAGGGGACGGATGGGGCGGTCGATCAAACGGGCGGAAAGAATTTCTTTCTCCGTGGGGCGTCCTTCGCGCTTAAAAAAGCCGCCGGGGATGCGTCCTGTGGCATAAAATTTTTCCCGGTAATCCACACTCAAAGGAAAGAACCCGGGATCATAACCCGAATCTTCCGATGATACCGCTGTTACCAGAACAACGGTTTCGTTTAATTTAACCACGACGGCGCCGTGTGCCTGCTTGGCCAGCTTGCCGGTTTCCAGGGTAATGGTTTTACCATCTATTTCTATTGTTTTCTGAATCATTTATCCTCCAGGCGGGTTACGTTTAGCGACGCAGACCCAGTTCTTTAATTACATTACGATAACGCATAATATCCACTTTGGTCAGATATCGCAGCAAACGGCGGCGCTGTCCCACCAGCTTAAGCAAACCGCGGCGGGAATGGTGATCCTTTTTATGCGTTTTAAGATGTTCGGTTAAGTATTTGATTCGCTCGGTCAGCAAAGCGATTTGCACTTCCGTTTTACCGGTATCGTTCTCATTATCGCCGAATTTTTTGACCAGCTCCTTCATTTTTGCTTCAGATAAAGCCATTGGATGCCTCCAGGTTTATATGTTCAGACTATCGTTTTTATCTTTCATTAATTGTGCGATGAGCGCTTCTTTCGAAGCGAATTTTTTCTCATCCCGCAAGCGTTTTTTGAAATGGACGGTTAACGTCTCTTCGTATATCGTTTCCGCGAAATCATGGATATGCACCTCCAGAGCGAAGGCGTTTTTATCAAACGTGGGGCGATATCCGATATTCATCATGCCTTTGTAACGCCGCTCGCGCCACACCACATCCACGGCGTACACACCCGTGGCCGGTATCAGTTTATCGGCGCTACGGGGCGCGATATTGGCCGTGGGGAAATTAAGCAGACGGCCCCGGGCATCGCCGGGTACGACGGTACCGGATAAACGGTACGGATACCCCAGCAATCCGGCGGCGCTATCCACCCGGCCTTCTTCCAACAACCGGCGGATACGCGAACTGCTTACCGGCGCATCGTCCACATGGTAGGCCTCCACGGGACGCACACAAAAATCATGCGCATGCGCCAATGCCCTTACGGCGTCTATCGTCCCTTTACGGTCTTTGCCAAATGCATGATCATGCCCGACTATCAGGCATTTCAGATTCATTCTGGAAAGGATATAGTTTTCAAAGAACGTCTCATACGAGAGTTGCGAAAAAGCCTCATCAAAGCGGATGACGATCACGTCTTCCACACGGTGCGCTTCCAGCAACGCCACTTTTTCTTCAAAATCGTTCAACAGTTTCACGGCGGGCGCCTTACCCAGCCGGTTCAACACCACCCGCGGATGCGGTTCAAAAGTGAGAACCGTGCTGACGGCATTCAGCCGCCGGGCTTCTTCATGCAGGCTTTCCAGGATTTTCAGGTGGCCGCGATGCACTCCGTCAAAGGTGCCCATGGTCACCACACGGTCGAGTCCCAGTTTTTTGTTAAAGCCGTAAATAATTTCCATCAGCCTGTTGCCTGCTTCCACATCTGTTCAAATTCCGGTATGGTTAGCGCCTCGTCCACCGTAAACGCGCCGATGGCTGTGCGCCGCAACGCTTTGAGTACAGCCGGCACGCCCAGGCTTTGCCCCAGATCATGCGCCAATGCCCGGATATACGTGCCCTTGGAAACATGATAATCCACGATCAGTTCCGGCGGCTCCCATTGTATGATTTCCGCGCGGAACACATGCACCGCCACGGGTTGGCGTTCCACTTCCCGGCCTTTGCGTGCCGCTTTGTAAAGCCGCTGCCCGTTGACCTTTTTAGCGCTGAACATGGGGGGCAACTGCATCACATCCCCGGTAAAGCGCCGAAGCTGACGACGAAGCGTTGATTCATCCAGATGAAAGTCGGGCATTTCCCCGGTCACGGTTCCCGTAATATCGAAACTGTCCGTGCTAATTCCGAACCGAATAACCGCGCGATAGCGTTTATCGAGCGCCGTCAGCTCGTGCAATTTTTTGGTACCGCGCCCCACGCCAATGGTCATCAGGCCCGTGGCAAAGGGGTCCAGCGTGCCGCCATGCCCCACTTTTTTAATACGTGTGATGTGGCGGATTTTTTTACATACATCAAAAGAGGTCCAGTCCGCCTGCTTATCGATCAGGATAAGAAAACCGGAGGCCTGCGCCCAGGTCTCTGCTTCAGGACGCTTCGTTACCAGGGGAATCTTCATGCAATTTATCGATCAACCTGTTGATTTTTTCCGCCTGGTCAATGGTATCGTCATAAAAAAAACGCAGCTCCGGCAACCAGCGCGATTTAATAACCGGTTTCAATTCGTTGCGGATGAACCCCGCGGAACGCTTTAGGGCGGCGGCGCTTTTTTCCCTTTGCGCTTCATCGCCCAACACGGTATAATAGATACTCGCGATTTTCAAATCGGGCGAAACTTTTACATAATTGACCGTAACAAACCCTTTTTCCGGGTCTTTCACCTTACGGTCGATGATGATACTGATCTCTTTTTTTAATACACCCGCAAATTGCGAGACGCGTCTGTTATCAGGCATTACAGATATTCAAACCGATGTTCTATGATCTCCATGTCCGGGATGCCGTCCAGCAGTTGAAAAGCTTTTTGCAGCACCTGATCGGCAAAAGATCGGTTATTGGCCACCACGGCGATACCCAGCTCGGCGTGTTGCCATTTGTCGTTATAGTCTGTTTCCGCAACAGACACATTAAATTTTTTACGCAAACGATCCACCGCCGAACGCACAACCATGCGTTTATATTTCAATGAATCGCTACCGGGAATCAGCAGTTCCACCTGCAAAATTCCTACGATCATGCATTCTCGAGTTTACGTTTGGTCTGGGTGATTTCAAAGGATTCTATGACATCGCCCACTTTTAAATCGTTGTAATTTTCGATCTGTACCCCGCATTCAAATCCGGCGGCCACTTCTTTCACGTCATCCTTAAAGCGTTTAAGGGAAGCGATGTTTCCGGTATAGATTTCCACATCGTCGCGGATGATGCGCACTTTGTTTTGACGTAGAATTTTACCGTCGGTGACATAACAACCGGCAATGGTACCCACGCGGGAGACTTTAAAGGTTTCGCGTACTTCAAGGTGACCCACCACCACTTCGTTTTCTTCGGGTCGCAACATGCCTTCCAGCGCCATGCGGATATCGTTGATGGCGTCGTAAACCACACGATAAATGTGGATATCCACACCTTCTTTCTCGGCCAGTTCCTTGGCCTTGGCGTTGGCGCGCACATGAAAACCGATGATGATGGCGCCCGAGGCCGAAGCGAGCAATACATCGCCTTCCGAGATGGGCCCGACCGCTTTACGCACGACGTTCACCTGTACTTCCTGCGTATTCAGCTTAATCAGCGCGTCGGCCAGTGCCTCGGCGGAACCGTCCACATCGGCCTTAACCACAATGTTCAGTTCCTGGGTTTCGCCCAGCTTAATCTGTTCCGAAATCTGGGCCAGGGTTTTATGACGATGCGTTTTGGCTTCCTGCTCACGCTGCAATTGCTGACGTTTGGTGGCGATTTCCCGCACGGTACGTTCATCTTTACGCACCACAAAACGATCACCGGCCTGCGGTACGCCGGTAAAACCGACCACGACCCCGGGTTGAGCGGGACGCAGTTCCTTTAACCGTTGGTCGCGCTCGTTAAGCAGGGCGCGCACCTTGCCGTAATATTGTCCGGCAACAAAATTATCACCCACTTTCAGGGTACCGTTCTGAATCAACACCGTGGCGATCGGGCCTTTGCCCTTATCAAGGCGGGATTCGATGACAAATCCCTGTGCCAGGCGGTTCGGATTGGCTTTCAATTCCAGCAATTCGCTTTCCAGCAGGACCTTTTCCAAAAGTTCATCAACACCCTGCCCTGTTTTGGCGGAAATTTCGGCGCATTGGTAGCTGCCGCCCCAATCTTCCACCAGTACATTGCGTTCGGCCAGTTGTTGTTTGATGCGCTCGGCGTTGGCACCCGGCTTATCGATTTTATTTATGGCAATAACGATTTTAACACCGGCGGCCTTGGCATGATCCAGCGCTTCATCCGTTTGCGGCATCACCGCGTCATCGGCGGCGATGATCAGAATAACCACATCCGTTACCTGGGCGCCGCGGGCGCGCATGGCGGTAAAGGCTTCGTGACCCGGCGTATCGAGAAAGGTGATCTTTTTACCTTCATATTCCACTTCATAGGCGCCCACATGCTGTGTAATACCGCCGGCTTCACCCGCGGCCACGTTCGATTTACGCAGGTAATCCAGCAGAGAAGTTTTACCATGATCCACATGGCCCATAATGGTAACAATCGGAGCACGGGGTTCAAGAAGAGCCGGATCATCGGTTTCTTCTTCTTCCTCGTCTTCCACAAATTCCGTCACCTTGTGCTCTTCCACTTCAAAGCCGTATTCCTCGGCAAGCAGTTGAATGGTATCCAGGTCCAGACGCTGATTGATGGAAACCACCAAACCCAGTTCAAGGCACTTCATCAAAATATCGGAAACCGGCACATCCATCAGATTGGCCAGGTCGTTGGCGGAAATGAATTCGGTTACTTCAATTACATTTTTCTCGACCAGTTCACCTTCCACCTCTTTCACTTTTTTCTTATGCTTGGGCTTTTTGGTGGTGGCGTCCAGGGAAGCCAGTGTTTTCTTGAGGGTTTCCTGTACTTCTTTTTGATCCACATGCTTGCGTTTTTGACGTTTGCTTTTACGCTTACGCGCGGCACCGTCGCCATCAATGCCCAGAATACGCATATCAGGCTTGGCCGCCCCTTTGCGCTTACCGTCCTTACGGATCATTTCCAGAGCTTTTTGACGCTTGCGTTCTTTTTCCGACAGGTTTTCGCCGCCGGTTTTACCCTTATCTTTCTCTTTTTTCTTTTTGGACGATTTACTTTCAGCGGTAGGTGGTTGCACAGGCGGCTTGACCGGCGCTTCGGCCGCTGTTTTTTCCTTGCTTGCGGCGGCGGCCTTTTCAGGCTTTTTGTCCGCCGGTTTTGTCTCTGTTGTTTTCGGCTTTTCGGTTTCTTTTTTCGCCTCCACGGCCGGGGCTTCGGCGGCCGGTACTTTTTCTTCTTTCTTTTTCCTGGTTTTAGGCGCCGGGGGTTCCGGTTTCACTTCAGGCTTCAGCAATTCTTCCGTACGCACCTCTATGGATTCCTTTATCGCTTTCAGATAATCGGATTCCACTTTCGATTTCTCCGCGGTCTCTTTTTCCTGTGTGGGGGCTTCTTCTTCGGCTTTGGGCGCAAGGGTTTTACGCATACGCAGCTTTTCCGCCTTGGCCTTTTCACTGGCAAAGCGTTCCACGATCTCGAAATAATCTTCCTCGCTTACCGCGGAGTTGGGGCCACTCACCTTTACGCCTTTCTTTTCCAGAAAGTCACTGATGGTCTCATGACCGAGGTTCAATTCCTTACAGATTTTAAATATTCTATATTTTTTAGCTGCCGCCATTTATTCTCCAAAAATACTCTTTATTCTCCGGTTTCATCATCCGGCAGGAATTCCTGTATGGTTTCCCAGATTTTTTCAGCGCTTTTCGGTCCAATGCCCGGCAACGCCAACAACCCTTCGAGTTCCAGTTCCAAAATTTTATTCACATCCGTCACGCCGGCATCGATCAGCTTGCTTTTAACATTCTCCGGCAGGTCCAGATTTTCCACCGTGGGCATAACGGCGGAAGCGCTTTCCGAATTGTATTCCGATTCCTTGATGGGCTCGATCTGATAACCGGTCAGTCGCGAAGCCAGTCGCAGGTTTTGTCCGTTGCGACCAATGGCGATGGCGATCTGATCATCCGGCAAGACTACAACGGCCATTTTTTCTTCACGATTGACAATCACTTTAAGGGGCTTGGCCGGCGTGATGGCGCGCATAATGAAAATTTCCGGTTCGGTGGAATAGTTGATCACATCGATTTTTTCATTATTCAGCTCGCGCACGATAGCCTGGATACGGCTGCCCTTGGTTCCCACACAGGCGCCCACGGGGTCCACACGACGGTCGATGGACTCCACGGCCACTTTTGCGCGATCACCGGGTTCGCGCACCACATTACGCACCATGACGATGCCGTCGTCAATTTCATTGACTTCCAGCTCCAACAGGCGTATCAAAAATTTGGGATCGGCACGACTGACGATAATCTCCGGGCCGCGCCCTTCGTTGCGCACTTCCTTAATCAGGGAACGCACCGTATTGCCCCGACGCAGCCTTTCATTGTAAATCTGCTCTTCACGCGGTAAAAACACTTCCGTTTTATCCACATTGATATAGATGCCGCGTTTATGTATCTGATGAATATCGCCAATGATGATTTCACCGATGCGGTTTTCATACTCTTCGATGATATTTTCGCGTTCAAAATCACGTATGCGCTGGTTCAGGTTCTGCTTGGCGGAAACGATCAGACGACGCCCGAATTCTTCCGGATTAATCACTTCCACGATTTCCTCGCCTATCTCCGCGTCTTCATCAATTTTCAGGGCGTCTTCCAGCGTGATTTCCGTAACCGGGTCTTCCACTTCTTCCACCACGGTCTTTTCCTGATAAATTTCGATATCACCTTTATCCACGTTTACAATCACATCAAAATTTTCAGATGTACCGTATTTCTTTTCGATCATATTCAGGAAAATATTTTCCAGCATATCGCGCAGGTTTTCTTTTTCGATCTTTTTATCTTTGGCTATCTGTGTGATAGCCTCCATTATGTCAAGATTCATCAGGCTTGCCTACCTCCAAAGGGTTACCATTGTAACTTTATCTTTGCTTCAATAATATCGGGACGGCGGATGAGATATTTTTCTTTTTTATCCGCCAGTTCAATTTCATTTTCATCAAAACGGGTCAGCGTACCGCTTACGGTTTCCACCCATTCTCCGTTATGATATTTCACTTTCAGTTTACGGCCCACATTCTTACGGAATTGAAAATCCTTAACGAGAGGGCGGTCCAAACCGGGCGACGAGACATCAATCCGATATTGTACGGGAAACGCGTCATTCAGATCGATGGCATCCTGAATAGCCCGGGACAATTCTTCACATTGTTTCAATGTGATGCCGTCATCCGTATCGGCAAAAACCATATAAACGGGACGGCGCTTTTCGCCTTTCACTTCCAAATCCACAAGGATCAGGCCGCGCTCCGTGCACAGCGTTTCCACAATGGGCAGGAGCTTTTCCTTAGTGGACATTCCAATACTCCAGAAATAAAAAAAGTGGGCAGAACCCACTTCAAGTCTTTAACTTCAAGCAAGTTCTGAATTTAAGCCTGTAAATGCGCTTATGCAAATTTTTAGATCAATCTTAAATATATGAAAAACAGAGAGAAAATGGGATATTCCGGAGGAAAGAAAACACAGACCGGTAAAATGTCCGGCCTGTGTCATAAGGTTTGTTATTGAGCGTTTTTAAAATGTTCGCCAACCGCTTCCCAGTTGATCACATTAAAAAAGGCGCTGAGGTAATCGGGGCGGCGATTCTGATATTTCAGATAATAGGCATGCTCCCAAACATCCACACCCAAAATGGGGGTTCCCTTAAATTCGGAAATATCCATTACCGGATTATCCTGATTGGCCGTGGAGCCGATTTTCAGCGCGCCGGAGGCATCCACAACCAGCCAGGCCCAACCGGAACCGAAACGGGTGGCGCCTGCTTTTTTAAAAGCTTCCTTAAAGGCGTCAAATGATCCGAAAGCATCGTTTATGGCCGCGGCCAGGTCGCCTTCCGGCTGTCCGCCACCGTTACCGGACATGATATTCCAGAAAAAGGAATGATTCCAGTGACCGCCGCCGTTATTGCGCACGGCCGTACGTACCGCTTCCGGAACCGATGACAAAGACCCGAGCAATTCGTCCAGACCTTTACTTTCCAAACCGGCCTGACCGCTGATGGCATTATTAAGATTATTGACATAACCCGCATGATGTTTCCCATGATGAATTTCCATGGTACGAGCGTCGATATGCGGCTCCAACGCGGAAAAATCGTAGGGTAAATCGGGCAAATTAAAAGACATAGATAACTCCTTCGTCTGTTAGGTTAAAGTTCGATATAGGTATATGAATTGTTTTTACGATTATGAAACCACTTACTCAGCAAAACTATTCCCGCCATTATGACCGGCACGGCGATAAAGGCGACCAATATCCGCGGGAACAGAAATATGATGACGCCAAACAATACCAGCCCCAGCCCTATCCACGGAAAGGATTGGCCGAAGTTTGAAAAATTTCCACGATAATAACGCATTTTATCTCCTTTGCTAATTTTTATAATTATCCGATGGTCGGGCATCGAACAGACCCGGCCATTGCATCAGGGCCATGTTTTCATCGATATGTACGATGAATATGACATCCCCCTGTTGGGCCCCCTTGCGAAATCCAACGCCCGTAACGCGTATTTCATCGCCTTCCCGTACACCGGCCGGGATACGGATACGCAGCGGACGTCCATCGGGGCCGGGCATGGTGCGGATGACCCCGCTGTGAGCCTCCGCCGGACTAATCAGAATGTCGGCATGGATATCCAAACCGGCCATGGTGTAGAAAGGATGCTCCAACACATTCACCTGCAACACCAAAGCTTCCGGCTCCCCGGCATGCGCTTCCTTCAGCCGAATCAGTTGGCCATGATACAAACCGTCTTTCAGCTTCAACGTTACATTACGGCCGTCCGGAAGTTGTATTTTTACCTGCTTGCCGGACAATGCCTGTTCCATGGTCAATGGTAGTTTCCGAAAGGTCACGTTTTGTGTCATTATTAAACTCCGTGTGATACCTTTCCATCTAACAAACAATTCCCGTGCCAAAGAGTCAAAACATTGACAAACTATTGTTTTTTATAAATTTAGACAATATTAACCATTTTAAATCCTTGTCAGATATTTATGACGATTAGACTCATAACGGGTTTTATCTGACACGCGCCGGAATTTCGCCCTCCACGCCTTCGATGCGTACCAGCTCGCTGGTGATATGGCCCACAATGATTTTACTGGTCATCTGCACCGGGATTTTTTTATCGTCATCGGTCAGCCAGATTTTCAACGTGCCCTTTTTCTTGAACAGCCCTTCCCCTTTAATTTTCGGTTCGATCACTATGCAACGAAAGGTTCCGGCCTCCACCTCGATGGTTTCCCTGCCATGCACGATAATCTCCAGATCATAAACCTTTTTCTTTTCATGATTGGTCAGGGATGCCTTTTTCCCCACCTGCAAAGGCAGCATGCGTACATAATAAAAAGAGGCCAGGATATCCAATACATCGGAAGGGACTCTTATGAAATATTTTTTACGGGTGCGCACCCGCATGTTATTTTCATAGCGTACTTCTTCAACCTGAGCCACGGGGCGGGTCATCCTGTATTCGGTAAACACATCGGCCTTATAGTTGCCCTCGCGCAGTTTCTTCTCAAAGCGCAAAGCCTGGAAAGTATGCGGATCAACATAGGAATTGACTTCATCACGTACTTTATAAATCCAGTCAAAACCGCTGGAACTCCTGGCTGTTGTATGAAAATTGAGCGCGGTCGTGCTATCGTCTAAAACCGTGTTGCGCACTTCCATCACGGCGCTGCCGGCTGTTATAAACCCGTAACGCAACCGAAAGGTAAGCTTTTCTCCGGGCTGAAAAGGATAGACATTCGAATGGACGGCCATACGGGTACTGTCACCAGGGAGCGCTCCCCAAACCGTACTCAGGGCCGTGAGCAGCAACAGGATAAAACGTGTCATTTTCACCATCCGCTTCTGTTTATTTTTAATGCAGGTTAAAAAAAAATCCAATATAAAAACATTTTTATTTTATGAATCACGTTTCTAAATTGATATTTTATCGTTTTGATTTCCAAAACGTTTTAATATGTCCGACAAAATAATTTTATGATATATCACTGTTTACTTTCTGGCTGTTCCACTTTCTTGTCCGCCCCGCTCCCCTTTCCTGATTCCGGCTTTTACCTTTACATTCCGGACAGACCATGCGCATAGCGATTTGGGTGCCCAATGTTATTGTCCCCATGGAAACTTTTATAATCACTCAGATTAAACAACTGTGTGACGCGGGGCATATGGTACGCATCGTTGCCTTTGGAAAATTAAAGGGTATGGCCCCCTACCGTGACGACCGGTACCCTGTTTTCGAACATACACTGAATGTGGCTCCGCCGACAAATGATTTAAAAAAAGCACGGGCGATGGGACGCGCCTTTTTCGCCTCGCGCCATAAAACTGCGGTTTTCAAAGCGCTAAATGCGAAACGTTTTGGACGTCTTACAAATAAAATGTATCTCAGTTGGTACTGTCTTGCCCTGGAGCAACAGCTTGACATGCCCACGGATTTGGTTTTATGTCATTTCGGGCATATTGGCAACATAGCGGCCGGGTTGTATAAGCTGGGACTGCTCGCTACACCTTTCGCCACTTTTTTTCACGGTTTCGATTTTCATCGCCTGGTTCCCCGATATGGTGCCGGTTTTTACAACTTACTGAAAGAAAGCGACCGCCCTGTTCTGGCCGCCAGTGCCCACTTGAGGGACGCGTTGCTGGGTATCGGCTTTGACCCGCAACGCACTTTTGTGCATCACATGGCGCTGGACCCGTTGTTTTTTAGTCCGCCTCCCGCGTTGGATAAACACGATCACCCCCGGTCTCTGGCCCTGATCACCGTTGCCCGGCTAGAAAAAATAAAAGGCCTTCATCTGGCCATCCAGGCCATGCGTCTGCTTCGCTCTGATGGCATCCCGTTTCACTATACCATTATCGGCGACGGGAGTCAACGTGCCATTCTGGAGGAAATGGTCCGGGAAATGGGTTTGACGGACAGCATTCGTTTTACCGGCCCGCTTTCCGGCACCGCCATCAGGCAGCATCTGGACGCAGCTCACCTATTCATTTTACCCAGCATCATCGACGAAGGCGGCGCGCCGCTGGTTTTGCAGGAAGCGATGAGCCGCGGCGTGTTGGTTGTCGGCAGTCAGCGGGGCGGCATTCCGGCATTGATTGCCCCCCATGGATGGCTCCTGGAAAGTGAAACACCCGACGCCATTCACCAGGCGATACGGGCTTATTGGATGACTACGCCGGCGGAAAGACGACACCGGCAGGCGGAAGCCATAAAACGGATTCAAACAGAATTCGATATAGCCGCATTAAACAAGCGACTGCTGGAAATTTGCGGGAGATTCCTGTCTTGAAGCAAAAAGATTACGCCCTGTTTGAAACCGGATGGCTCCAACGATTTGATCAAAAAGCCACCCGTGTACGCCTGTGGCTGGATCATCCCCTGTTGGATGTTTTTTTTAAATACGTCTCCAACCCGGATCGATACCCCTTGTTTTTTATCCCGGCGCTGATCCTGATGGTGGGGTTTGCAGTGGTCACCCATCGTTACGCAACGCTTATCAACGGCATCCTGCTTATTGTAGTCAGTGATCAAAGCGCTTCCCTACTGTTAAAAAAACGCATTCGTCGCTACCGGCCGGGGTCTTGGTATCTGGGGCGCCAACATACGGTAACGGAAGACCGTGCGCATCGGGTGGGCCACCGCGCGCGGGAAATATTTGACAAATTCGAGGGCTATGAGCGAAATTCCCATAGCGCCATGTGCAGCAGTCACGCCTCTAATTTTTTGGCCCTGGGACTGTTGGTGCAACAGACGACCGGTCTCGACTATTGGATACTGGCTCCCTTTATGCTGGTGGGTGTGGGCCGATGGTATATCGGCGCGCATTGGTTAAGCGACGTGCTGACCGGATGGGCGCTTGGTTTATCGGCTTTTTTAATCGTACAATTTTTGGATTTGGGACAATGGCTGTTAGCATTGCTGTCGTAATACCGGTTTACAACGCGGAAGAATATCTTGAATATGTTTTGGAAAGTCTTTACGCCCAGACGACTCCGGCGGATGAAATCATTTGCGTGGATGACGGCAGCACGGACGGTTCCGCGCGGCTTATCCGCTCCATCCGGGAAAGCCACAACGACACCACCCTGCGCTTGCTGCATCAGACAAACGGCGGAACGGCATCGGCCTGCAACACCGGCGTGGCGGCCGTTCAAAGCGATTACATTATCATACTCGGCAGCGACGACATTTTGTTACCCACGCGGATTGAGCAAGACAAACAGGAATTGACCGCCCATCCCGTTGACCTGCTGTTTGGCCCGAGTTACACATTCAGCCATGATCCGGATGATTTGCATTTTTTAAAGAAAAAACATGAAATGAATCTGAAAAACATCGACAAAGACCCGGTGGTAAACGGTTTGCTGAAACGATTACACATCCCCACCAATGCCGCTACCCTGAAAACTTCTGTCTGGCGCCAACTTGGCGGTTATGATGCGCGGATCGCTTATTCGGAGGATTACGATTTCTGGATACGTTTTTTTTGCACGCGTCCGGACATCCGTTACCGACACACGGCGCTTTCGGCCTACCGCTTTGCCGCCGGACATCACAGCAAATCCAAACATCTTGACAAAAAAATTCTCTCAAGGATTCAGATCGCCGAAAAGTTTTTCAACAACGACGCCTGTCGGGATTATCATTATCTTAAACCGCTAACACTGACGCTCATGTATGAAACCCTGGCCTATGACCATTGGGCGCTGGGCCAGATGCAAGCCTATCGCAGCTACGCCCGTCAGGCCTTTGCCCAAGGCTTAAGGGGTGTGCAGGCCAAGACCATCCTGCGTTATATAAAATCGTATTTTAAAAGATGAACCTTCTCTACTTGCATCTGGATATCCGACAGGCCAGCTACCGTTACCGGGTGGAACAGTTTAAGCCGTTCTGGGCAGCCACCCCGCATACGGTTGACTACCAGGCGATTGTGGGCTTATCGGCGCTGCAAAAAGTACAAAGCGTGCTCAACACCCGTCGCTACGATTGGGTTATCCTGCAAAAAAAGCTATTACATCCCCTGTTCATCCGGGCCATAACAAAACGCAGCCGGCTGGTTTTTGATTTTGACGACGCCCTCTATGCCCGGGAAAGCTACAAAAAAGAGAAGCCGCGTTCCGTCGATCCCGGCTCGGCAACGGCCAGGCGACGACTGGATTACATCCTGCGCGCCGCCGATATGGTTTGGGCCGGTAGCGATGAACTGGCCGCTTACAGCCGCGCGAAGAACCCGCGCACCCTGCTGATACCCACGGCTTTGCCACCTGTGACACCCGACAATGGAACACGCAAAGCCCGTCCCCTGCGCGTGGGCTGGCTGGGCAACACTTACAATTTGTTTTATCTTAAAGAAATCGACGAGAACCTGAACCGGGTGGCACAACGCCATGCCGGACGCATCGAATTTCACTTAATGAGCGCCCGGATACCGGATAATTATTTCCGCGTGCCATGGATTGTAACCCCATGGGGTCCCGACAGGGAAGCCGCCTGGCTCCGGTCGATTGATGTGGGCTTAATGCCACTCCGTAACGATGCCTGGAGCCGGGGGAAATGTGCCTTTAAGTTGCTGCAATATGCCCGGTACGGTAAGGCGCTGGTCGCCTCAAAGGTGGGCGCTAACACAGCGGTGGTGCAACATGGTATCAACGGCTATCTGATAGACGAGGCCTTTGACTGGGAACAGGCATTAAGCGCCCTGGTCGAAGCCCCGGAAAGCGTTGCTCGTTTTGGTGTGGCGGCGCGTGCGCATTTTTTAAAACATTATGAAGTCTCCGCCATTTTCCGGCGTATCAGGGACTATCTGGAAAATCCAAACACGGAAAGTAAATGAAATTTTTTATCTTAACGGAAGATTATCCCCCCGCTCCGGGCGGCATCGCCCAATGGGCACGCGGTGTGGCGCACAGCCTGGCCCGTCTTAAACATGACGTTACCGTTATCACACGCATCAAACCCGGCGCCACGCTTACCGATGACAGCGTGTTGCGCATGGTGGCTCTGCCGGTATGGCAATGGATCAACCTGCGCTTGCTTTATCTTTACGCCGCCACCTATTGGCAAATCATCAAACACCGTCCCGATGTGATCATCGCCACCACCTGGAACCTGGCGGCCATTGCCTTAAAGGGCCGCTCATGGTTCGGTTATCGCGTGGTTACGGTTTACCATGGACTGGAAGTAACCAAAAATCTGACTGCCCGACACAAACGGCTCTTGCTTCGGGTACTTGATCGTTCGGCGTTGAATATCGCCGTCAGTCGTTTCACGAGAGATCGAATATGCGAAAAGCTATCGCTGCCCGCGGACACCATTCAGGTGGTGCCCAACGGTGTTAATCTCGAGCTTTTTTATCCTGCCCCGCCACGTGTTGATCTGCAGGAAAAATACCAACTGAGGGGACGCCGTGTTTTACTGACCCTCAGCCGGGTCATCGGGCGTAAGGGACATGATATCGTCATCCGGGCCCTGCCTGCGTTGGTGGAAAAATACCCGAACCTGCTTTATCTGATCGCCGGCGCCTGGCATCAGGATTTTTACGAACGCTTGCAGGCACTCATCCGCGAAAAGGACATGGCGGACTATGTCCGGTTTACCGGCCGCCTTGAGGATGACGCCCTGCCCGACGTTTACAATCTGGCGGAGATTTATATCATGGTCAGCAAGGGCAGCGGGGAAAGCGGCAATTCCGAAGGCTTCGGCATCACCTATCTCGAGGCCAACGCCTGCGAAAAGCCGGTAATCGGTTCCAATGTGGACGGCATCCCCGATGCCATTGAGGACGGCGTGAACGGTTTGCTGGTGGAAGCCAACAACGTGGATGTCACACGCCGGGCCATTGAGCGCCTGTTGCACGACGCCGATTTACGCGATAAGTTAGGCCGGGCCGGACGTTCCCGCATAGAACGTCAGTTCACCTGGGAAAAAGTCACCGGTCGTATTTTGAATCTGCTGGAAAATCATAATGAATAAAAGCTATCTCGCATTCTTTCGCTTTTTGAAACCACATACGTTTCTTTTGGCATTGATCATCATAACCTCGTTGATTTACACCGCATTGCGTGTATTGAGCTATATGGTCATACCGGAAATCCTGGTGGCTCTTGAACCCACCTATTCGCCGGATAGCATGACCATCAACAACAAAACCCTGGCTGATTTTGTGGGAATGTTTAAGGCATGGATGTTCAGTGTCACCGCCGGTTATCCGCATCTGCGGCGCATAACTTATATGGCGTTGATTGTCGCGGTGCTTTTTATTTTAAAAAATGTTACCGATTACATCCGACGCGTGATCACCTCCTGGTTTGAATTAAGCGTGGTTACCGATATGCGCCGCGAGGTGTTTGATCATTTGATTCGACTGCCGCTGGCACACCTTGGCAAAAAGAAATCCGGTCACTATGTATCCATTCTGACCAATGATATCATGCTGATACTGGTTTCCATCAAACGTGTTTTTGAGAATTTGATCACCGAGCCGGCATTTATCATCGGCGTTATCTATTCCATTCTCATGATATCCTGGAAACTCTCCATGTTGATTTTCATTACCGTGCCGGTTTTCGGTTTGTTGATGATGAAAATTGCCCAAAGTCTGGGCCGCAAGTCGGAACGGGTTATGCGGCAAAACGACGACTATCTGGCGGTGATCAACGAGACAATCATCGGTTTTAAAACCTTTAAGGCCTTTCTGGCGGAACGATTTCAAATCAATCGTTATCTGAGGGAGTTATTAAAATTAAAACGTCTGCAATTTAAACAAAGCGTGATCAAATCCCTGAATATGCCGTTGGCGGAAATGATCGGCAGTTTTTTAGTGGTGGGTATTATCATCCTCGGCGCCTATTTCCAACAACAGGAAGGGTTACGTGGCGCCGACCTGATAACGATTTTGATGAGTTTAATCTTATTAATGGAACCCATTAAGAAAATCGGCACGGTGGTCAATGAATTCAAAGTAGCCATGGTGTCCGTGGAACGCGTCACGCACATTTTAAACACACCCATCGATGCGGCGCAATACGGACACCGGAGCAAAAAGCAATTTGAAGAGGTCATCCGTTTCGATATACGCTCCTACCAACATGACGGGGATGATGATGAGGGATTCATGCTTCGGGATATCCGGTTCAGTATCGCCCGCGGTGAACAGGTGGCCCTGGTCGGCCCGTCCGGTTCCGGCAAAACCACGCTGGCCGAACTGCTGGCCCGCTTTTACCGCGTGGAAGACGGTGCCATCACCATCGATGGCATCAATATCAATGATATCGACAACAAGGATTACCGACGATTGATTTCCGTGGTCAATCAGGACAGTTTTTTACTTAACGATACCATCGAAAAGAATATCACCATGACCGATGAAGCGGTGGATCGTTCCCGTCTGGAAAATGCCGCACGCATGGCGCATATTCAATCGTATATTGATCAACAAAAGGACGGTTACGACAGCGTCATCTCCGAACATGGCGCCAATCTTTCGGGGGGACAAAAGCAACGCATTTCCATCGCCCGGACCATTTTTGCCGATACGCCGATTGTTATTTTGGATGAAGCCACCTCGGCCCTGGATTCCGAATCGGAAAAGTACATTCAAAACGCCATCGATTCCCTGCGTGCCAATAAAACACTGCTGATTATCGCTCACCGTCTGTCAACCATCATCCATTCGGATAAAATCATCGTGATGAACGCCGGACGTATTGTTGAGATGGGCACGCATAAGGAACTGCTTGTCCAAAACGGTTATTATAAACGCCTTTATGAAATACAATTCAACACGGAAAAATAACCCGACAGGTTAGCTCTCCATCATGGTTAACAGCTTACCCGCCAGCGCCCGCCATGTGTATTCACGGATGATTTTCTCGCGTCCGTTGCGGCCCATTTGCGCGGCCAGGTTTGCATCCGACAATAATAAATCAAGCTTTTCACGTATGGCGTTTACATCCGTTGGCGGGACCAGGAAACCGGTTTCACCGTCGTGTATGGCATCCGACACACCTCCCGACGCTCCGCCGATGACCGGCTTTTCGCAGGCGTTGGCCTCGAGATAGGTAATGCCGAACCCCTCCGTATCCCCTTCGATTTCCCTGCTGGGCATGATATAGACATCCGCCAGATTATAAAACAATGGCAATTCGGCGCTCGCCACATAGCCGGTAAAAAGGACATGGTTTTGCAAGTGCCGTTCGGCGATGATGCGTTTCAGCTCTTTAATAAACGCCTCATCCCCCGGGCCGCAGATGATATAACGCAAACCGGGATATTTTTTAACCAGAGGCGGTAAAGCGCGGATCACATAATCATGCCCTTTACGGCGGATAACCCGGGCCAGGGTCAATATGACCTTGTTGTCTTCATCCAGACCATAGCGTTCTCTTAAGGCGCGCACATCCATGCCAGGCCGAAAGCGTTCCGTATCCACCCCATTGGGCAGCACACGGCACAAGCCATCCGGAAGGCGATACCCGATAACCGCCGCCTGCCTTGTAAACCGGCTGACGGCAATCACCCGGTGACTGTTCAGCAGAGTGCGACGCAGCCAACGGCGCTTAAGCCCGTTCATGCGGCGGGTCACTTCCAATCCGTGAATCACCGTAACGAGACGAATGCTATTACGTCGGCATACATCCGTCAGGCCGCGGGCCACATTCCAGGTGGTGGCGATGACCATATCCGGCGTAGTGGTGAGCAAC
>RFFS01000077.1 GCA_003696775.1 Calditrichota bacterium
ACCGGACGTTGGGTGTTTAAAATTTCCTCTTCCACCAAA
Organism: Calditrichota bacterium; assembly: GCA_003696775.1. Lineage (GTDB taxonomy): Bacteria > Calditrichota > Calditrichia > Calditrichales > J004 > J004. The sequence continues at coordinate 40 of RFFS01000077.1, forward strand.
TCGCGTAAAAAGGAAACATTGGTAAATGCCAGGGAGGCGTCAATGCGGAATATAAACAGGCCCTCAATGGCCCGGGCTTCCGGTGCGCGCTTAAAGTTACGCAGGATGTCCGTTCCGGGAATTTGTCCCATGCGCGCCACATGGGGGCGGGAAAGCCGCTGCAAAATGATGAGCACGGAAGCGCCCATGCCCATCAACACACCGTATTGCACGCCAAAAATAAGTGTGGAAATAAAGGCGAAAATCAGTACCCAGAAATCCTGCTTTTTAATACGAAATAAGCGCACGGGTTCTTTATAATCGATAAGCTTGACAATGGCAACCAGAATAATGGCTGCCAAAACAGCGACGGGCAGGTAGTAAAATAAGGGCGTGAAGAAAAGCAATGTCAATCCCAGAAAAACGGCTGTGAAAAAATCGGATAACTGCGTTTGCGCGCCGCTTTGGGCATTCACGGCCGAGCGGGAAAAACTGGCGCCCATCGGGTAAGCGCGGAACAGTCCGGAAAAAACATTGGCGGAGCCGATGGCGATCAATTCCTGATTGGGGTCGATGCGGTATTGATATTTGGAAGCGAATTTTTTGCCAAGCGCCACCACTTCCATAAAGCTGATCATCGACATGGTAACAGCCAACGGCAGCAATTCCCGTAACGTGTGCAAATCTATGGCATCGGGCCAACGCGGGACGGGCAGACCCGATGGAATGGTGCCCACAACAGCCAGGCCCTGTTCATCCAGATGAAACCAGGCGGTGATGAGAATGGAAAGGATGACCAGCAACAGGGCATCCGGCATAGATGCGTGTATTTTTTTGACCACCTTTAAAAAGATGATGCTGCCCAGACCCATATATAACGTAACCGGGTGGGTTTGGGGCAGGGCATGGATCAGGGCATCGAATGTATCCGGTACCGAAAGACCGCGTGGCAGGGTAATACCTAAAATATGTTTAACCTGACTCAGTGAAATAATAATTGCCGCGGCGGATATGAATCCGCTCAATACCGGATGGGATATGAAATTGACAATGAAACCCATGCGACCGATACCATAAATAATTTGTAAGGTACCCACCATAAGCGCGGTTAATCCGGCCAGCAGAATAAACGACTCCGTTCCGGGGTGCGTCATCAGGCTTAGTCCGGAAACCAGCAGAATGGAATCTATGGCTACCGGCCCGATGGAAACATGGCGTGATGTGCCGAAAATGGTATATGCCAACAAAGCCAGCATGGCGCCATACAATCCGGCTATGGCCGGCATGCCCGCCAGCATGGCATAGGCCATGCCCTGGGGTATAAGCATCACAGCCACGGTAAAACCGGCAACGGAATCCTGCTTTAACCAGGATAAACGGTAACCCGGCAACCATTGTAAAATTGGAAAAAATTTTTTCATGCTTCCTTTTTCGGAATGTAATAACAGACGGGAAGCCTACGTTGATGACAGGTGGGACATCTTTCCGGTTCTGGAGGCCTGAAAGACGCATCCAATATAGAGGACGCAATCATTTGGGGCAAGCAAAAAACGTCTTTTAATTTGTTTCGGCTTTTATGAGATGCCCGCCGGCCGGTTCTTTTTCCCGGCCTACTGTACGCGCATTGTTTTTTTCGATATATTGCGGGACCGTTAAGATGGAGCACATGCCATGTCAAACCGATTTATCCCCCTGGAATTCAAAACATACCCGGAAGAGGAAATGCTGCAACGCGCGCGGGCGAACCATCAACTTATGAAACGCCGGCGAACGGTGCGTCATTTTTCTTCCAGGCCGGTTGCTCGTGAAATTATCGAAACGCTTATCCGTACCGCGGGCACGGCGCCCAGCGGCGCCAACATGCAGCCCTGGCATTTTGTGGCCGTCTCCGATCCTGAAGTAAAAAAGAAAATCCGACTGTCCGCCGAAGAGGAAGAACGGGCTTTTTATAGCCAACGCGCCCCAAAGGAATGGCTGGATGATCTGGAGCCATTTGGTACGGATGCCGAAAAACCTTTTTTGGAAACGGCGCCCTGGCTGATTGCCATTTTTGAACAGCGCTACGGCTATAAGTCCGATGGTCAAAAGAAAAAGCATTATTATGTGGGTGAGTCCGTCGGCCAGGCAACAGGATTTTTGATTTCCGCCGTGCATAATGCCGGACTGGCCTGTTTGACCCATACCCCCAGTCCGATGAAATTTTTAAACACCATTCTAAAAAGACCTGAAAACGAACGGCCGTTTCTGCTGCTTGTAGTCGGTTATCCGGAGGATGGCGCGCAGGTGCCCGACAACCGACGGAAAACTCTGGATGAGATCGCCACATTCATGGTGCCGCCCGGTTTGGATTGAATTCGTACGCCCCCATGTCCCATTGTTCGCCAAGCGGACGCATCCTGCCGTCGCGGTCATGGTTAAGTGCGGCGTCATCCAGCGGCAGCCCGCTGTCTATGGCCAGGCAGTCCGCGCGTAAATGGTAATCATGGCGGGCCGGGTCATGAAAATAGTGAGATGCCAAACCAGGGGCAATCGCCCGATTACGGACATGGCCGCGCAGAGGACGCGGTAGTTTTTTTCCAATAAACAGATTGTTGATAAACACCATATCCAAAGGTTGGGAACCGGCCGCCTGAAGGTTTTTTCGGATATCTGTACCAAAGGTGTTGTTCAGCACCCGCAGTTCAGGAAGGGCGTCTTCGTAACGCAGTCCCACTTCCACCTTATAAATAACCGAATTACTGATCGTGGCGTGGGCCGGCCGACGTACCCGGAAAGCGATCTCCGAATCATGGACGGTGATCCGGTCCAGTATGGCTGTAACCGGATTCTTTATGTTAAACGCGGCGGCGTTTTTAATACGATCGGATAGAAAACCATAGGCGGTGACATTGCGCACCGTGATGGTGTGGCGGGAAGCATGATCGGTTTTTCGGGCTTTCAGATCAAGGGCGTTTTCCGCCAGAAGATAACCCACCGCTTCTTCCGGCAATCCCGCCTCTTTTACTTCCACCGCAGTAAGCGGGCTCACGTAGAATGTACAGTCTTCAATCAGCACATCATTCCAATCCTTGCGGGATGGGGCAATCTGAATGCAATCGCCGGTAATTTGCGATATGGTGCAGCCCCTGATGATCAGACCTTTTACACCGTCCGTGCTGATGCCATGGGGCTCTCGTCGGGTTTGCGGGTACCAGCTTAATCCGTGATGGATGAAACATTGTACAATGCGTATATCTTCCACGCTGGCAATGGTAACCAAATCACGACGGCTGTTTTGAATGGTACAGCCCTGTATCGTGATATGGGAGGCATTGATATCGCAGATCGCGGCCTCGCCATACGCACCGTCCAAATGAACACCGCGGACGGTGATATAGGGGGCGTCCAGACGCAGCACTTTCCCTTTATGACGTATCATCACCATTTGTTTATCCACGGCCTCGATCACGGTGGGACGCATACGGCTGCCGCCGGGAACGGAACGCAGGGTTTCCCTATAAATACCGCCGTATATCTTGAGCGTATCGCCGCCTTTCATCTTTTTAACAGCCCTTTTCAGGGTTTTGAACGGGGCCTGAGCGGTACCGGGATTCCGATCATGGCCCAGGCCGCTGTCCACATACAGGGTTTTAGCCTGTAAAACGGCGGAAAAAGTGTATAACAAAAGAAAAACAAAAGCGAAACGGAGGTGATTATCATTCATTTTTTTTCCAGGTTGGAGAGTTCTGACGATATGTAATTAAAATCTGCCGTAATTTACAGCGCGTCATAATGAGTTGCTACATTGTCTGTTTTATGGTAAATGATGTGAAGATATGGCATAAACAGGCGTTTGGCACAAAGATTGATGTTACAGGGGCAAATCAACAGAAAGGAGAAAGTCATGCCATTTGTAAATTTTGGACCCCGTCGTTTTGGCCCGCGTCATCATGTGATTAATTTTAAAGGGGATCTGGACCGATTGTTTGAAGAATTCTTCGGCGCCCCGCAGGAAGGGGATGATTTGGGAGATTTTTCCCCGCGTACCAGCATTGAGGATAAACCCGGCGCCTATGTTGTTCAGTTGGAACTGCCGGGCGTGCATAAAGAAGATGTGAAGCTTTCGTTTCAAAAAGGACGTTTATATGTCGCAGGTGAAAAACTCCCGGATACGGAAGAAAAGTCGTCGTATCTGCGTAATGAACGTATCTTTGGGAAATTTGCCCGTTCCTTCCAATTCCCGGATAATGTGAATCCCGATAAGATTGAAGCCACATTTGAAAACGGTTTGTTAACCGTTTCCATAGCCAAAGCGGTGGATGTTAAGGAACCCAATGTGGAAATCAATATAAAATAAAAGAATTGAATACCGGAAGAAGGCTGTCCGAATTAATTGGACAGCCTTTTTTATTTTGCTAAATTATCGATGCCGAAACACAATAAAGGAAATAACTATGAACTTTGGAATGACGGAAATCCTGATAATATTGTTTATTATCATTTTATTGTTTGGCGCTAAACGGCTTCCCGAACTGGCGCGCAGCCTGGGTTCAAGCATCAAACAGTTTAAAGCCGGGGTATCCGAGGAACCTGATGATGAGAAATCCTGATACTCTGACGACTTGTCAGGATTATTTCTTTTACCTCCCTTAATACATATCGTTGAGCGCCTGTTTTTAACGTTTTATGAGTTTGGTATCCTTTTTGCAAGGGCTCTCCGCAGTAAAAGATGACATACTGAAAGAAAAGGAGACTGAAAAATGAATATTGAAAAATATACGGTTAAAGCACAGGAGGCGCTTAACGAAGCTTCGACCTTTGCACGTAAAAACGAAAACCAACATATTGAACCCGAACATGTGCTGCACGGCTTGCTGGCGGATAAGCAGGGGGTGGCCCGGGCCCTTCTTAAAAAACTTAATGTGAACGAAGAAGACCTGACCAGCCGTCTTAATCAGCAAATCAATCGCATACCACGTGTGTATGGCGGCACACAGGGACAGGTCTATTTGGGGCGCGAGACGGCTAACATTCTTGATGAAGCGGAAAAAGAAGCCGAAGCCCTTAAAGATGAATATATCAGCACGGAACATATTCTGGTCGCTTTGTCGGAATACAAAAGCGGCGTTAAAAACTTGTTGAATGAGTTTGGCGTTAACAAAAACGCCCTGCTGAGTGTTTTGAAGGATATCCGTGGTAACCAGAGGGTAACGGACCAAAACCCCGAGGACAAATATCAGGCCCTTGAAAAATACGGACGGGATTTAACGGAACTGGCCCGAAAGGGTAAACTTGACCCGGTGATCGGCCGCGATGAAGAAATCCGCCGTGTTTTACAGGTGCTTTCCCGACGTACCAAGAACAACCCGGTTTTGATCGGTGAACCGGGCGTGGGTAAAACAGCCGTGGTGGAAGGGATTGCGCATCGTATCGTGTCCGGCGATATCCCCGATAACCTGCGGAATAAAAAGATCATCGCCCTGGATATGGGGGCGCTGATCGCCGGCGCTAAATTCCGCGGTGAATTTGAGGAACGCCTCAAGGCCGTTCTCAAGGAAGTTACAGGGGCGGAAGGTAAAATTATTCTGTTCATAGATGAGTTGCATACCCTGGTGGGCGCGGGAAAAACCGAAGGCGCCATGGACGCGGGCAATATGCTCAAACCCGCCCTGGCCCGCGGCGAATTACATACCATCGGTGCCACCACATTGGATGAATATCGAAAATATATCGAAAAAGATGCCGCTCTTGAACGTCGCTTCCAGCCGGTGATGATTCAGGAACCAACCGTGGAAGATACCATTTCCATTTTACGCGGCCTGAAGGAAAAATATGAAATCCATCATGGTGTTCGCATCACCGACAGCGCCATAGTCTCGGCGGCGGTTTTGTCGGATCGTTATATCACCGACCGCTTTTTGCCGGACAAGGCCATCGACCTGATCGATGAAGCCGCTTCACGCTTACGTATCGAAATCAATTCCATGCCGGAAGAACTGGATGATATCCTGCGCCGTATTAAGCAACTGGAAATTGAAGCGGTGGCGTTGAAAAAAGAAAAAGACGCCAAATCCGGGGAACGCCTGGAAGCCGTGAAAAAAGAGATGGCGGATTTGAAAGAGCAATCGCGTGAACTGGAAATGCAGTGGCGCGCCGAAAAAGACATCATTACTCAAATCAACACGCTTAAATCGCAATTGGATGATTACAAAATTAAGATGGAACAGCTTGAACGGCAGGGCGCGTTGGATAAGGTCGCCGAAATCCGTTACAGCACGATACCCAAAACGCAGGCAGAACTCAAACAGTTGCAGGAAAAACTTCTACAGACCCAGTTGCATCATAAAATGCTCAAGGAAGATGTGGAAGATGAAGACATTGCCCAGATCATTTCCAAATGGACGGGCATACCGGTGTCCAAAATGTTGGAAAGTGAAAAGGAAAAGCTGCTGCACATGGAAGAGCGTCTGCGTGAGCGGGTGATTGGTCAACCCGAAGCCATTGAAGCGGTGGCCAACGCCATACGTCGTTCACGCGCGGGGTTAAGCGATCAAAACCGACCTTTGGGTTCTTTTATTTTCCTGGGCAGTACCGGTGTGGGTAAAACGGAACTGGCACGGGCCCTGGCTGAATTCCTGTTTGATGATGAATCCAATATGATCCGTATCGATATGTCCGAATACATGGAACGGCATTCCGTTTCACGGCTTATCGGTTCGCCGCCGGGATACGTCGGTTATGAGGAAGGCGGCCAACTGACGGAACAGGTACGTCGCAAACCCTATTCCGTGGTGTTGCTGGATGAAATTGAAAAAGCGCATCCCGAAGTCTTTAACCTTTTGCTGCAGGTACTGGATGACGGGCGTCTGACGGACAACAAGGGACGAACGGTGAGTTTTAAAAACACCATCATCATTATGACTTCCAACCTGGGTTCCGATTTTATCCGTGAAACAGCGGAAAAAGCCGGCGCAAGCGATCCGGAAAAAGTCTATCGGGAAATCAGGGAAAATGTGATGACCATACTGAAGAAAACATTGCGTCCGGAATTTCTCAACCGGATTGATGATATCATCGTTTTCCATCCCTTGAGTAAAAAAGATATCCGTGAAATTGTTCGTCTGCAACTGCAGGCGATGAATAAAGTGCTGCTGCAAAAGCAAATTACGGCGGATATAAGCGATGCCGCTCTGGATTATTTTGCCGAAAAAGGATACGATCCCGAATTCGGAGCACGGCCTTTGAAACGCCTGATCCAAAAAGAATTGCTGGATCATGTGGCCCGTGAGATCATAGCGGGTAACATTCACGAAGGGCAACACATCCGGATAGATGTAAAGGATCAGAAAGTCATGATCACGTCCATAGGTGAAAAGCAAAGCGCTTAAGCTTTAACGTTTCGCCTTTTGGTTCAATTCTTAATGAGAAAAAAGGAAGATTGTTCACCAATTATGGACAAGTGGTCAGATAGTTATCATGCTATGAAAGGGTGCGGAAATTTTCCGTACCCTTTTTTTATTTCATCTTCAGCTTGTAAAGGGCGATAATTTATTGAAAATGAATAAATTAAACGGAAAATTCACCGAAACTAAATCAACAGAAACGATTGAGAAGTTGTATGGATGAAATTTTTTACCTGGATCGGCTGGATGAATGGTTGAAAATAATGACCGGAAAAGAAATTGAAGAATTGAATGAACAGTATCTAACGGATACACAGGTGCACATCAGGCACTATATGCGCTTGTATGAAAAGGGTTTGGAGCTGATTCGAAACGAGCCGCACCCCAAACAGTTGCTGTTGAAGATTTTGGATGAGTATCAGGAAAGGCTTGAAGATATACCCGATTTCAACAGTAGCAGTATTGAAGATGATACATTAGACGAGCGCACAAAGGAAAATTTAAAAAGTCTGATTTTGTTTGGCACCCAGGCATCCTTAATCAAAGAGAACAGCCGCATTCAGGCCCAATTACGGAAAACGAACCGCGATTATCAGGACCTGTTGAGTATTGTAACCCATGAGATAAAAAACTCCCTGACCTCGATTTACGGCTATAATCGTATCATCCGTAAACGGGCGGAAGAAGGGCGGACGGACCAGGTGGGTGAAGTGGCCCGCCAGGTGGATCGTTTGTCCCGCCATCTTTTTTATATCGTGGATACGCTGCTCAACATGGCGCAAATAGACCAGCAAAAATTACAACCCGTTAAAAACACCATTAAAATCATAGAAGATGTCATTACACCCGTCGTCCATGAAATGGAGCTTAGCCTGTCGGAAAAAGGAATGGCAGTTGAAGTGATCTCAAAAGAAGATGATGTGCCCCTGGAGGGGGATGACCATCTATTGCAGGTAGTGTTGCGTAATTTGTTATTGAATGCCGTACAATACGGTAAACCAAAAACAGATGTTGAGATTCATGTGGAAAAAGTACGTGACCGCCTTTTGGTGGACGTCTTTAATCACGGTGAAGGCCTGGAGAAAAAGCATCTGAAACATATTTTTAATAAATTCGCCCGCTTTTCCCAAAAAAGGTCCAAACGCCATGTGGGGGTTGGCCTGTACACGGTGGCCCATATCGTGGAAATGCATCAGGGGTCCATAAAAGCGGAATCCGAACCCGGACGATGGATGCGCTTTATTATCAGTTTACCCATATAAACCCTAACTCATTGGAAAAAATATGCAGGATATTATACGTTTTCATGTCCCGTGTGACATTAAATATACCAAACTGGTGGAAGACTTTTCCCGAATTGTCGCGCCTCATTTGTATCCGGAATGCGATGAAGCCTTTGTAAGTAAACTTTGTGCCGTGATGAACGAAGTGTTTGTTAATGTAGTGGAACATACAGATACTGCCCGGGAAAATGAAATTGTCCGTTTCCAGTTTGAAATCGGATTGAAATATTTTTCCATATCCATATATGATTATGGCCCCGGTTTCACGGCGGATGGCCACTATCCACCCTATCCCAAGGATGTGATCGGCAAAAAATATCATTTGCGCAAAACACTGGACGGCGATGTCTATTATAAAATCGCCGACCCTTTTTCCATCAATTTTGTTTTTGAAGAGAAAGAAATGGATCTCGATGGATTTGACGCGCTGGATACCTTGCAGGATAACGGATTGGGTTTATCCATCGTTACCAAATTGATGGACACCGTTACCTATGCCTATATTGGCAATGGTAAATTCGATTGGAAACTGGTTAAACAATTTTAATTTAATACGTAAAGAATCCCCCGTGGCGCTTGCCCCCGGATTAAACAGTTTGTAAATTACCTTTCTCTATAATAATACATATAAAATGAGGTAACCATGAGTGATTTCCCGTTAGTGTCTCCTCTGACACATTTAAACGAAGAAGAACAGTTTTTTTACGATACCGTTAAAGGATTGGCCGAGGAAAAGATTAAACCCTATCTGATCGAAATGGACCGTGATGCCAAAATGCGGCCGGAAATCCCCAAACATTTTTTTGATATGGGTCTGATGGGTATTCATGTGCCGGAAGAATACGGTGGCGCCGGCGCCAATTTTTTTATGTCCATACTGGCCATCGAAGCCCTGGCCACCGTGGACGGCTCCGCCAGTGTGATGGTGGACGTACAAAACACGCTGGTCAACAATGCCTTTTTAAATTGGGGCAATGAAATTCTTCTTAAAAAATACATGCCGCAGTTAACGGCATCCAAAATCGGTTCGTACGCGCTTTCGGAAGCGGCTTCCGGCAGCGATGCCTTTGCCCTGCAATGCCGCGCCACTGACAAGGGCGATCATTGGGAACTGAACGGTCATAAAATGTGGATCACCAACGCTGCCGAAGCGGAGATATTCATCGTTTTTGCCAATGTGGACCCTTCCAAAGGGTACAAGGGAATTACCGCCTTTATAGTGGAACGCGATTTTGAAGGATTCAGCGTGGGTAAAAAAGAAGATAAGCTGGGCATCCGCGCTTCTTCCACATGCGAGTTGATTTTTGAAGGTTGCAAAGTACCCAAGGAAAATGTTTTGGGTGAAGTAGGGCGCGGTTACAAGACCGCCATCGAAACCCTTAACGAAGGGCGCATCGGTATTGGCGCGCAAATGGTGGGCATCGCACAGGGTGCCTTTGACGCCGGTGTTAAATATGTAAAAGAACGTGAGCAATTCGGTAAGCCCATTGGTAAATTCCAGGGTGTGCAGTTCCAATTGGCGCATGCCGCCACCAAACTGGAAGCGGCTCGTTTATTGGTCTATAATGCCGCGCGCATGAAAGACGCCGGATTGCCGTTTCTGAAGCAAGCCGCCATGTGTAAGCTCTATTCATCGCAGGCTGCTCAGGAAATTACCTCCCTGGTCATCGATTTGATGGGTGGATATGGTTTTACAAAGGAATACCCGGCGGAAAAATTTTACAGGGATGCCAAAATCGGTACGATTTACGAAGGTACCTCCAATATGCAGTTGCAAACCATCGCGAAATTTCTGCTTCAGGAATAATAAACAATCAGGAAAATCGTAAATTAATAAGCAAGACTGTTTTTTTTATTGAGGCGGGAAATCCCGCCTTTTTTTATAACCATTGCGCGTATAACTCCGGTCGGCGATCCCGAAAGAACAGCCGCCGCGCCGGGCTTTCCCTGATCATTTCCGGTGAAATATCGGCCCATAAAATCTCCTCCCGGCCCTCCGGGGCGCGGGCAATTACCTTTCCCATGGGGTTACATACAAAGGATGCGCCGGCAAAAGTCAGTTTGGCCTCACGGCCCACACGATTGACCAGTGCGGTGAAATAGCCATTCTGAAACGCCGCCACCCGCATTTCCGCTTCGTACAATCCTTCCGGCCATTCGCCCACCGCGCCGGCCTGGGGAACAAACACGATTTCCGCGCCCTGTATGGCCAAAGCGCGCATATATTCCGGATAATGACGATCGTAGCATATGGCCACGCCGATAACTCCGTGGGCGGTATGATACACCGGGACGCCATGATCGCCGGGAGTGTAATATCCTTTTTCGTGAAAGCCCTCGTAATCGGTAATATGGATCATCCGTGTGCTGCCCAATAATGTGCCATCGGCATCAATTACGGGACTGGTATCATAGGTTTTGTCGCCGTCCCGTTCAAAGAAGTTCAGCACAAAAACCACGCCCAATTCCCGCGCCAGTTCACGAAAGGCCCAAACTGTCGGTCCGTCCAACGGTTCCGCCCAATCGGTCGCGCTGGATGTGGCGGGCGTTTGCGGGTAAAAAGGAGTAAAAGCCAGTTCGGCAAAGGCGATAATGCGCGCGCCTTTTTGGGCCGCAATCCGGGCATTCCGAAGCCCTTTTTCCAAATTACGCCGTGTGTCTTTGCCGGCGCTTTGTTGAATACACGCGATACGCACGGTTTCCTTTCCTTATTTGGGGTGTATGGAATATAAGGCACAACACTCTAATGTGAAACAGCATAAGAGGGCTTTCTTCAATCACTTCCTTTGCGCCAATACCCTGCAAACAGTACATTGGTAGCACATCATCAACAGGACTTCGCCATGAACGTTTCTTCTCCGGTTAGAAAAATCATACATTTCCCCTTAACCAAAATAATTATTGGAATTGTTGGCCTGGCGCTTGTTATGTCCGCGGGACAATATGTTACGCATAAAACCCTGGCCGATACGACGCTCAATCCGGATGTGGTCAATTTGATAGTCGGCCTGGTTAGTGCGGTTTTAACTATTTGGGCGTATCGGGTATTATTTCGCTTTTATGAAAAACGATCCGTAACCGAATTATCCACGCGGGGTATGTTTAAAAATCTGGCAACGGGCATGGTTATTGGCGCGCTGTTGCAAAGCCTGACCATAGCTGTTATCTATCTCAGCGGGGGATACCGGATTATGGACGTACATCCTGTATATTTTCTTATACCGCCTTTGACTATGGGCCTTACATCCGCGATCATGGAAGAAATTCTGGTGCGGGGCATCATCTTTCGAATACTCGAAGAAAAAATGGGCAGTTATATCGCCCTTGGCATTTCCGCGTTATTATTCGGATTTATGCATCTGGCCAATCCAAACAGTTCATTATGGGTGGCGGCGGGACTGGTCATACAAGCCGGTTTACTGTTGGGTATGGCCTATATTTACAGCCGGAGTTTATGGCTGCCCATTGCCATACATTTTGCATGGAATTTCACACAGTCGGCCATTTTTGGGGCCCGCGTATCGGGGCTGGAGATATCCCGTACATTGATTACTTCACGGATCAGCGGGCCGGCGTGGCTTACCGGTGGCGGCTTTGGGCCGGAAGGTTCCGTTCAGGCAACTTTGTTTAGTCTGATTGTAACATCGATACTGTTTGTTTTAAGCAAACGACAAGGACGCATTATCGCCCCGGTTTGGAAAAAAGAACAACCCGTTGCCGAATAATAAGATCGCCTGTTTTTAAAATAACGATCTCAGGGAAGTTGTTTTCTTATCAATGCCTGGTTTTTTGCACGACTATCGGCGTAATGAAAATCGTCAGGTCTTTTTTCTGAACGATTTGATTTGTATGCCGGAAGAGGAACCCAGCAGCGGTAAAAATAAAAAACAAATATATCTGGTTACTTTCTTTAGAAATTGAAAATTTTC
>RFFS01000078.1 GCA_003696775.1 Calditrichota bacterium
CGTAACGCTAAACAAAACAGATAAAAGACGATACAGGGTCTCTCCGCGGAAAAGTATAAACAACGCGTACATGGCAATCAGCCAGATAAACAACTGCCAACCCATGGTGCCGGATGACCATCCATAGCGCTTCAGTCCCACTAACAAATATAACGCCAGCCAAAGCGCCCAACCCGTGAGCAAGGCAAGATTGATTTCAAAATCAGGATGATGAAACGCGTTACGAATCACCCTTGTGGCGGTTACACTGATACGAACCGGCCAGCCGTTTTCCACAAATCGATAGCGTTCTCCACGCCATACCAGTTGTTTTGCAATACGTCTGCCACCCGGAAATTCCATCGTTGCATAGGCGCTGTCCCGTCCACCCATTCCAAAACAGAGCCAGTCCGTTCCGCAGGAAAGATAACCGTTGCCGGCGCTGACTTCCCTGTAACCCAGCAATGTAGCGGCACTATCGGCGCGATCGTACAACCAAACCCGCGCGCCCAGGGCATCCCGGTTGGAGCGCACACCCTCCAGATGGATCATCACGGAACGCGACTCATTCAGCGGATTGAGATAGACCTGACTGTTGTCATCCTTATTGGCCACCAGTAAATCCAAATCTCCGTCACTATCCAGGTCGGCAACGGCGGCACCGGTGCTGTAACGGCGCAGGGCGTCCGTATCATACAACGTATTAAATCGCCCTTTTTCATTTAAGTAAAGCCGGTTGGTGCCGCGTGTGGTAATAAATACATCCAGCCAGCCGTTTAAATCAAAATCCGCCGCCACAACGCCAAACACCCGATCCCCCACACTCATAAAGGGAAATCTCTGTTTTTCACGCAATTCTAACACACCTTCATGGGAGTTATTTTCAAACCAGTAAACGCGTCCGTTATCACCGGCCACCATCACATCCAGATCACCGTCGTTGTCAAAATCGGCCAACGTGGCGCTGTTGGTGGAAACCGAATCCCGAAGCGTGGCGATATTTATTTCGCTACGCTGAAAACGCCCCGTCCCGTCATTTAATAGCAAATAATCAGGTTCAAACCAGTTACACACATACAAGTCCGTAAAGCCGTCGCCGTTTAAATCTCCGGCGGCTGCCCCCTGACTCACAGCCTGATCAATAAAACTTTCCGTCCACGGTTGCTCCGCAAACGAACCGTCCTTACGGTTTATCAACAACCGATTGGCATGATGTTCATCCGTTATATAAAGATCGGCAAAACCGTCACCGTTGGCTTCCAGCCACAAGCCCTGATTGGCGTCCAACACACCCTGGGCATGCAGGCGGGCGGTTACATTTTCAAAACGCACCCCGCCGGCATTGCGGAACAAACGATGACTTTTCCCCCAACCGGCCAGAAAAAGGTCGGGCAGTCCGTCATTGTCGTAATCCGCAACACTGACACCCAGCTCCAGATTGCTATTACCGGCCGACATCAAATTACCGCCTGTACCGGAACGGATGGTGCGATCCACAAAGGGAATGATGCCGCCGTTATTTATAAGCAAACGGTTCAAATTGCGGAAACAGACCAGATACATATCCGGACGATTGTCATTGTTCAAATCTCGAAACGCCACGCCATAAACATCATTGATATCCGGAATCAGGCCGGTTATCTGACTGGAACGCAACATGTTGAATTTGGGCCCCGCTCCGGATACATATCCTGCCATCAACAGTATGATAATTAAAAATTGTTTTTTCATAACCTTCTTTACAACTGTTAACACAATATACAAATTTTGCAACACGAATCGATATTTTTTCTTCTACAAATCATCTCAACCCGTCTTAAATTTTTAAAAGATAATCTATATTCATTAAATTCGGATTATTTGCCGGATCAGGTTACATACATCGTACTTATGTAATATCACAATAAAGGTTTCCCTTATGAAATACCTGTTGTTGCTCATTTTGTTAAGTTCCGCTCTGCATGCACAGGGATATCGTTTAAGCGGTACGGTTTTGGATGCCGCCACAAACACCCCCCTGCCCGACGCGGATATTGTTCTCTCACCCGGCGTCCGGGGCAGCGCAACCGACTCTCTCGGCGCCTTTACCATTCATTCCATCCCGGCCGGCGACTATACGCTTACCGTTTCCTTTGCGGGTTATTCAACGCAATCCTTTGCGTTACATTTGGACGGGGACAAACATATCCGCATCGCCCTTGAACCGTTGGTTTATGCCTTACCGCGTACGATCATAAACGGTCGGCGGGCCCGATTCAGAGAAACACCGGTTGCCTTTACCAATGTGGATGACCATCAGATACAAAGCGCACTTGGTTCCCGTTACATCACCTCAATTTTGGATAATGCTCCGGGGCTTTACATATCCGATGAGGGCGGAGGCTACGCGGACAGCCGTATTTCCATACGCGGTTACGATCAGACCCATATTTCGGTACAGATTAACGGCATCCCCGTCAACAATCCGGAAAACGGAGAAATTTATTGGTCTAACTGGGCCGACCTCAGCGATGTGGTGCAATCCATACAGGTTCAACGCGGACTCAGCGCCACCCCGTTTTCCGTCACTTCCATAGGTGGCGTCGCCAACATCGTTACACGTAACGCTTTTAGCGGAAAGCCGTTTTACAAACTCACTTTGCAAACAGGTTCGGATAATTTCCGTAAAGCCACCGCTTCGTTTCACCTTCCGCTGGCGCAAAACAAAATTTACCTGCTGGGCATGATCAGTCGGGCCAAATGGGACGGTTACGCCGATCGCACACAGACCGATCTTTACACCTTTTTCCTTTCACTGGGCATGATCTTAAAAAATCATACCCTGGAACTTCAATTCATGGGCGCGCCCCAGAAACACGGGCAGCGGGTGACACCTTTGCACATCCGGGACTGGCAAAAATACGGTTGGCGTCATAATGCCGATTGGGGTTATTTGCACGGTAAGCCCTTATCCTCCCGTGACAACCATTTTTTCAAACCATCGCTTACTTTAAACCATTTCTGGCGGATAAACGAGCATGCGCACCTGAGCAATGTGCTCTATCTTTCCCATGGCAAGGGCGGGGGAACCGTTCCACCCTGGTACGGCCTCGGAAGAGATACCAACGGCTTAATTGATTTCGACTCTGTCTGGGAAACAAATTCCCGTAACATAGACACCACCTATTCCGACCACTTAAACCGTTCGTTAACCGCATTACGTTTTACGTATCACATTCACGATTGGGCGGTCGCACGGTCTTCATTGGAATACAGCCGCAACGGGTTGACTTATTCCCTTGGCGTGGACGGTACACTGTACAAGGCTCAAAATTACAGCACACTCAGCCACCTGCTGGGTGGTGATTACTATATCGACTTCAGTAACGCCAACCGACCGCCTGATCAAATGCTGCAGGTAGGGGATATCGTGGATTATAACGCCGAAAGTTTTGTACGCGCTTATGGCGCTTACGGCCAGATGGAATACAAAACAGATATATTCAGTGCTTATTTAAACAGCAGTTTCGCCACGACATCTTATGACCGCATTAACCATTTTTACACAAAAGATAACCCAAATAGAGAAACGGGATGGAAAACCTTTACGGCTTTTACGCTTAAGGGGGGGATCAACTATAATCCAACCGACTGGCAAAATATCTATTTCAATATCGGTAAATTCCAAAAAGCGCCCCTTGCCATGAATGTTTACACCTATTCCAACACATTGTATGACAAGGTGAAAAATGAAGATATCTTTTCCACGGAAATCGGTTACGGTTGGCAATCGGATTTATTCCGCTTTAATGTGAATCTCTATTACACACTCTGGAAAGACCGGGTTTTGAATTATACCGCCTTGCTACCCGAACCGTTTACCCGTTATTTCGCCAATATATATGGCGCGCGTTCGTTGCATAAGGGCCTGGAAGCCGATATCCGCTATGCCCTGACACCCCGTTTAACCGTAAACGGGTTCTTAACCGTCGCTTCCAATGTCTGGCTTAATGATGTCACATCGTACCTGATGCCCGAGGGTTACGCGGGGCAACCCCTTGTGTTTAACACACGCATCAAGGGTTTATATGAAGGCAATGCCCCAATGAATAAATTCGGCCTTGGGATAACCTATCGGCATCCCATTACTCCTGCCACCGCTTTTTCTATAAAGAGCGATTATATTTATTACGGCCGGTTTTACGCGCAATTCGATCCCGCTTATCGAAGCCAGACAGACCCCTTCCCGTTACAATCCTGGCGCATCCCCGATTACAACGTATTGAATATGCACTCCGGGCTGTCGTGGCGCGCGCCCGTTTCATACATCCATGAACTGGAATGGCATATCGATGTTTTTAATGTTCTTAACTCCCACAACATCATACAGGCGATTGACGGTATCCGACATGACCGGGACACCGCCTTTGTATGGTATAATCGGGAACGTTGGTTCAACACCACGCTACGCCTCACTTTTTAGAGGTCCGGGCTGTTTAAAACAAAGGTTACAAGAAGCGCGTGGCAATAATGTGCGTTTAAATCAGAAAAGGTATGATACGCCTGACTTTTTGACTGTACTCCGCGTATTCCGGGAAATGTTTGCGTAGTTGTTTTTCTTCATAACGGATTTTTAGACCCAGGGCGATAACCAGCCCCACGAATAACAGCCAGCTCATGGCGTTGTTACGTGTTAACACGGCGCCGAGTCCTGTAAAGATCAACGCGCTGTACATGGGATGGCGTGTAAAACGATAGGGACCATGGGTCGTTAACCGGGTTGTTTCCCGAACTTCCGGTAAAATATGCACACGGCGCCAACCGATAACAGCAATGGCCCACAGTCCCCACACACCGCCCCATACAATAAGCAGGAGAGACAGGGCATGCAGATTATGATAATCCACGGAAAAATAGAGCGCGAATAAAAAGGTGAATTGAAAAATCACATAAATCATAATCTAACCAACGGCCGCCATCGTCAGCGGTTCCGCTTCTTTCAGGCGGCGATGGATTTCCGGGATATGGCGTACCCCCGATTCAAAATCCACAAGTCGATTGATCAGATAAAACATATACATGGTTGTCAGCCAGCGCGTGAATTCGGCTTTGCTGCCCAGGTGTTTACGCATATTGAGAATAATCCAGGAAAAATGCTGCCACACATCAAAACACGAGGCACAATCCCTGTCAATGCCGGTGCAGCATCGCCGTGTGGTGGTTAAATCGGCATTATAGGCGCGGAAATGCGGACTGTAAGGATTACCGTTCTTCATGCGTTCAAAATTGACCGGGTTATCCGTGCTGAAACTGGTGCAGACATCATAGCTCCATTCCTGATCATACAGTCGGCCTGTTGAAACCACCTCGCTGACATAGCGGGTCATGAATATACGCTCCGGAAAACGTTCGATAACACGCTCGATGGCGGCGCGCACCTTTTCAAAGCCACGTCGATGATCCATTTTATCACCGAAGCGCGCCACATCGCCGTAAAAATTGAACAACACATAGTTGCCGTTATCCACACATTGCGCCACGACATCCTCTATCTGCTCGGCATAACCGGGCAGCGCCGTATAATACCAAAAAGCCCGCGGGTCATTGCGGTAATTTTTCAGCGCGCGCGGGAAGATATCTACCTTGCCGCTGCCCCGCAACCGGCGGTCTGTTTGCGCGTTGCCCCACACGGAAACACCGATGGATAAATTTTCTTCCAACCCTTCCATGGGGATTTTTTTCAGGCCGTTTGTGGAAACACTGGCCTTAAATCGGCGGGTGATTTTCCGCAGTCGGTCGGGCTTCAGACTAGGTTCTCCGCCTACAATGGTGATGAAATTGGTGCCGCGTCGCGCCTCTGCATCCAAAAAAGCGTCGAATGTGGCCTCATCCGCCGTGGGATGCCCCTCATCCATGTGATCACTAAAGTAATAACACCCGGCGCACCGGATATTGCACACATGGGTTATATCCATGGAAATAGATCGAATGGTGCCCGCCGCGCGTATTTGACGGTACAGGTCATTAAGAAACGGGTCCTTTAAATATTCTTTCAGTTTTGCGGCCATGTTTTACTTTCCACTTGTATCCCCGATTGCACAAGCAATGCTTCCAGAGCGGCCCATGCCTGAGGCACGGGATGATTTTCCATTTCCTTTAACCGGCGCGGCAAGCCGTCCTGAGCCATTATCCGCGCAATACGCCCGTCCTGCTCCAACACACTGACATAACGCTCTTTCCGGCCGGGCAGCACACAGGCCCCATGATGCACAAAGACACCGGCGGCGATTTTAAGGGGCCGTGGCCTATGGATGCTTGTTTCACATTCCGTTTCCGATAAATCGGTCAGTTTGTGCCGCCAACGCACTATCGCCTGAGATTCCTCCGGCGTCAATGTCCCTTCCACAACCGGTTGATTAAAATGCGCGGAGAAACGTCGGATCAATTCCGCTTCCACCTCATCCGGTTGTAGTTGCGGCGCGCAATCTTTTAAAGTATATACCCGTTGACGTAACGCTTCACGGGCGATTTCCCGATAACCGGGACAGGGAGCGCGCCACACCCGGCTCATGGTCTCATAATCAAAATCAAACAGAAAGTTACCCACAACCACCGACGCTTCACCGATGCGTCCGCCACCGATGCCCGCGATACGGCGGCCGTTCACTTCCAGCTCATTCACCGCCCGTAGTCGGCTTTCCAACCCAAAATGTTGCAGGGTTTCCAACGGCACCTGTAAAAAATGACGGTAACTTTTTTCCGGCGAAACGGGCACATGGCGGTTGTTAAAGATGAACTGATAGAACAGTTGATCTTTGTCAAGATAGGTAGCCCCTCCGCCAATGCGCCGTTTATAAACGGGAATACCCGCTTTTTGCAAGGCGGTTTTATCAAACACATCTCCGCTATGTTGAAAATAGCCAAGACATAAATATGGGTTATTAGGCGTGCATACAACGATGGTATCCGGTCGATCGCTGTGCATCGTTTCCGCCAGGGCATGATACACGGCCTGACTCATCCAGCCGGGTACCGTCCCCAGGCGTAACAGACGAATGGCAGCGGACATCAGGCCTCCGCTTTTTGCCCCGGCAACACTTCCCGCAGACGCATTTCCGATTCTATGACACGTAAATCGTTTTTATTGGGCGGAAATGGATAATCACGGAATTCCTCACCCGGTCGATACGAACCATAAGGCCGGTTGCAGCTCATCACACCGTGCCGATCCGGACAACCATCGGTCATAAAGGCCACGCCCCGTTGAACAGCCGTTTGTAAAATATCCTGTTCCACATTGATTCGTAAAATGGCATCCTGCTCATCAAATTCGATGGCCGACGCGGGTACATTCATGTGTTCGATCAGATATTTTACGAGCTGTATGCGCCGATGGCGTTCGATGGGCTGGCGCTGTACATGCTGCATGGCCGTTCCTTCCTCCGGGTTGAAGGAAAAGAGATAGCAGGCGATTTTTTCCTTATGCAATCCTTCAAACAGTTCCACCAGTTCACGGTCGGTTTCACCCAGCCCCACCACCGTGTGGCAGTTTACATTCATCGGGCCGTAAATTTCCCGTGCGCGGCGGATCACTTTCCAGTGTCCTTCCCAGTCGTGGGGGCCTTTCGCGCCACGGCCGCGAGTATTGTAAAACACCTCTTCCGAGGCAGCGTCCAGGCCGATACCGATGATATCCACGCCCTCTTCCTTTAACTGAAACAGAACGTCATCCGTCATGGTGGTGGCATTGATCAAAGCGGATATGGGCACCGATGGCGCTGCACTGTGCACCATTCGGGTCATGGTTAGTAAATCATCATTGTTGCGCGGGTCCTGCACCTGGGAAATACATACCCGGCCCACTTCGCTACGCGCTTCTTTTTCGGCTATTTTTTCCGCCACCAGCGCCGTGGGATACAGCGGCCAGTCCACGCGGATAAACGTGTTTTCTTCCGCTGCGCCGGGCCGTTCACGCGCCAGGCCGCAATAACTGCAATTGGCCCAGCAGCCTTCGGGGTAATTTTGCAATAAATTAATACACCCGCAGCCGCAGCCGCGCATTAAACGACCGGGTTTTAAGCCCAGCTCTATGGCCGCCGCCATGCTGATGCGTACATATTCCGGACTGATTTGATAAACTTCCGCCTGTTCCGCCATGGGTAATTTAACTTTATTGCTCATAAGAACCCCTTTGTATTGCTTTGCTTTTTATCTTCAAAGAATTTTCTTCCGTGGGACGGCTTCCCGACGGTTTTTATGTCCAGCTTACGCCGCAGCAGGCATTTATAAAATCCGGTTCCAGACCCTGTTCTTTCGCGTAACTCACCATGCCATCCGCCGGATAGGCCACGCCGTTTAAACCCGCGTCGATGGCCAGTTTATCGATTTCCAGCTTAATCGGCCCCATAGGACGCGCGCAGCCCAAAATGATCGGCGTTCGCGGCAGGCTGCGCCGCGCCAAATCAAAAAAACGGCCTATCTCATCCAGCGTGGGCAGTTTTTCAACCACCATTCCTGTCCCTTGCAAGGGCATCAGGATAACCAGTACCAGCGTTTTGGGCGGATATTTTTTAATCATATCCAGAGCGGCCCATTCGCCTCGCATTTCACCAAAATAATGCCCTAAAATTATATGCGGTATCGCCGGCAGTTTATAGCGGTGCATGCGTTCCAAAACCGCCTCATAATCCGCCGGTGTTTTTTTAAGATGATAGATTTCGGTGATGGTTTCCTGATCACCGATGATATCCAGCATAACGCCGTCCAGTCCCACTTCGGCCAAAGCCGCGCAGGTCTGTTCATCCGGCAAACCGGGATGCACGCGGATGGCCAGCCCCAGTTCGCGTCGCACACGAATCATATCCGGTATATGCTTTAACAACGGCACCCGACCGTGGATATCACTTCCTCCGGAAATAAGCACGCCCCGTGTGCCTTTTTGGGCCAGTTGAGCGCACATGCCAAACAAACCGCCCTCAAAACCGCGCACATCCAGCATGCCATGCAATGATTTGGTTTTACAGTGTTCGCAACTCAGGGCGCAGTTTTCACCGGTTACGCTGATCGAAACAAATTCCTGTACGGAATGGCAGGAATATTCCGAAGTTTTATAGCTTTTTAAACCCGGCGCGTAGAACGTAATTTTGTTATCAAAATGATTTTTACGGATATGCGCGCATTGCGGGTCCATGGCTATGGTGGCCGGTTGCCAGCGCGGCGCATATAAAGGCAGCACATCAGACATGCACATTTCCTCCTGGTGTCACAAAACAGCCGTACGGTTCATCCGCGGCTTTTTTACTAATAATCCGGGCGCGATCCAGCGCGGTACGTATGGCCCTGCGCAGGGCATCAGCAGGCAACGAGGCCAGCGCCCCGCCGTGTTTTTCATACAAAAGATGTAAGGTCGCATCGATCTGTTCCGGCGCGCTGCCATGCCAACGAAAATGACCTTCCACATCAGCAAGGGCTTTTTCGGAAACAAAAAAATCACCCAAAATATACAGTGCTTTAATCTGCGTACCGGCCAGCGTCACGCGTGCTTCCAACAGTCCGGCCGGCGTTTTGATCCGGGCCGCTCCCACGGCATCTTTTACCGCGGGCTTCTGGAATATCCACGACTCCGACTCGTATTTTTCTTTTTTAAGCTGTGCAATCGCTTCGCGTTCGGCATGCGTAAAATCACTTTCCTCTAAACCGGATTTAAACACCTCGCGGTAACCGGCGCATATGGCCTGACGGACCTGCTCCATGTCTGATTCCCGCCCCGTTTCCCTTCGGATGGTTGTGATACGCTGATCCACCGTATGGATCGCTTTATCGGACAATTTTTCGAATGGTGTTTGAAGCACCCTCAGCATCATAGGTATATCCATATCCAACAGAATGGACGAATGAAACAGCAATCCGCCGCTGTTATCGCGATATATTCCGAGACCGGCTATTTTACGGCCCTCCACTTCAATATCGTTTTTACGTCTAAAGCGGGCCTGCACGCCCAGGCGGTTCAATCCGCGGATAATGCCTTCCGAAAAACGAGCCATGAGTTCCCGCGCCCGTCCGTAGGTATCTTCCTGCCTGCCGGGCACGCATAAAGCCACACCCAACTGACCGTGCCCCATAAAAATGGCGCCGCCACCCGTGGGCCGACGATTAACGCGCACACCATTTTCGCGACAGGCGGCCAGTTGGATTTCATTCTCCACATCCTGAAAGCGCCCCACAAGCGCCGCGTAATCGGCATACGTATAAAGACGCAACACCGGTTCGCTTATACCACGCCCCACGGCGGAAGCCATATATTCATCCGCCGCCAGACCAAAAGCCGCATCCACATGATCATCATGGATGTAGCGCCAGATCATCAGGCGTCGAATCCCTGATTTTCCAGCCGTTGGATTTCCGCGGCGATCCACGGTTCCAGATCGTCGCCATGCACCAGTTGCGACGACTCCTCTTCCCAGTTTACCGCTTCCATGGTCAGTAACCAGCCTTTACCGTAAGCATCACTGTTGACCAGGCCCGGATTTTCCACACAGGCATTATTAACAGCGATTATCCTACCCGACACAGGCGCGAACACATCACCTGTCATTTTAGCCGCTTCCAGCGTGCCGACCGTTTCACCTTTTTTTACAACGGTACCTTCCGGTCGTAAGGTGATGTATGCCAAATCCCCCAGATTATCCAGTCCTATGGCGTCTATGCCCACCACAATAGTGGCGCTGTTATCCTTCCGCACCCACATATGATGGTTTTTATCGTAATAAAGCTCTTCCGGAAATTCGAACGCTTTTTGTGCCATGTTCATCTCCTTATTCAGATAAAAAAACCCACACATATAAACCATGGGTGGGTGAATATTATTTCCGTCTTACGCTTCAGCGGATTCTTCTTCCTTGTTTTCGGCTTCGGTGGGTAAATCCATCGCCTCCAACACATAATCGATGATGTCCATTACTTCCAACTTACCTTCGTTGCCGGAGGTTTTAACCGCGTCGGAATACATGGTCATATCCTTGGGACAGGCTACCGTAAAATATTTGATATCGCCCAGACTCATGGCTTCCTCGATGCGGTTTTCGCTTGGCCGCTGAGTCATATCGTCATGGTCCTTCATCCAGATGCGACCGCCGCCGGCCCCGCAACAAAAAGAGTTACTCTTGTTACGCGGCATCTCCACCAACTCCACGCCACAAAGTTTCATCAACTCACGCGGGGCGTCGAACACACCGTTATAGCGTCCCAGATAGCACGGATCATGATAGGTGACCCGCGCGTTGACTTTTTTCTTCAACTCAATTTGGCCGTTCTTAATCAAATCCAGTAAAAAAGTGGAATAATGATGCACCTTATAATGACCGCCCATGGCCGGATACTCGTTCTTAATGGCGTTAAAGGTATGCGGGTCGGTGGTGATGATTTCCTCGAACTGACATTTTTCAAGAAGTTGGATATTGTCTTCGGCCAGGGCTTCAAACAAACCTTCTTCTCCGGCGCGTCGCACATCGTTACCGGCGGATTTTTCACCTTTCATTACAATTCCGAAATCCACCCCGGCGGCATGCAATACCCTGGCCACTTTGCGCGTGGTATCCTGACAGTTTTGATTATAGGATGCAAAATCGCCCACATACCACAGATATTTTACCGGTTCCTTGGTCGGGTCTTTTAATTCGATATCCAGACCCTTGGTCCAGCGGGTGCGCTTACGCGCCGATTCGCCGAAAGAGTTACCCTGTTCATCGAGGTTGCGTAACACTTCGGCCAGTTCATCCGGCATTTGCGCTTCAAATACCATGCGTCGCCGTATTTGCAAGATATCCGCCATAGGCTCATTACCAACGGGACAGACTTCCACGCAGGCCATACAGGTGGTACAACTCCAAACGGCGTCTTCCTTTATCGCCGTTTCCAGCAAGGGTTTTTCGTGACCGGCAACAATCTCCGATCCTTCCTGATTGATATAATAACGTTTATTGATCACCAGCGCCGAAGGACTTAAGGGGGTACCGCTGTTATGCGCGGGACATACCTCATGGCAGCGGGTACACATAATACAGGCGTAGCTGTCCAGCACCTGTTTCCACGGCAAATCGGTCAAGACTTTGGCGCCCGGCTCGTTAGGATTGGTTTCCTTATCCATCATGCCGCGCGGCGTACGACGCTCAAAGGCCAGGTTAATGGGCGCGATCATCAGGTGAATGTGTTTGCTATACGGAAAATATGGCAGAAATACCACAATCAGACCCATGGCCAGCCACCAAGTGACATGGATGCCTGTTTCCACTGCCTCCGGACTCATACCGGAAAACATGGATGCCACAAGGCTGGCCGTCGGCATGGATAAATCACTATGGCCGTGTTCCACAAGGTGAAACGCGGTACCCAGCCAACGCGAGCCCACATGTATCAGAATAAAGATGCCCACAATCAGGCTGTCACGTTTAATACCACCCTGTTGCACAGCCGGATTGAGCAGCACGTTTTTATTAAATTCAAATACTTTGGGTTTACCGATAAAACGACGGATCAGAAAAAAGATCATTCCGACGAGTACGAAAACGCTGAAAATATCGGAAAAAAGATTGAAGGCGTTAGCCACGGGCCCGCCTCCAATCGTTGTCCAGCCATCAACGTAGGCCTCCAGAATGTCATTTACATTGACAAGGATGTAAAAACTAAAACCAAAAAAGATCATGGCATGAAACGTGCTGGCCAATGGGCGCGCCTTGAAAATGGGACGTTGCAGACCCACATCGACCAACGCTTTTACAAACCGACCGACGATATTGTCAAACCGATAATCTTCTCGACCGGATGAAACGATTTTATATATCCGGTAAAAACCACCGGCGGCAATAATTCCGCAGATGATCACAAGAAAAATAAACGCCATTTGCTCTTCAAACGACAGCATAGGTTTCTCCTAAAAATTATATGAGTCCGGGTCATTTACGCAGGTAAGAAGCGCCCACATTCGGCGGCTCTTTTTTACATAAAAAAGCATCCCGCCCGAGAGCATTTGGCGGGATGCTTCCGTCGTTTTTAGTCGAGAGCTTCCGTCAACTCTTCAACTACGTCAAACAAGTCGGCCACCATGCCGTAATGGGCCACATCAAAGATGGGCGCGTTTTTATCACTGTTAATGGCGATAATGGTGGAACTGTTTTTCATACCTTCCAGGTGTTCCGGCGCTCCGGATATCCCTAAGGCGATATACAACTTTGGTTTTACCTTCAAACCGGATTTACCCACCTGACGCGATTTGGGCAACCAACCGGCATCGATGATCGGTCGCGATGCGGCTACGGCGGCATCGAGAGCTTCCGCCAGCTCCTCGGCCACTTCGATGTCGTCTTTGCTGCCGATACCACGCCCAATGGCCACCAATACATCCTTGGTAGTGATATCCACATCGGCGCTTTCGGGCATAATCAATTTTTTAAAGGTCACTTTACCGGCGGTGGCGGGCATATCCACACTTTCCACGGCCGGACGGCCGTCTTTGCGTCCGGCGTCTGCCGGTGCGGAACCGGCTACAACAGCCACCACGCAGGGCCCGCTGCCCAAATTGGTCGTGGCAATGATTTTACCGCCAAACAGGGCGGATTCAGCCTTGACGTCCCCATCGATGCTAACCTTAGTGGCAGCTACCGCCAATGGCCAGCTTTTTTGCGCGGAAAGCATATTGGCCAGCTCCATCCCCATGGAAGAGCCGCTGGTCAATACCACCTGCGGATTCACATGATCGGCAACGGCTACCAATGCAGCGCCGTATGTTTCGGGGTTAAAATCGGCTCCGGCATCCACGCGCACTACTTTGGAAGCGGCGCCCAGTTGCCCAATCATATCATCGCTGCCTCCTATAAACGCGACAACACTGTTACCGAGATCATTGGCCATGCCTATCAATTCAAAGGTGGACTCATCCAATGCACCGTTTAAATGTTCGGCCACTACAAGAATATCTCCCATCAGACCACCCCTTTCTCTTTCAAAACTTCCACAATTTCATCCACACTGCTTAAAATCCTGGCGCCGCCGCTCTTTTCCGGATGACGCATTTCTTCCACCGTGGAGGTAACCACATCCCCCACATCACCGGCGGCCATTTCCTCAATACTGGCGGACTGTTGTATTTGACGCACTTTGGATACCGGCGCGTAACGCGGTGTTTGACGCGCGGCCTGTACACCTATCACAGCCGGCAAAGCCACATCAAATTCCGCCATAATACCGCCCGAATATTCTTTATGTACGGTGGCGGTGCCATCGTTTACTTCCAGGCCGGTTACCACACTCACCGTGGGCATATTGAGATGAGTCGCCAAAATGGGCGCGAGCCACCCATCCCGGTCTCCCGCGGACTGTACACCCACTAACACCAGATCGGCGCCCATGCCGGAAATGGCGTTGGCTAATACTCTGGCCAGTTCCTGATTATCGGCATACGGATTGGCTCCGGTGATTTTTACGGCTTTGTCCGCGCCTTTGGCGAGAGCGGTATAAAGCATTTTATCCACATCTTCACCGTCAACAGCCACGGCAATCACCTCGGCACTACCGCCTTCCTTGATCTGCAGGGCTTCTTCCAGGGCATGATCGTCCCATTCGTTAAGCTTCATTTTCAGGTACTCGTAATCGAGTCCCGTACCTTCGTCATTCAGTTCCAGATCTTCCACGAGATCCGGTACCTGCT
The DNA here is from genome assembly GCA_003696775.1 of Calditrichota bacterium. Classification (GTDB taxonomy): domain Bacteria; phylum Calditrichota; class Calditrichia; order Calditrichales; family J004; genus J004. Next base: position 14,660 of record RFFS01000078.1, read on the forward strand.
TTAAAGGAACTACTATCTTCATGTATGTACCTCTGTTGTTTATTCCATTTAATTATTCTATACACTGATCGATGATTTCTATGATATCCAAAACCTGCAATTTACCTTCGTTGCCGGTGGATTTAACCGCATCTTCAAAACGGGAAACTTCATACGGGCAGCAGACGGCCAGCACCTCGGCGCCTACCGAAATAGCTTCTTTCACGCGGTTTTCGGACAGACGTTCGTTGATATTATCGGCCATAAAACCGTCCAGCCACATACCGCCGCCACCGCCGCCGCAGCAGTAGCCCTGTTCCTTGTTACGAAACATTTCCGTGAATTCAATACCCGGAATGGCATTCAACAAAGTACGCGGCGCTTCATATTCACCGTTATGGCGTCCCAGATAACAGGGATCGTGAAAGGTTACTTTCTTTTTAAATTCCCTGGTCATCAGGGGTTTGAGTTTATCCATCATAGAGGAGAGAAACTGTGTGTAATGATCCACATCGTAGCTGCCACCCATTTTCGGATATTCGTTTTTAATGGCGTTGTAAGCATGCGGTCCGCTTACCACCATCTTGTTAAATTCCAGACTGTTAAATTTTTCGATATTGTGTTCGGCCAGCATTTCAAACAGACCTTTTTCACCGGCCAGACGTTGGCTGTCACCGTCGCAGCGCTCTTCCGCGCCCAATGTTCCAAAGTTGACACCCAGCCTGGTTAACACACGGGCCATAGCGTTGGCGGCGTCATTTCCGCGCCCGTGGTAAGCGTAATAATCACCCACAAACCAAAGCACGTCCACCGATTCCGGATTTTTGGACAAATCTTTGACTTCCACGTCCGCTTTTTTAGCCCATCGGGCACGCTTGCGCGGCGACTCGCCCATTGGGTTGCCGTATTCGGCGCAATTCTGGAACATTTCCTGCAGCTCCGCCGGCACTTCCTTACCGTCGAGGATGGCTTTTTCCCGCGCGGCGGGCATGATTTCAATCATGTTCACTTCCTTGGGGCACACACGCAGGCAATTCATACAGGTGGTACATTGCCATAAATCAGCACTATCAAACAGACTGATACCCATCTGCAGTTTGCGGTAAATTTTACGCGGTCCGTAATCACCCACATTATCCACCGGGCATACACCAATACATTGAGCACACTGATAGCAGTTGCCAATGGATTCGGCACCGGCCAGAGCGCGCAGCTCTTCCAGCGGGCCCACATCAAAATTGCTGATTTCCCGGGGTTGATACATTTTGTTCCAATGACCGGATACATCGATACCATCGATGATGGCGCTGTCCTTTTCCACATAGGAAATTTTATTTTCCTTTTCCTTGCGGACCATGGTTTTAAGAGTCATACGCGCTAATCTCCATTTTTTGAACACCCAATACACGCCGGGCCAATTCAGGCAAATCGGGCAGGATGCGGTTAAATTCCTTTGATAATTTTACTTTAAATACCGTGTACATATAAACGGCATACACACAAGCCATGAATATATTGGTACCGGTCAACCCGGAGGCCAGTCGTGAAAAGCCCTCCGTCATACCGGCCTGATGGATGGCCGAAGTGGCACGGCCGATGGCCACATATTTGTCCCCGACAGTTTCACCTTCTATGGTCACATCATTCTGCATTAACATTTTCAGGGCGCCGCTTCCCGTTTTGGGATCGTATATCCAACTGGTCCACAGCCAGTATTTATCGGGCTCGTTATAATGCAGCAGTTCACCGGCCAAGGCAATCAGCAACGGTTCATTTAAACCGCTGAGAGTCGTTACAAAACGATTGAAGCGTTCATTAACCGGTCGGTCTCCGTATAGCAGCAGACTGAATTCTTTTTGCAACACTTCCGGACTGTTGCCTTTAAGCAGCAGGCCCGATTTTCGGCGCAGGAAAAAGATGTGACGCATGAGCAATCGGATGTTTTCCGGCTGCAGGTCACCAATGGCATCGGGACGCAGGATATTTTGAAACATGCGGTATTTTTGCCCTAAACGGTCACCGATGTCATCCAACTGAGCCGAGGTCGCCAGTTTGGTGGCTTCCATCAAAAATTCATGGGCCGATTCTTTATCAACGGTTTTATCTATGACCACTTCATCGTAAAGCATGGTAATTCCTTTATGCGGGCTGTGCTTCCGCTTTGCGTACAAAACTTGCCGCTTTCATGGCCGCGGCGCCACCCATGGAGACGGAATCTTCAAGGTCGGCGGGTCCGGCGGCCGCACCGGCTACAAATATACCATCACGCGGCGTGGAAACCGTGTTCAGACAACCGCCTGTTGTTTCGATATATCCGTGATGTTCCAAGGGCAGGTTGAAAATTTTAGACATGGCCGTTGTCCCCTCGCTGGGTTCCATGCCCACCGAAAGGACCACCACATCCATCGGGATTTCCATCGGACGACCGAGGGTGGTGTCTTCACCTTTAACCACAACCTGATCGCCGCGTTTGGTCACCTCCGTAACAATACCGCGGATAAAGTTTACATGATATTTTTCCTGAGCTTTCCAATAGACATCATCTTCCCAAAAGCCATAGGCCCGTAGGTCGATATAGAATACAAACACGCGACAGTCGGGCAGCAGTTGCCGGATTTCCAGCGCCTCCTGAGAAGCAATACCGCAGCATACTTTGGAACACCATTGATTGCCGATTTGACGATCACGACTTCCCACACACTGGATAAAACACACCTGCTTCGGCGCTTCACCGGTCGAGGGGCGTACAAACTTTTTCTCTTTGAGCATTTTTTCAGCGTCAACCAGAGTGATGACATCATCAAACTCATAGTAGCCGTACATCTGGGTTTCCTTACCGGGATCGAAATGTTTAAAACCGGTCGCCAGTATCACGGAAGAGACTTCCACAACTTCTTCATCCACTTTCCCTTTAAGGGTAACCATGATGTTGGGAGCGTCGCCATCAGCGGCAACAACCGTAGTATTCAGGCGGATATCAATTTCATCACGATTGGTTACGGCGTCAATCATATCCTGCATGGCTGTTTGTGCGTCACGCTGATCGGGCGTAAAAACCGAATAATGTTCCTCGATGGGTTTACCACCCAGAAAGTCATTTTTTTCAACCAAAATGGTGGCGTATCCTAAATCCGCCAATCCACGGGCCGCCTCCAAACCGGCCGGACCACCTCCTACTACTAAAACGGGTTTCATTCAGCATCCTCCCAAGATAAATATTCTATTTCACCAGATTTAATGCGTTCGACCTGTTCCTCAAATTCCGCCCAGGCTTTTTCATGGTCAATCCCCATTTTTTCCATCAACGGACGGTTATCCACCCCATGCCAGTGTAACTGACATATAAAATAAGGATGCGCGCCCATGGCCAACGCGGCAAATTGCGAATCGGACATAACCGGGATACCCACATTACGGTTATGGGCCTTGGCGGCAAACTGGCTTTTATCCAGCGTGGTGACACATCCCGTGTCGTGGGTAATAACCACGTCCGGATTGGCTTCTTCTTTCATGCGCTCAATTTTGCGTAATGTGGCAAAGGATCGTGAAAAATCCCGGCTGACCAGAATATGACGGAATCCGAATCCGCAGCAGTCATGCCAGGTGGAATAATCCTGAAGATTGGCGCCCAG
>RFFS01000079.1 GCA_003696775.1 Calditrichota bacterium
AACGGATTAAAAGCAGACATGCATCAACACGATTGTGGCGCGCAAGGCGGCCCGGTCACCATCCTGCCCGGTTTCCCGGAAACCTTTGAAGGCCGCGCGGTACTGTGCCCCGCCAACAATGTGAATACCGATGGTATTTATCCCGGTAAATATACCTATCGGGAAGATTTGACTCCCGAAATGATGGCCGAAGTGGTTATGGAAAACTATGACCCCGATTTTACCAAAATCGCTCAAAAAGGCGATATTCTGGTCTCCGGATTTAATTTTGGAACGGGAAGTTCCCGGGAACAGGCCGCCACGGCGCTGAAATATTTCGGCATCCGTCTGGTGATCGCCGGTTCGTTCAGCGAAACCTATAAACGCAACGCTATCAACAACGGCTTTGTTTTATTGGAATGCCCCGGACTTGTTACGGATGTGATAACCCATGCCGGGGACACACCCACCCGGATTTTGGAGCATCCGCTTTCGGTTTCCATGACGGAAAAAACCATCACATACGGGCCTAACACCTATACCTTTACACCGCTGGGCCCCATTGCGCAAGAGCTGATTATCAACGATGGATTGGGAAACTGGGTGAAAAAGCAACTAAAGCAAGGTTGATTACGCACAATCCGTCATTTTTAGACGATGATTCATACCTTTATAAGCAAAAAACCCGCCGTTTGGCGGGTTTTTTCTTTTAGAAATCCACTCCGATGGAAAAGTAATGGCGCGGTCGGCTGGAATTTTGCCAGTCATATTGCCAGGCAAGATCGTATTTTAGCAAAAAGCCCAGCAAATAAACCCGGGCGCCGGTACCGTAACTGATAAACAGGTCATCCGTGCGGCCATTTTTAAAGGCACGGAACCGGGAAGGATCATCCCAGGCGCTACCCACATCACTAAACAGGACACCCTGGATATACCCCAGACTGACGGGTGGCAACCCCAAATCGAGACGTAAAATCAGCGGGAAGCGAAACTCCGCATTTACCAGCCCGTATTGGTGCCCCACTTTTTCATAAAAGCGGGCGCCGCGCACCGGTGTTACAAATTCCGAAAAATAGACATCCTTTACAGAGTTAATATAACGATCCAGGCCGCCGTTGAATTTACGATTAAGCCAGTTATCCACCCCGCCAAAGTAAAAATTTTGCGCGTCACGCCCCACGCTGATACCGCCGGCCAGTCGTATGGCCAGGTGATAATAGTCGTGCAGCTTAAAATACTTTCTTAGATCGCCCTTCACGGTTGTAAAGGCCACGCTGGAAGCGCTGAGTTCCGGACTATATGTAACCGATACCCTTCCCCGCATACCGTCACGCGGCCCTGTGTACCACCATTCCGATGTATCAAATACATATTGCAGGCTGGGTAAAAAACTGGACACTTTTTGTGAAGGGATGGGCAGGGAAAGATACTCCAACTCCGCCGCCATGTAATAAAGGCTGGCGTCAATTCGTGAAAACTTATCAAAAGGCCGGCTGGCCAGCACATTGGCGCCGTAATTTCGAAAACGGGACAATCCGTAATAAACCGAGGCATAGGTATTGGCGTAATGAAAAATCGACACACCATAGTCGATGCGTTTGGGCAGATAGAGATATTGCGCCACCACCCAACTGTTCCGCAGATCAAACACCAGGTTGGTGCCGAGATAAATCTGGTGATTGCCCAGCACATCACTATAAGCGATTTGGGTAAAACCCTGGAACCCCCAGTACGTATTGTAATTGGCTTCACCGTTCACCAGATCGGCGGAAAACTTCACCTTATAATTATGCACCCTGTATGCGCCGTCATCCCGCTTATATTCTTCCTTTTTAAGGGGCGCGGCTTTTTTTACCTTACGCGTGCGACGGTTAAGATCGGCAAAAACATAGTGACTGTAATCCGTCGGTTGCGGAATACGGACTTTCTTTTGAGTGGAATCCGGTTGGCCCTCTGAAGTAGCGGTGGAATCGTTCTCGAGGATATTTACCGTGCTCAACAGGCTGTTTTTATCATCCAGTTTTTTAAGATATTCCGTTTTTTCCAAAGTTACACGGGGCAATTCAAACGGGTTTTTAACCGAATAAAGATCAAAGCCCAATTCACTAAAGGATGTGAATACCAGTGTGTTACCCTTCTTGTCCAGGGAAAGCTGAAAAGCCCCGGATAATAAATTGGTAATGGGATAATGTTCGCCGCTTTTCAGATCATACACATAAATATTGGAAATGCCGTTGGCATCGCTGGTGTATAACAGCTTACTGTCATCCGGGCCAAAAACCTGGTCGGATTCCAGAGAGGCGCCTTCCGTCACCCGTGTTATTTCCCCGCTATTGCGATCAAGAATGTAAATATCCGAATTATTATAATCATGTTTCGACATGTCAAAATTTTCCGGGACATCTTCCTTGCGGAGATAGCCGCCCCGTTCGGATACAAAAGCGATGTGTTGACCATCATTGGACCAATGTGGATAAGTATCGGAAAAAGGATCATCCGTTAACTTTTCGATCTGATTCTGGACAAGATTATATACATAGATATCCGCGCTGCCGTTCAGATTTCCCACAAAAGCAATTTCATCACCTTTTGGAGACCAGGCCGTGGAGAAAATACCGTCAAGACCTAATTTTTTTTGGGTAATTTCTTCCGTTTCCGTATCGTATATATATAGTGCGTCCTGATCACCGGCCTTGGCGGAAAACGTCAGTTTTTTGGCATCGGGCGACCAGCTCATCCCCGGACTCAGCCAGTGCAACTCCTCAAAATTCACATCAGTTTCACCACGGATAATTTGCTTGATGTTTTCTTCATCAAACATATCCATAATGTAAATGCTTTGCTTACCGTCCATATTGGATAAAAAGGCCACTTTGTCACCATTAGGCGAAATAGCCGGGCTGATATTAAGATAGCTGTTGGTTTCCCTGTGGTTGGTCAAACGATGCGCGAACTCTTCCGATTCCTGACGATCGCGGATATCCGGCCAATATTCCTTGCGCATTTTTTTCTGCCATTTTTCCATCAACTCGTCCAGTTTAAGCCCCATGGCCGATTGAAAAGCCTTTTCAAAACGGAAACTGCCCTTAATTTTATGCAGAATCTCAGATATCTTTTCATTCCCATAGGACTCGGCGATATAGCGAAAAAAAGCGTTGCCGCCAAAATAGGCGCCAAATGTGGGCAGGGACTGAACAAGATAATTGTTAATGGTGGCGTCCCGGACCTGCATATCCGTTTTTGTATTCCAACGCACGGAGAAATATTCGGCCAGGCCCTCGGCAAACCAGGTGGGGACCTGCGCAATTTGTCCGGATATAATGGATTGTACCGACCCCCCGTACAACATATCATTCATTACCGCGTGCACCAGTTCATGATGAATGACATGACGAAACTGCGCATACGACCCCTCGAAGGGCACCACGACACGGTTTTTATATAATTCCGTTACGCCGCCTACGCCTTCCGGAAGGTATGTGGAAATGACATTGGTTTGCTGAAAATCATTATGGGATTTATAAACGATGATGGATACCCGTTTGGTCAATTCGTAATTAAAATCCCTTTTCAGGTAAAGATAGGCGTTTTCGGCGGTTTCCGCTGTAAAAACAGCCGCTTTAAATCCACCGGAATAAAAGTAAATATCAAAATGTTCCGTTTGCAGATAATGCCAGTCAAAGTCCCGGTACTGAACTTTATTCTGTCCAAACCCCTGTGCCGAAACCGATGATATGCCCATCACTAAAACTATCCACAACCATTGTTTCAGGGAATGATGCATGCATTACCTCCAACCGTTTTATAGAAGATTTGTTTTGATTAGCCTTAAATCCATAGATTAATACCATGCGTATGATCAAATCAAAATTTTTATGGATAGCGGCCGTTTTACTTATTATTTCCTGTTCCGAACAGCCGGAAGCGGAAACACCCGACGTAACCCTACAGGCGCTTTCTGAACTTATAACCATAAACGCCTTAAAAGTTTCGGATACCTCCAAACAGCTTCTTGTTCAGAAAACTTTTAGGAAATATAAGATTTCAGCTTCACAAATGTATAGTTATTTGAATAAAAATATGGATAATGAAATTTTTTGGCGCCAACAGGCCATGCGCATCCGGGAACTGATCAAAGCCAAACAGGAAGAAGCGTTGGACAAAAAGGCGCCTAAGCCGGCTTCGTCAACTCAGGACGCTCCATAATATACCAGGCCCACAAAATACAGGCCAGGGTCATGGTGGAATCGGCAATACCGTTTTGTGTTTGTTGCACTTCGTTATCCAACACTTCCGGGAGATGATCCAAAAGACCTTTGTTCCTCAGCTTCAGCAATGGTTCAAAATACGCACGCCATTTTTGCGCAGCCTTTTCATCCCAGTCATGTCGCTCCTTTGCCTGAATAAACAACACGATGCTCCATGGCCAGATGGCGCCATTGTAAAACACGCTGCTTTTGCGATGGATGGCATGCACGAAATCTTTGACGGGCATCGCGGCGGAACGGCAACCCACGGGGGTAAGCAGTTGACCGCTTACTTCGGCAAGCAGACGGGCGGTTTCTTCACGGGTCAGGGGTGAAAAAGGCAAAGCCAGAGCCACAAGACGGTTAATGCGCACCGTTGTGTCGCCACCTTTTTCATTTACCATATCCATTAAGTTACCGTCCACCCAAAACAGCTTACGAAACGCATCTTTTGCTTTATCGG